>JAGAUJ010000023.1 GCA_017620845.1 Rickettsiales bacterium | reverse complement strand
TGTAGATACTGGAGTTGTTAAGATATGTGCCATAAATGGTTATAGAGTTGCGTCAGATGGAGAAACTTTTACTGTTAGTAATAATGTTACACAACATGCTTTTTGCCATAAGAGTTATATACCAAGAGATTTGGGTGCTGGATTAGATGGAAGTGTTAGTGTTAATGGTTGGTGTAGTGATTTGGTAACTAAGGATACATATAGAGGTATTGGTGCAAATGTAAGTAATGGAGATAGTTTTGAAATAACAAATACAACAAGCGAAGTTGCAGTGAATGGAACTCTTGAATGTTATAAAGGAACTTGGAAAATTGGAAGTGGAAGTATGACTTTTGGATATGAAAGTAGATCTGATAGAACATTCTGTGTTCCACACGGAGCTAAAACTGCTGAAAAAAGTATTACTTTTGAGTTGTGGGGAGCACAGGGTGCAAACACTACTTATAAAGGTGGTAAAGGTGGTTATACTAAGGGTGTTTTAGAGAGTGAAAATTATAATGATGGTAACAAGTATTATGTTGTTGTTGGTGGAGTTGGTAAAACAGCAACTGAAGGTTCTGCTGGCGGTTATAATGGTGGCGGTAGTGGTTCTTGTAGTAATAGTAGTGCGAAACAAGGCAATGGCGGTGGTGGTGCTACACATGTAGCTACCGCAAGTGGTTTATTATCTTCTTTATCTGGAAATAAAAGTGCTGTGTTGTTGGTTGCTGGTGGAGGTGGTGGAGAAGCTTATGATGGTCACAAGATAGGCTCTGGTGCTGGTGGTGGTGGTAATAATAGTTCTGGCGATAGTGGTTATGGTGTTCATGGTGGAAACGGTGGTTCTTCTAAGGATAGATATGAAGGAAGTGTTTCGGGGCAGGTTGCTGGAATAACAGTTATGTGTAGTAAAGGAAAGAATAGTACTCGTACAAATATGTGTAATTCTGAAAGAGGAGTTCATTGGACTGGAAGCCATGGAACTTTTGGTCAAGGTGGAAATGGTAATTATGATAGTAAAAGTGACACGGAATATTGTGGCGGCGGCGGTGGTGGTGGTTATTATGGTGGTGGTGGTGCTTCTGCTACTGGTGATGAAGATAATAGATCAAATGGTGGCGGTGGTTCTGGATATTGTGATACTTCTAAGTTTACTTGTGATGGTTCGGGACTTGGTTTTAATGCTACACATGAAGGAGACGGTGAGGTTAAGATTACTTGGTAGCATTAAGTGTTATTAGAATATTACTAATATTATTGATAATTATAAATAAGCACATTTAAGTAAATATACAACTTAAATGTGTTTATTTGTTGAAAGTATGGTTATAAAATAAATGATTATATATAATAAAAAAATATATTCTTAATTACTCCTTTAAAAAGGAGTAACTAGTGTTTAGATATTATTATAAGTTTATTAAATATTAATTAAAGTAATCAATTAAATAAAACATTAAATAAATTAGTGTTTTTTAAATTACTTATTAGTAATAATTGCGATAAATATTATTTATTTTTTTATTTATATTAAAAATAATTTGCTTAATTATAACATTAAAGTATTACAATAAAATATTTGATAATATAAACTTAGTATCATAAATATATAGAATTAATATTGTTGGTTGTCAATATATAATATTAATTGTTATAAAAATGAAATAAGATATAAATTAAAAAAATGGAAGAGATAGTAAAGTTGTAATAACTTGAAGTAAATGTTATAAAATATTATTAAAATAATTGACACTAACTTAACATTAAGTTGGTGTTGTTATATTTTTAATATAAAATGTGTGTTTGTATTTATTTTTATATATAATAAAAATAATAATATATTATTATTCTATATGTTTGTTACTTTTTTTAAGATTTCATTTTTCTTTTTTTGTGGTGATATTAATATTTAAATTGTAGTTAGTATATTTATAATGTTATTTTATAACAATAGTATTAGTATATTAACATTTATTTTATTTTTTAGAATTTTTTAAATCGTCATATACTAACAATTATCATTTTTATTCTCCAAATATTTTTCATACAAATCCGGTCTTCTTTCTTTTGTTATTTTTATAGATTGTTCAATTTTCCATTTTTCTATATTTTTATGATGTCCAGACAGCAAAACATCTGGAACTTTCATATCGTTCCAAATTTCTGGTCTTGTATACAAAGGATATTCAAGAAGATTATTAAATATATTGTTAGTTGTTCCACCAAAACTATCTTCTTTATAAGAATTTTCGTTCCCAATTACTCCATCTATACATCTAACTAATGATTCAATTAATACCAAACTTGCTAATTCACCACCCATTAAAACAAAATCACCTATTGATATTTCCTCAATATTATATTTTTGGATAACTCTTTCATCTATACCTTCATATCTACCACATATTATACTTATATTATTATGTTGTATTAAATCTTTTATTTTTTGTTGATTCAATATTTTTCCCCTTGGAGACATATATAATATTTTTGTATTTTTATCGCAATTTTTATCAATGCAATTACCCAATACATCTGCACGCATAATCATTCCTTGTCCACCACCGTATGGAATATCATCAACTTTTCCATGTTTATCTGTTGAATAATCTCTTATGTTTATTGCATTTAATTTCCATTTGTTGCTTATTAATGCTTTGCCTAATAATGATTTGGAACAAAAGTCATTTATTATATCTGGAAAAATTGTAAAAACATTAATTTGCATTGTGTGTTTCGTTTAAAAATGGAGGTATTTCAAGTGGGTTAATAACTTTGTTGCTACAAGATATAACTGAAAATACCATTAAAATTAATAAAATATATTTCATAAAAGATTATAATATTTGTTAATTCTATGATAAAGGTTTAAAATAATAAATCAATAGAGATTACTAGTATATTTTTTCTTGACAAAGAAGATAAAATATATAACAATATACAATTATTATTAATAATTATTAATTTTAAGGGAAAAAATGAGTTATAATGATAAACATACACTTGGAGCAAGAACATTACAAGAAGCTATATCTGGTAATGAAGAAGTACTTAAAAATATGTATGCATATATATGGAAAATATGTTTTTTTGAGAAAAATAATCAATTAAAAAAAATACAAATATTTCGTAACATGACAACAAATTCTTTAATATTTATTAATACATATAAAGATAGTGCTTACAGACAAACTTTGTTTCTTTATAAGCTTTGTATTTTATTATCCATTAAAGAAAATAAAGTTGATATTATAGAGAGAGATATATTATTGAATGATTTTAGTGGTGGTAAAAATTTAAAATTATTAGAAGAATTACAAAACTACTATAAAAAAAATAAAATAAAAGAAATTACCGATGGTGACATTAGTGATTTAATTATACATCAAATGAAAGAGCAAAATATAGATTATGATAAAGAAGATACGATTAAAATACTTAAAAACCAAACAGAAATAAATGCAGACCAAACGGTAGTAAAATCAACACTAAATACTCCGAGATCAACAAGAACAGATAGTATAAGAAAATCATTAAATTCTCCTCAAAATAAACAAATTTTATCACAAACACCAAAATCTGAAGTAAGTAGTTCAAGAATAAAAACATTAAAATCAAAAATACCTACTCGACAAAAAACAAAAAGAAGTGCAAGCGTTATTTGTAATCAAAATTGCATAATACATCAAATGAAAGAGCAAAATATAGATTATGATAAAGAAGATACGATTAAAATACTTAAAAACCAAACAGAAATAAATATAGACCAAACGGTAATAAAATCAACGCTAAATACTCCGAGATCAACAAGAACAGATAGTATAAGAAAATCATTAAATTCTCCTCAAAATAATATAAAATTAGGTACCAATAAAACAAGAAGTGCAAGTGTTGCTCATAATCAAAATAAACAAATTTTATCACAAACACCACAACCAAAAAAAACAAATATTGTTAATAATGAAATAGAACAACTTATATCACAAACACCACAACCAAAAACAATGAGTATTGTTGGAGCGAATATACAAAAAATGAATGAGAATTCTAAAGTGGCTGACGAAATGGTTAAGATGGTGGATGAGGCCGTTAAAGATCCAAAAAAAATAGAAGATACAATTAAATATATCTATAATAATGAAGGCGCAAATGCTGAGGTGTTGTATAATATTGCTAAACAATGTAAAACAAAAATAAAACCAGGCATTTCTTCTATTTATTATATAGATTTTTGTATAATGATTAATAATTTGGCAATTTATAAATGTAATGAAAAAATTAAAAATAGTATAGAAAATAGTATAGAAACAAACAAATATAAAGAAATTGAACAAAATATAATAAAAGAAATGGTTGGAGAGTTAAAATCAAAAATATTAGTCTCTATTAAAAATAAAGAACGAAACGGATATCTGCTTAAAATTATATATGATAAGATATTGGATAAAGCATGTTTGTTTAAAAATAAAAATAAGCATTTAGAATTTTTTACAAAACAATTGGATTCAATGAAAAAAAATACAAATTTTGCTGATCATAATTATAGAAAAAAAATACAAGAAAAATCAAAAGAGTTATTAATGCCAACACTTGAAGTTGTAATTAAAGAGTTTAATAATATTATAAATACCTCAAAAAACCAACAAAATAGATAAAAATATAAACAATGTTAAAGTCGTCAATAATATTGACGACTTGTGGGTTCGTTATAACAATATTGATAATAATAAAATTGATAAAATTTTATTTTTTAAATGATTTATTTTTGTATGAATAAGAATAATATTTAAAAAAATGTTATTAAAAAATATAAAACAATATATTTGAAATATTAGAATGTATATTTTATTTCAGTATAGTGAAAAAAGTTGTTGATTTTTTATTTTATTTCAGTATACTGAAAAAAGTTGTTAAAATATATTGATATGTATAGAGATAAAATAAATGATTTATTATTATTTAAAAATAAACATTTTATAAAAGTAATAACTGGTGTTAGAAGATGCGGAAAATCAACCTTATTAAATTTACTTGGAGATAATTTTAAGCAAGAGAAAAATAGTAATGTTATTTATATAAATTTTGAAGAATATAAGTATCAATATATTACAGATAAAGAATTATATGAATTATTAAAAAAACAAATTAAACCAAAAACATATTTACTTTTAGATGAAATACAAAGAGTGGAAAAATGGGAATTGGTAATTAATTCACTTTTTGCTGAATATAATGATATTGATATTTATATAACAGGTTCAAATGCTTATTTATTATCAAGTGAATTATCAACATATCTTGCTGGTAGGTATATTGAAATAAAATTATTACCATTGTCATTTAAGGAATTTGTAGAATTTAATAAGTTTGAAGTTAATAAAAAAACATTTAATTTATATATACAATATGGTGGTATGCCAAGTTTACTTAATTTTTATACTAAAAAAGAAAGTGATGTTATATTAGATGGTATAACCTCATCAATTATAATGAAGGATATTTTTGAAAGAGTGCAAATAAAAGATGCAAAAACACTAAAAAAGATTATTCTATTTTTAAGTGATAATATTGGTAATATAACATCAATTAATAATATAAAAAATATATTAAATAACGAAACAACAAGAGAAAATAAACACGCAACAACAGTAGAAAATTATATAACCGCTTTAAAAAATGCATTTTTATTTTATGAAGTTGATAGATATGATGTAAAAGGTAAAGATATTTTAAAATCACAAAGTAAATATTATATTGTTGATGTTGGAATAAGAAATTTTTTACTTGGTAAAAATGCTGATAATGGAAGAATATTGGAAAATATAGTTTATTTGGAATTAATTAGAAGAGGATATAGAGTATATATTGGCAAAATTAATAATGTAGAAATTGATTTTGTCGCCGAAAAAGATGGGATAACAACATATTTTCAAGTATGTGAAACTATGTTAGGAGAAGAAACAAAAGAAAGAGAATTAAAACCATTAAAAATAATAAAAGATAATTACGATAAAGTGGTGTTAAGTATGGATGAAATTTTTACTGGTGATAATGAAGGTATAAAATGTAAAAATATTATTGAATGGTTGATGGAAGAATAGATTTGTTACAAATTAATCTTTCTTATTGCATGTAAATTAAAACTATACAATATCTTACAACTCAAACTCTTGTTTTATGGGCTTATCAAATAAATTATGAATAACATAATTTATATCTTGTTTATTGTATATAAATTCATAAAGTGACTCACAAATTGGGCAATATATCCCATTTTGTTTAGCAAAATTATACACCGCCTTTAATGTAAAATATCCTTCTGCGAGTTTATCAAAACTTTTATTAAGAATAAAATTTTCACCAAATTGTCTATTATGACTATTTTTGGAAAATAAAGTTGCTTCATAATCGCCCAAATGAGCCAAACCGTAAGCACTTATTGGGTTGCCACCATATTTTTCAATAATTCTTCCAACTTCAAGCGGTCCTCTTGTCATTAAAGCACCCTTTAAGCCATACCAATTTAAACCATCTAATATCCCAGCAGCAATACCTATAACATTTTTTAATGCAGAACCAATTTCATTTCCTATTAAATCATTTCCATAATAAACTCGCATTAATTCACTATTAAATAAGTCTGCTATTTGTTTTTTTATTTCAATATTGTTAGAATCAACAACAGCACAACTTGGCACTTTTTTTAAGTAATCTTGAACATGTCCTGGTCCTAATAAAACACATACATTTATATTTTGTTTAATTTCTTCATTTATTATTTCAGTGAGTCTTTTACCTGTATTTTGTTCTAAACCTTTCATTGCTAAAACAAAAGTTTTATTTTGTAAGTTATAATTATTTAATTGTTTTGCTAAATCTCTTAAATTTTGACAACCTATTGATATAACAATTACATCGTTCAATAATGTATCTTCAATGTTTGAAGTTAATGTAATGTTTTGTGATAAAGTTAAATAAGTATTTTTTCTTGTTGTATTTAGTTCTTGAAAATCTTTACTTGTTTCTCTTCCATATAGTAAAACATTATTTACACAGTAATTTGCTAAATAGTATGCCAAAAAACTACCCCAACGACCGCAACCTATAACTGATATGGTTTTATTGTATTTTTTCATAATTAGTCTTCTTGTTTATCTTTAAAATAAATTTCTGAAATATATCTTCTACCCTTTGCGCCTCTTTTTAACTGAACAACCACATCAACAACATTTTTAATATAATTCATTATATCATCTGGTGGCATACCAAGTCCAGCCTGCATAACCATAAGTTTTAGCTGTTGTAGTGCCATTTCTGGTGTATCTGCGTGAAGCGTTGATATTGAACCTGGGTGACCGGTGTTTATTGCTCTTAAAAATGCGAATGCTTCCGAACCCCTTAATTCACCAACTATAATTCTTTCTGGTCTTAATCTTAAACAAGCCTCAATTAAATCTTGTGCAGTAACATTTGCTCTTCCTTGTCCACCCTTTGAAGCCAATAAATGAACCCTATTTGGATGTTGCTCTAAATCAATTTCTCGGGCATCCTCTACTGTTATAAGTCTTTCAACTTTTGGAATTGCTCTTAAACAAGCATTTGTAAATGTTGTTTTACCAGTTGATGTTCCTCCACTTATTATGATATTTTTTTTAGTTAAAATTGCTTGGTATAAAAAATCTTTTATTCTATTTGCTTTTAGTAATTTTGATAAAATAATATTATTTTCATCTACAACCTTTTCTATCGCAGTATTTGCAAAAGCGCCCATTTTGTCATAATCTTCCAAAGTCCAAGATAAACTTGATTTTTTTCTTATTGACATTATAACTGTGTGATTTTCACAAGCTGGTGGAAAAACAACTTGAATACGATATCCTGCTGGTAATGTTGCTGATAATAAAGGTGTTTCTTCGCTTATTTTTTGATCTGTTGATTCTGCAATTAATCTTGCTAATGATTTTAAATGTTTTGTATCGTATCCAGGTAGGGCAACTTTAAACATATCTCCACGTCTTTCAACCCAGGCTTCATTTGGCTCATTTATTGAAATTTCACTTATTCCATCTTTACTTAATAGTATTGATATTGGTTTTAAATATACTTCTAATGCTTCAAAACTTTTCATATTTTCCCTTTGACTTAAATATTGGCAATGTTAAATCTTGATTAACAACAATGTTAATTTTTGTTCCTTGTGAAATTCTTATTGTTGGTTTTTCTTCTTTGAGTCCATCTACTATACTTTGCATTTCGTCTCCAAAGGTTCGTGTTGCATCTATAATTGCACTATTTGTAGCATTTGATGTTGTAGTTGTTGCAGTGCCATTTGTTGTTGTGGTTGTAACTGTATTAGTTATTTTATCAACTAAGGCAGCACTCGCTATTGATACAACACTTGATAAGAAAGCATTTTTTACTATTTGTGTGTATTTGTTATCAAGATCACCTTCTACACCGCCTCTACCCAAATTGTCAGCAGTTGTTGAACTAATTGAAATATTAAGTCCATCAGACCTTATAATTCTTGTCCATGTAATATCAAGTCTGGCAACAGTTGTGCTTGCAGTTGAACTATAAGTACCTATTACTCTTGAGCCTTTTGGAATTAAAATATTTTTGCCAGATTCAGAATAAATATCTCTTGAAATTATTGCTCTAACTTGATTTTGAACATCTGTGTTTATAGCATTTTCTAAAACTGCTGCTATTATTTTACCCTGTGAAATTGTTCTTGATAAATCAGATGTTTTTGTTGTTACTATATCAGTTTTTGTTTCTTCTATATTATGTAAACTGTCTTTGTCAGTTATAATAATACTATCTTGTTCTGCCTCTAATTCATCGCCACCACCACCACCTTTCATTTTGAACATATTAGAAGATTTTCTTTCTTGCATTATTCTTGCTCTTTGTGCTATTTTTAATTGTCTTTCTTCTTCTGTTTTCTGTTCTTCTAATGATTGTATAGTATCACCTCCAATATTTGGTGGTAAGCCACCAGTGTCTGCTGTTGGTGCTGTTGGCGGTGTTTGCTCATTGTTTCCAACTGGTGGAGTGATTGCACTTTGATCGCCCAAAACATTTGAAAATTTTTTCTTTTTTTTACTTTCTTCTTCTTCAAGTTTTCTTTTTTCTAATTCTTTTGCCAATTTTTCACTTTCATTTTTTATTTTATTCATTTCAGTTTCAAAACTTTTTAGTTTCATTCCTATTAATTCATCTACTTCTTCTTTTGTAAATACATTATCTGGGAGTTCTTGTCTTTTTATATCTTTTATTTCTTGTTCTATATTCTGTGTTATGTTTTCCGGTAATTCCGGTAATTCCGGTAATTCTAACAATTCTTTGTTTGTTTCATTATCAAATTGTGTATCATTATAATTTATACTTATTAAACTATCTATATCATCAATTGCACCAGTTGTTTGTGATATTTGTTTTTTATCATTTCTTACAATTGTATTTGGATCAACAACATCCTCTTTTGTTCCGCCAGAAAACATTAAAAAATATATTATAACACTCATTGCAACAGATGCTACTATTGTAATATATTTTATATTATTATTTGAAACACTTCCAGACACATTGTCTTGTGAATTGTCTTCTATATCTACGACCGGATCTTCTACGACTACTGGGTCATTATTATTAGTATTATCTGCCATAATTATACAATTTTTGAACCATTAAAAGTATTTAATACAATACTTGTTAAATCATCCTTCTTTAAGTTTATATCATTAGAATTATTTTTCAATTTTTTTATTATATCATTAATTTCTGGTATGTTAATTCCATAACAAATTTTTAATATTAATACTTCAATAAAACTTTTGTAGTTGGAAATATTTTTTATTTCTGTAATTGCTTTTATTATAAATTGCCAGACTCTAAATAAAGATGATAAAGTTATATTGTTGTAATTTTTATTTAACCATTCTTGCTGAAAACTTGTTAAAGAATTATTTTCTATTTTATTTTTTTTCATTAACAAAATATGTGTTATTTCTAATAAATCATTTAAAAATGTATCAACACTTGTTACAGATAAATATATTTCTTCAAAAATTTCTAATGCTTTATTAGTATTCATATTTATCAAATTTTCATATAGTGAATATATTTTTTCTTTTCCACCAAGTCCTAAAATATTAATTACAACTTCTTCAGTAATATCTTTTGAAAAATTATTAAATGATATAATTCTATCCAATAAAGACATTGAGTCTCTAACTGATCCTTCAGCAGAATTTGCTATAATATTTGCGGAGGTTTTATTTATATTATAACCCTCTTTGTTTGCAACATCTACAATATGTGTAGATAAAACATCTTGTGGAACTCTATTTAAATCAAATCTTATACATCTTGATAATATTGTAATTGGAACTTTTCTAATTTCTGTTGTAGCAAATATAAATTTTACATAAGCGGGTGGTTCTTCAAGCGTTTTTAATAGAGCATTAAAAGCACTATTTGAAAGCATATGCACTTCATCTATTATATAAATTTTATATCTTGAACTTACTGGCGCATAACCTATACTATCTATTATATCTCTTATATCATTTACACTTGTATGACTTGCGGCATCAAACTCTATAACATCTTGATCATTACCATTTGCTATTGCTTTACAATGTGAACACTGTAAGCAAGGTTGCACAGTTTCTTTTCCATTTCCATCTAATCCAATACAATTTAGTGATTTTGCTATTAATCTTGCAGTTGTTGTTTTTCCCACACCTCTTATACCAGTTAAAATAAAAGCATGATGTATTTTATTTTGTTCTATTGCATTAGTTAATGTTTTTATAAGAACATCCTGCCCTATAACCTCACTAAAAGTTTGAGGTCTGTATTTTCTTGCTAAAACTGTATAATTTTCCGTCATTATATTTATTAATTATTGATTAATTAAATTAAAATTTAACTTTAATACTATATTTTCTTTATTTTTTTTCTTTTTAATAATCATAAAAAAGTTTTTATTTCCATTTAATTTTAAATTATCTATTGCAGATAAATAATTATTTTTATTTGTTAATTGAAATTGATTTATTGTTAGTATAATATCTCCAATCTCTATTCCATAATAATCTGCTAATCCACCTTTTTTTACATCTATAACATACATACCATGTCTGTTGTTATAAACTTCATATTTTTCTGTAAAATTATCATCAATTTTAGTAATAATCATATCCATAAATTCTACTGAATTTAATCTAATTTTTTCATCAATATTGTTGTATTTGTTATTTTCTGACGAGTCAACAATTGTTGCTCTTAATTTTATATATTTGTTGTTTCTAAGCACTAAAATATCAACACCACTACCAACTGTTGATCCTCTTATTAATGATAACAATTGATTAAATGTCGTAACATGTTTTCCAGCATAAGAAATAATTATATCTCCAACTAATATTCCTGCTTTATCTGCTGGACTATTTTTTACAACATCTAAAACAAAAATACCAGTTTTTCTTTTTGAATTTAATATTTTAAAGATATCGTTATCTATGTTATTACCGTTTATACCAAGCCAACCATACTGTATATAACCAAATTCTTTTAGTTTATCAACCGTATTTAAGACTGTGTTTATAGGGATGGCAAAGCCTATGCTATTTTTTATAGTATTATTTTTATCTGTAATGTCAAAGTATGATATTGTATTAATTCCTATAAGATTGCCATTACAATCAAGTAAAGGACCACCAGAATTACCTTTGTTCACTGGTGCATCTATTTGTATTAAATTACCAAGTTCAATTTCTTTTATATGTCTATTAGTTGCTGATATTATTCCACTTGTTACAGATATACCAAGTCCATACGGATTGCCCATTACAATAATATTATCACCAACTTTATATTCAACATTATTGCTTATATTTATTGGTGTTAATTTTATTTTTGAATTAATTTTTAATAAAGCGATATCTTGATATTCGTCGGCACCTATTAATTCTGCGTTATATTCAGTATCATTAAGATAAACAGATATATTGTCAGCATTTTCTATAACATGATTATTTGTTAATATGTAACCATCTTCGCTTATTATAAAACCAGAACCAATAGAGTGTAAATCCATTAATTCTTTATAGTCAAAATAATTTCCATTAGTATATATTGCTTGATTATTAATTTTAAATGCTTTTATTTGAACAACTGATGGTATCAACTTTTCAACTATACTTGATATATCGCTACATTTGTTATTTGTTAAAATTTGCTCAATAACATCACTATTAATGTTATTACTATTATTACTATTTTCGGTATTATTATTTATTTCATCACTAGTTGTATTTTCATTTGAGATGTTATTATATATTTTAATATGATCAGCCTTACTACTATTAGCAAATGATGTATTTAATATAATAGCAATAAGACTAATAAAAAAAATATTGTATGTAACAACTAATTTCATATTATATTATTCTCTCCTATCTCCAAGAAAATGTAATAACGTTGTAAATAAATTAACAAATGTAATATATAAATCTAATGCACCATATATTGCCATCTTTTGTGCTACATCGCTACTTGTTCCAACATAGTTATATAATTCTTTTAATTTTTGAACATTAAATGCAGTATATAAAGTAAATATAACAACACCAAGACAAGACAACATATAACTAAAACCAGCACTTCTAATAAATAAATTTATAATAGATGCAATACACAGTCCAAAAATGCCCATAAACAAAAATGAACCAAGTGATGTTAAATCTCTTTTTGTTGTATAACCATATAAACTCATACCACCAAAAGTAATTGCTGTTGTTAAAAATGTTTCAACTATACTTTGTCTTGTATATACTGCAAAAATTGTAGATAAAGATAAGCCCATCAAAGCAGAAAATATATATAGTTTATTTTTTGCTTCATTTATACTTAAATTTAATAGTGATTTTGTAAAACTATAAACAAAAAACATTGGAGATAAAGCAATTATTAAAGCAATTATTGGATTTGAAAATAACATTCCTAATAATACTGGACTATTACCAACAAAAAATGCTATCATTGCGCTTATAAATAATGCAATTCCCATATTTTTATAAATAAGATACATATAATCTCTTAAACCGCTATCAAAACTTCTGCTTTCTGTATTACTATAAATATTTGTGTATTTCATAATATACCATATAATTTATTTATTAACTGCTCTAATAATACTAATTAAATAATAATTTTCAAGAAAAAAGTAAACAAAATAAATAATAAAAATTTTTCTTGAAATAATTTATTTATTTAATAATCTAAAACTATGTTTATTTTTTAGTATTAAGGATAATAATGTTCAAAAAAATAAAAGATTTTAATGTAAACAATAAGACCGTTTTTTTAAGAGCAGATATGAATGTTTCTATAAAAAATGGTAAAATTATTGATGATACAAGAATTAAAGCAACTATTCCAACAATAGAATATCTTGTAAATAATGGTGCAAAAGTAGTTTTGGCATCACATTTAGGAAAAGCATCAGGCAATGGTTTTCAAGAAGAATTTTCTTTAAAAATTGTTTTAGAGAGACTAAAAGAACTGTTACCAAATGTAAAATTTAATTATTCAAAAGACTGTATTGGTGAAGAAACAAAAAAAGATGTTAAAAATACAAATTTTGGCGAAGTTGTTTTACTTGAAAATTTAAGATTTCATACTGGTGAAGAAGGTAATGACCCAGAATTTGCAAAAGAATTAGCAAGTTTAGCGGATATATATGTAAATGATGCTTTTTCAACTTGTCATAGAAAACACGCTTCAATGGTTGGTATTCCTGCAATTTTAGATTCTTATGCTGGTATTAATTTAGAATATGAATTAGATAATTTGAGTGCTTTAGTATCTGATCCAGAAAGACCAGTTATGGTTATTGTTGGTGGTTCAAAAGTTTCTACAAAACTGGAATTATTAAAAGCATTAGTTTCTAAAACTGACTATGTTGTAGTTGGTGGTGGTATGGCAAATACTTTTTTATTTGCAAATGGTGTAAATGTTGGTAAATCTTTAAAAGAAGAAGAATTAAAAAATGACGCTTTGGATTTACTTGAAAAAGCGAAAGCAAATAATTGTGAAGTTATACTTCCAGTTGATGTTGTTGTTGCAAAAGAAGTTGCAGAAAACCAATCGGTTGTAACAAAATCTTTAAATGAATTAACAGATAATGATATAATTGTTGATGTTGGCGAAAAAACAATAGAATTAATACAAAATAGACTTGGTAAATGTAAAGTTGTTATTTGGAATGGACCTATTGGTATTTATGAAATAAAGCCATTTAACAAGGGAACAGATGCTTTGGCTGGTATTATCGCAGATATAACTTCAAAAGGCGAAATAAAATCAGTTGCTGGTGGTGGTGATATATTGGCAGCTTTAAATAATGCTAGTATTGCTGATAAGTTTACTTATCTGTCTACTGCTGGTGGTGCTTTCTTGAAATGGTTGGAAAAAGGTATTTTGCCGGCTGTTGAGAAGTTAAAAAAATAATTATTTTAACAATAAATACTCTCTATTGATAAGATTCTAAGTTTGTTGATGGTAGGGTATTGTTGGTTATTTTGATAGTATCAATCTGTTGATTGATACTATTTTTATTTTAGTAATTCATATTTAAACAATTTTTCTTGTATGTAATTTTTATAATATTCTTTTAATTTTTGTTTTAAAATTTTTACATCACTGTTTAATTTTGGATATTTATATATTTTTTTATCATTTTCGTTTTTTATAAAAATATTTTTACTATATGTTATTAATTTTATATTGTGATAAAATATATTGTATTTATGGACGATAAACAATTATTGATAAAGTTAGGCAAAAAAATTAGAGAAATTAGAAAAAATAAAAAAATATCTCAAATGGATTTAGCATATTCAGTAAATATGAGTATGAATACAATTTCATATATAGAATTAGGTAAAATAGCACCAAAAGTTGACACGTTAAATAAAATTGCAAATGTTTTAAAAGTAAATATTGTAGAATTGTTTTTATTTTCAAATATAAATATTAAACCGAATAATGCAAAATTTGATGGAATTATTAAAAAGTTAGAACAATGCAATAATAAGACAATAAATAAAATAAGTGATATTATAGATATATTAAATGAATAACTGATTTTAAATGTTATTATTAGAACATTTATATTTATTTATATAATTTTAATGTATTGTGAGAATTATCTTAATTTTATTATGATTAATTTTACTTTTTTATTACATTACGATCTTTTCATTATTTTTTGCATTTTTATTTATGTCATCTAAGAATCGTAATTCTGCTTCTTTTCTATTATTTCCGGTAGTGTAACCGACAAAATAATACTTTTCTCTTTGGAAACGATACAACAATAAATTATTGGCTTCAAAACCTATTAGTAATGAAAATAAAAACATAAAAGCAGATGAAACAACGGGTGAAAAAATTATAGTTACAAGATTAATAATAGCAAAAGCAATAGCAGCAAATAGCCATAGTTTATTAGATAAAAACCAAAATATATTAAACACAAAAGCAAACATATTAAATCCTTCTTTTATTAATAATATATCTTCAACCGCTTCATTATCTTTATTTTGTTTTATAAAAATATTATATGTTTTCATATTTATCTACTATTTTAGTTAATATACCTTCAACATTATCTTTATTAATGACTGAATTTAATAAAATGTCAAGAGTTTTAAATTGATTTCTAAACCAAGTAAACTGTCTTTTTGCATAATTTCTTGTATTTTTTGTTGATAATTCATACATTTGTTGATAATTAATTTTGTTTTCTATGAAATCTTTAATTTCCATTAGACCTATTGTATGTAGCATTGAACTATTTGTATTAAAAACATTTTTGTTGACATTAATAAACTGTTTTACTTCTTCAATGACATTTAATTCTTCTAACATAATTGTAAATCTTAAATTACAAGAATTATAAGTTTCTTCTCTTTCTGGTATTATATTTATATGAAAAATATTATCTCTATCATACAATGTTTTATTTGGTAAATTTTCAAAATAACTTAATTTTTTACCACTAATTTTATATATTTCATATATTCTTATTAATTTATGTTTATCATTTTTTTTTATATTAATTAAACTCTTTTCATCAACTTGTTTAACAATATTATAAAAGTCATCCCAACCAATTTTGTCATATAGTGTATTTAATTCATTTCTTAAATCCTCATTACTATCGGGCATTTCTTTTATTCCATCTATAAATCTTGAGATATACATACCAGTGCCTCCAACAATTATTGGAGTTTGATTTTTGTTTAATATATTATCAATATTTTGTTTAATTAATTCTAACCATTTAAAAACAGAATTTGATTCTTGTGGTTCTAATAAATTATATAATCTATGTTCTACTTCTAATAAAACTTTATTATTTGGTTGTGCTGATAATATTGGTAATCCTTTGTATATTTGCATTGAGTCTGCATTTAATATAACGCCATTTAGTTGCTTTGCTAAATATACTGCAAGACCAGATTTTCCACTTGCAGTTGGACCAGAAATAACTATAATCTTTTTATTCTTCATTTTTTCTTTTTAAAAATCTTGCACCACTAACAACATCTATTAATTCTGCTGTTATAATATTTTGTCTCATTTGATTATACCTTAATTTTGTATCTGTTATATAATTTTTAATATTTTCTTCTGCACCTTGTAGTGTAATTAATCTATTTTTTTGTTCTGATGCCATTGAATTTGCTATTGTAAAATATATATTTGTAAAAATATACTGTTGTATTAAATCTGAAACAATTTGTTTTGTTTTAATTCTCCAATATGGAATTTTATTTGTTGGCCATTTTATTTTTTCTAATTTTTCAAAATAATTTTTCTCTAATGGTAATATCTTTTTTTTTATTAGATTTCCATTATTATGTGAATTATGAGATGTAAAATACACAACAACTTTTCTTAAATTTTTAGCAATTAAAAACTGTTCTATAATATTAGATAAATCATAAACAAGATTAACTATTAATTCTGTTGAATTTGGGATACTAAAATGTTTGTCTATATTTATTTTTTGTGCAGATATAAGCATATTTATTCTATCACCAATAGTTATGATATATTTGTTATTGTCATTAATGCAGTTTTCAAGGTAGAATTCGCTTACTTTATCATTAAATCTTCCACATAAACCTTGACTGGAACCAATTATAATTACTATATCTCTTTTATTTAGATTGTCTTGTTCTACATTATTTTCTACATAATCTATATAGTTAATAATATGTGGATATTGTTTTAAAATTGCTTGTAAACCAAGATCAATATTTGATTTATATTTTATAAGATTAATGGCAACTTGTTCATATTTTTTTATATTTACAGCAGAAATAGACTTCATAGTTGATACTATTTTCTGTAAACTTTGTGCCGATTCTAAACTATTTTTTAAATTATTTAAATTATCCATATTATTTTTCTAATCTAATATTTACTGCATTTATAAAAGAATTTATTATTTCTTGTGGTATTTTTTTGCCACTTTCTACTAATTCTTTAATATTAATAAAATCTTTATTAACTAAATCTATAATTATATTTTGTGTAACAATCATATCTTCAATTTGAACTTTTTTAAAAACATTATTATTTAAACATAACAATATAGCAACTTGTTCATATGCTGACAATGGTTGGTTATTTTTTTGTTTTAGTATTTCTCTAATTTTATAGCCTTTGTTTATTATTTTTTCGGTTGCTTCATCAAGAGTTGTTGTGAAATTTGAAAATGTTTCTAATTCTTCAAATTGTGAATATTCTATTCCTAATGTATTTACTGCTTGTTTGTATGCTGGTAATTGTGCGGAACTTCCAACTCTCGAAACAGATCTTCCAACATCAACTGCTGGCAATATACCTTTTCTAAATAAATTTGGACTCAAATAAATTTGTCCATCAGTTATTGATATTACATTTGTTGGAATATATGCTGATATATTTTCTGCTTCTGTTTCTATTATTGGCAAAGAAGTTATTGAACCACCACCAAATTCATCCTTCATTTTTGTTGATCTTTCAAGTAGTCTTGAATGTATGTAAAATATATCTGCTGGGTAGGCTTCTCTGCCTGGATTTTTTTCTAATAATAAAGATATTTCTCTATATGCTTTTGCTTGTTTGCTTAAATCATCATAAATAATCAATACATGTTTACCCTGTTGCATGAAATATTCAGCAATACTTGTTGCAGTATATGGTGCTATAAATTGATGTCCAGCAATTTCATTTGCGCCAGCATGAACAATTACTGTATATTTCATTGCACCATTATTTTCAAGTGTTTCTATTACATTTGCCAATGAACTATCCCTTTGACCTATTGAACAATATATGCATATTATGTCACTATTTTTTTGATTTAAAATTGTGTCTACTGCTATTGTTGTTTTACCAGTTTGTCTATCACCAAGTATTAATTCTCTCTGTCCTCTTCCTATTGGTATTAGTGAGTCTATAACTTTTATTCCGGTTTGTAGTGGTTCCCTAACTGATTTTCTGTCTATTATATTAATAGCAGATCTTTCAATTGGTAAACTTTCAATAGTATTTATTTTACCTTTACCATCTATTGGTTGACCAAGTCCGTTAATAATTCTACCTATTACAGCATTGCCAACTGGCACTTCTGTTGTTTTAAATGTTCTTTTTACACTATCACCAATGTTAATATCTGTTGTTTTGTTTAATAAAATTATTTTTACTATGTCATTCCTTATTACCGAAATGATTCCAAAATATTTGCCAGATATTAAAACACATTCGTCAACTGAAATTTTGGTAAAACCTTTTGCTATAACTATATAACTATTAACATCAACAACAATACCTTCTTCTTCTATTTTGATATTATCAATATTTGAAGATTCTATTGTATTTTTTAATATATTATCAAATTTATTTAAAATTTTACTTTCCAACATGCTGATTATATAATTTTATTTAAGTTTAATGTAAATTGGTCAATAATATTTTGGATATTGGAATTAATAATTAATCCGTTAACACTTATTTTGTTTCCCAAAACCATTTTTGTATCAACAACAAAATTAATGTTATCATATGTTATATTCCTTTTATCAAAAGTATCTTTTATGCTATCCATTTCTTCCCAAGACAACTCAAAACTGGAATAAAAATCAATTATCTTATTATTTGTGTTATTAATTTTGTCAACGTTTTCATCACTTAAATTTAATATTTCTGTTTTGAATTTATCGAGAATTATTTTATTTAAAGAATTATTAGATAAAGACAAAAATATATTATTTAACAAGTCTTTTGTATTATAACAAAATTGTTTAACCATATCATCTAATATGTTATTTTTTTCATTTTCCAATTGTTCAATAAATTCATTCTTTTTGATTTCCAGTTCCTCCTTTATTTTTACAATCTCATTATTTTTATAGTTAAATAGTTCTTCGTCTATTTTATTTATTTTTTCTTTTTTATAATTTTCTATTTTTTTTAATTCAGTTTCATATTCTGTTCTTATTTTTTCTGCTTCCTTTAACTTATTTTCAGCACCATCTATACTTCCTTTTATATATTCTCTTCTGTCTTTCATCATTTTGATTAAAGGTTTATACAAAAGTTTGTTTAGTATAAATATTAATGCTAAAAAATTTATTATTTGAACAATGAGTGTAAAAATATCTATATTCATATTACAACCTAATTAAAATAATATTACATTTTTGTTAATATATAGTTCCAAAAAGGATTACTAAAAATTAAAATCATAGAAACTAATAAACAATAAATTGCACTTGATTCAACTAATGACATAGAAATAAATAAAGTTTTTGAAATTTCACTTGCCTCATCTGGTTGTTGTGCTAATGATTGCATTGCTTGTTTTGCAACAGAACCCTCTGCAATTGCCGCAACAGAGCCACCAATTGCAACACAAGTTGCTGACGCTATTATTGATGCTATTGCTATATAAGTTACATTTTCCATTTTTTCTCCATAAATAATTATAATTAATAAAAAAACAACTAACTATCAGATGAAATTGCTATCATTGATAGAGCAGAAAATATATAAGCCTGTATAACACCGGTTATGGTGCTTAATAAACTTATTATAATCGGGAAACCAGCAGATAAAAATGTTATTTGCGATAAAATAATTAATATTACACCAGAACTCATTATATTTCCATATAATCTTACTGATAATGAAACTATTTTTGATAGATCGCTTATTAAATTTAATGGTAATAATAGTGGTATTGGTTGAAAATATTTTTTAAAATATCCTATAAATCCCTTGTCTTTAATACCAAACCATATTGAAAAGATAAACATGCTAAATGCTAATGCAAGTGTTGTTGACAATGATCCAGTTGGTGAATCTGCCAAAGGAATTAGTGATATTAAATTTGACAATACTATATATAAAAATAATGTTGCAATAAAAGGAAAAACTATTTCTATTTTTCTTGTGCTTATTTGTCTTATTTGTCCATCTATACAATCAAGAAGTGCTTCAAAAAAATTTTGTATGCCAGTTGGTATTTGATTATTTTTATTATTTTGTTTATTTTTATTAATACTAATTCTTAGTAAAATTGCAAAAACTATCAATATAAACATAACAATCCAAGAAAACAACAAAGTATTATTTATTGTTATAAAACCATTTTGGTATAAAATTGCCTCATCAGTTGATATTCTCATTTTTGTTTATCTACATAGTTTTTTATTAGTAAAAGTATCTTTGAAAATATAAGTCCAAAGAAAACAAAATAAAGTTTTTTTGCATTACATAAGCATATTATAATAAAAATTATTAAAAATACAAGCATTCTTATTAAAAAACTTAAAAATAAAATTGATCTATCTTTTTTTACTAAAAATGAATTAACAGTTTTTTTTAAAAATACATTATTAAGACAGTCTATTCCAATACCAAATATAAAAAATAATAAGTTATAAATATTAATGTAATTACTAATCATTTATATCCTCACTGTTTTTATTACATAAGTTTTTTATGGTTTTATAGACATTATAACATCCACATAATATTGAAAATATAAAAAGCAATACAACAATATTTTTTTTAAAATCAAATATTACATTTAATATAAATATAAAAAATATTGGTATTAAAAACATTAGAGATAAAGATGGAATTGAAACAAAATTAATTTTACCATTACTAACATTGTTAGATTTTATTTTAAATTTATTTTGTTCTAATTGTTTTAAAATGTTATTTTTTAAACTATTCATACTTCTTAAAATTGGTTATTTGTTTAAATAATTCAAATTCTATATTTTTTAATGAAACTTTTAGTTTTTTTTCAATTTCCATTAATTCTTTCTCTTTTTCTATTGCTTGTTTTAATATATTTTTTAATTCATCAAGACTATTTCCACCAAATAAAGCATTAAATGTTGATATTTGTATTTCTCTTCCACATTTTATTAAAATACCCTGATTTATTCCTACAAAAATTCTACTTTTATCTTCTTTTTCAAATACTAATACACCATCATCAAAAGAAGACACATAATCTATATGATTCGGTAATATAGTATAAAAACCCTCTTTACCATAAATAGATATTTTAGTTATAACCTCTTCCAAAAATAGTTGACTTGGTGTATATATTCTTAAATTTAAAATTTTATTCATTTACTTTTACTTAAATTTATTAAAATCAATATCATCTATCGAGCCGGACATAAAAAATGCTTGTTCTGGCATACCATCAAATTCTCCATTTATAATTCTATTACAATCGCTTATTGTTGTTTCAATTGGTATAAATTTACCTTCCAAACCAGTAAATTGGACGGTTGTAAAAAATGGTTGTGTTAAATATCTTTCTAATTTTCTTGCTCTTGCAACAGTTAATCTATCTTTTGTAGACAATTCCTCTAAACCTAACATTGCAATCATATTTTTTAATTCTTCATATTCTGCTAACATTTTTCTAACATTTTTAGCACATTCATAATGTTCAGTAGATACAACATTTGGATTTAAAATATTTGATGTTGATGTTAATGGATCTACTGCTGGGTATAATTTTTGTCCTGCTCTTTTTCTTGATAGAGAGATTGTTGCTGACAAGTGTGAAAAAATATGACTTGCAGATGGATCAGTAAAATCATCTGCTGGAACATAAACTGCTTCTATTGCTGTTACAGACGCCTCTTTTGTTCCAGCAATTCTTTCTTGTAATTCTGCTATATCACTTGCAAGCGTTGATTGATAACCTACATGTGATGGTATTCTATCCATTAAACCTGAAATTTCGTTTCCTGCCTGAACAAATCTAAAAATATTATCAATTAATAATAAAACATTTTGTTTTTTTTCATCTCTAAAATATTCTGCTGCTGTTAATGCAGAATGTGCAACTCTAAATCTTGTTCCTGATGGTTCATTCATTTGACCAAAAAACATAACTGTTTTATTCAATACTCCTGCCTCTTCCATTTCATAATACAAATCATTTCCTTCTCTACTTCTTTCACCGACCCCACAAAATATACTTGTTCCATCATAATTTAATGCCATATTGTGTATCATTTCAGTTATGAGTACAGTTTTACCAACACCAGCACCACCGAATAAACCAGCCTTTCCACCATATTCTAATGGTGCAAGCAAATCTATAATTTTAATTCCAGTGTTATACATTTGTCTCCTTGTATTATGTTCCAATAGTGATATTGGTTTTTGATGTATGGACTTATAAACTTCTGCTTTTATTTCTCCATTTTTATCTATTGGTTCTCCAAAAACATTTAACATTCTACCTTTTAAAGAATCTCCAACTGGTATCATTATTGGTTCATTTGTGTCGATAATTTCATCTTTAAAACTTAGTCCAATTGTTGAGTTTAAGGCAACTGCTTTTACTTCATTATTTTCTAATTGTTCCAAAACCTCTGCTATTACTTTTCCTGATACTAATTTATTAAATAATTTTGGTATTTTTTTGTCAAACTTGGCAATTATTACACTTCCATTAATTCCAGTTATGATGCCTATGTTCTTATTTTCCATATTGTATTCATTTTATATATAAAATTTGTGTTATTGTATAATATTAATATTTAAAGTCAAATTAAAAATCAAAAAAAAATAAATTGGAAATAAAATATAATAAAACATTATAATTCTTGTAATGTTATATTAAAATACTCTAAACATTGTTGGAGTTGTATTTCTGTTTTGTGTTGTTCGTAGTTTTGTTTTACTAAACCTATACTTTGTGTATTAAAAACAGTTCTTTTTTGTAATAGTTTTATATATTTCATATAATCATTATTTACATTTTGTATTTTAATATTATACTTCATGCATAATGTAGATATAAAAATATCATCATGTATTGGCGCTATTTTTGTAAATAATTCTTCATCTAATATTTCATTTGGTAATATTTTTGGCGGGAATAGAGCGCCAGCACCAGTTCCAATATATGTAAATAAATATTGCAATTCTTTAATATTTGTTGTGGGACGATAATATTTGTTTAAAAATTTAAACGAATAATTGCAGTATATTTTACTATTATCTAACAAATAAGCATTGTATAATTTTTCTATAAAATCTTTTGGATATAAAACATCATCATCTGCTGTTATAATTATATCGTTTGGATATTTTTTTAGTGATGGCACTATTTTTTTATATGATTTTATATTGTGATAAAAATCTATTTCTAAACCTTGTTTTATCTGTTTTTTTAGTGTTTTTGGTATATTATTAATATTAAATTCATTTTTATCCAACCATAAAACTATTTTGTCGGGTTTTATTGTTTGATTAAATATTGATTCTATTGTTTTGTATACTGTTTTTGTTCTTTTATTGTATGTTGTTAAACTGATTATTATTTTTTCTTTTCTATCGTTTTGTTGATATAACCTATTTATGTTCAGTGAAAATAAATATTTTGTGTAAAAATATATATTATAATATAATTTAAAAATAAAATATTTTAACTGTTTTTTTAGAATAATTATTAATATTAGTAAAACCAAACATAAATAGTTATACAAATTATGAATACATAATATTATTGTGATAACTAATAATATAAATAATTGTATAATTTTATTTTTTTTCATTTTTAAATTAAAGTCAGTTAAAGTTAATATTAATAAAAAAATATTAATTTTCAAGGAACGATATTTAGAACTAATAAATATATACAATTTACAAAAATTCTTGCAATTATCATTTTACTATTTAATAATACAAACATACAGAAATTACTATTTTATTAATAAAATTGTATACAATGACAGAAAAAAAAGTTAAATTACCTATTGATGGTAATGAAGCAGTTGCAAGAATTGCTTACAAAATGTCTGATGTTTTCACAATATATCCAATAACTCCTTCTTCTCCAATGGGCGAGTTGGCAGATCAATTTTGTGCAAAAGGTGACAAAAATATTTTTGATTTAAAACCAACAGTAACAGAAATGCAAAGTGAAGGTGGTGCTGCTGGTGCTATGCATGGTGCATTACAAACAGGAAGTTTGGCTTCTACATTTACTTGTTCACAAGGTTTATTATTAATGATTCCAAATATGTATAAAATTGCTGGTGAGCTATCACCTTGCGTTATGCATATTGCAGCAAGAAGTTTGGCGGCACAAGGCTTATCAATTTTTGGTGACCATCAAGATGTAATGTCTGTAAGACAATGTGGTTTTGCTATGTTATCAAGTGGTTCAGTTCAAGAGGCTCACGATTCAGCATTAATAGCACATTTAGCAACATTAAAATCAAGAGTTCCATTTATAAACTTTTTTGATGGTTTTAGAACATCTCACGAAATTAATAAAATAGAATTAATAAATGATGAAGTTATTAAATCATTAATTGAACAAAAATACATTATAGAACATAGAGAAAGAGCATTAAGACCTGATAAACCAGTAATGAGAGGAACCGCTCAAAATCCAGATGTTTATTTCCAAGGAAGAGAAATATCAAATCCATATTATAATTCAGTTCCTGTAATTGTTCAAGAATATTTTGATAAATTAGCACAACATACAGGAAGACAATATCATTTATTTGATTACTATGGTGCAAAAGATGCTGACAAAGTTATAGTTGTAATGGGTTCAGGCGTTCAAGCAATAAAAGAAGTTATTGAAGCATCAAAAGGCGAAAAAATAGGCGTATTACAAGTAAGATTATACAGGCCTTTCTCTGCAAAAGATTTTGTAAATGCAATTCCAAATACTTGTAAAAAAATAGCAGTATTAGACAGAACAAAAGAACCTGGTAGTTTGGGTGAGCCATTGTATTTAGATGTTGTTTCTGCACTTGCTGAATGTGGTAGAAATAATATTAAAGTTGTTGGTGGAAGATATGGTTTATCTTCAAAAGAATTTACACCTGCAATGGTTAATGCTATCTTTAAAGAATTAGATAAAGCAGAACCAAAAAATCACTTTACAATTGGTATAAAAGATGATGTTACTAATTTAAGTATAGATTATAGTAATGATTTTGTTATCAAGAATAATGATGTTAAAGAAGCTATTTTCTTTGGTTTAGGAAGTGATGGAACAGTTGGTGCAAATAAAAATACAATTAAAATTATTTGCGATAGAGACGAATATTATGGTCAAGCATACTTTGTATATGATTCTAAAAAATCAGGTTCAATTACAGAATCTCATTTAAGATTTGGTAAAAATAAAATTGAATCTGCTTACTTAGTTCAAAAGGCAGACTTTATAGGTTGTCACCAATTTAATTTCTTATTTAAAATTGATATTTTAGGAAGAATTAAAGATGGTGGAACTTTATTGATAAATACTCACTATTCAAAAGATGAAGTATGGAATCAATTACCAAGAGTAGTTCAAGAAGCAATTATAAGTAAAAATTTAAAATTGTATGTAATAGATGCTTATGAAGTTGCTGATAAAGCACACATGGGTTCAAGAATTAATACAATTATGCAAACTTGTTTCTTCAAACTTGCTAATGTAATTAACCCTGACGAGGCTATTGATGAAATTAAAAAAGCAATTGTTAAAACATATAGTAAAAAAGGACAAGAAATTGTTGATAACAATATGAAAGCAGTTGACGATAGTTTAAGTCATTTATATGAAGTTAATTATCCAAAAGAAGTTACAAGTAAATTAGAATTGGAAAATAAAATTCCAGAAGATGCACCAAAATTTGTAAAAGAATTTACAGCAAGACTAATTGCTGGTCAGGGTGAAACTATAAAAGTTTCTGAAATGTCATTAGATGGAACTTTCCCAACAGATACAACAAAATATGAAAAGAGAGATATTGCTGATAAAATAGCAGTATGGGATCAATCAAAATGTATTAGTTGTGGTCAATGTGTCCTTGCTTGTCCTCATTCTTGTTTAGAAGCAAAAGAATATACAAAAGAGCAAATTGAAAATGCACCATCTTGTTTCAAATTCAAAGAAGTTTTAGGTGATAAAACTGGCGAAAAGAGATATACAATTCAAATTTCTCCAGAAGATTGTACTGGTTGTACAATTTGTGCTACTGCTTGTCCAGTTCAAGCGTTATCAATGAAACCAAAACATGAAGTAATTGAAGATGAAAAAACAAGTAAAAAATTCTTTGATACTTTAAAAGGAAATGAATTTGCAGATCCAAGTAATGTTAAAGATATTCAATATAAAGAATCTTTATTTAAATATTCTGGCGCTTGTGCTGGTTGTGGTGAAACTCCATACTTATCATTGTTGACAAAATTATTTGGTGATAGAATGGTTGTTGCTAATGCAACTGGTTGTTCTTCAATTTATGGTGGAAACTTACCAACAACACCTTGGTCTAAAAATAAAGAGGGTAGGGGACCAGCTTGGTCAAACTCTTTGTTTGAAGATAATGCTGAATTTGGTTTAGGATTTAAATTAAGTCAAGAAACTCAAAAAGTAGAAGCAATTGAATTGTTGGAAAAATTCAAAGGTGTTTTGGGTGAAGAATTGGTAAATGCTGTTATTGAAAATTCTACAAAAACAACTGATGAAGAAGTTAAACAACAAAAAGCAAGAATTCAAACTATAAAAGAAAAACTTTCAAAAGAAAGTGGTTTTGAAGCAATGCATTTAATTTCAATTGTTGATGTAATGCTACAAAGAAGTGTTTGGATAATTGGTGGCGATGGTTGGGCTTATGATATTGGTTTTGGTGGCTTAGATCACGTTATTGCAAGTGGTAAAAATATAAATATTCTTGTAATGGATACGGAAGTTTATTCAAACACTGGTGGTCAAGCATCAAAAGCTACAAATTTGGGCGCATCTGCAAAATTTGCTGTAAATGGTAAAAATACATTTAAGAAAGATTTAGGTGCAATAGCAATGATGTATAACAATGTTTATGTGGCACAAATTGCTATTAGAGCAAATCCAGCACAAGCATTAAAAGCGATGAAAGAAGCAGAGGCTTATGATGGTCCATCTATTATAATTGCTTACTCTTCTTGTATAGCACATGGTGCTCCATTGGAAGCAAGTTTCACACAACAAAAGAATGCTATTGACAGTGGACTTTGGATGTTGTATAGATATAATCCTACATTGATTGAACAAGGTAAAAATCCTTTACAAATAGATAGTAAAGAACCAAAACTTGATATGTTGGAAACATATTTGTATGCTGAAACAAGGTATAATTATATTAAAAAGACAAATCCAGAATATGCAGCGCAAAGTGTTGAAAACTTGAAAAATCATATAACAAGAAGATGGAAAAAATATAGATTATTGGCAGACAATAATTTATAGTCAACTATTGATATTGTAATTTATTTTTTTGATTGACCCGCTCTTTTGTGGAGTGGGTCAGTTTTGTTTGTAATATGTAATTGTTTAATAAAAAATAAGTAATTGTTTTATAGGTATTAGTTAGTTTGTAATATATGGTTATATTCAGTATTATATGATATTGGAAGTTGTTATAAAAAACAAATATTAAAGATAACATAATATTTGATTTAACAATTTATATTGTTATAAATAATTTTTTATACTCTTAATTTATTAATTATTGACTTTTTAAATGCATAATTTATTATAACTATGTTTATATTAATAACGTTTTAGAAATAATGAGCGAAATTTTTAATAAAGTAAAAAAAATAGTTGTAGAAAACTTGGGTGTTGAAGAATCAAAAGTTACTTTAACATCTAACTTCGTTGAAGATCTTGGTGCTGATAGTTTAGATCAAGTAGAATTAGTAATGGCTTTTGAAGAAGAATTTGGTGTTGAAATTCCAGATGATGTTGCTGAAAAGATTACAACAGTTCAAAAAGCAGTAGAATATATAGAACAAAACAGCTAGTTCATTATATTATAAACTTATATACAAAACAGGATCGGTATGAATAGAAGAGTAGTTATTACTGGTATTGGTATGGTAACACCAGTAGGTGTTAATGTGTCAAAAACATGGAGCGGTATTATTAATTCTAAAAGTGGTATAAAGTCTATAACAAGGTTTGATACTGCTGAATTGCCAGATAGTATAAGTAAAGTTGCTGGCGAGGTTAATTTAGATAATCCAGATAGTGACTGTGGTTTGTTTGATCCTAGTTTGTATATTGAAAAGAAAGATATAAAAAAAATGGACAAATTTATTTGGTATGGAATTGGTGCAGCAGATGAAGCAATAAAAGATTCTGGTTGGCAACCAACAGATGAATTTAGTCTTGAAAAAACTGGTGTTATAATTGGTTCTGGTATAGGTGGTTTATTTTCTATACAAGATACCAGTATATCAATATCTACTAAAGGAATAAAAAGAATAAGTCCATTTTTTATACCATCTGCATTGATAAATCTTATCTCTGGTCAAGTTTCCATAAAATATGGCTTTGCTGGACCAAATATGGCGCCAGTTACTGCTTGTGCCACTGGTTCTCATGCAATAGGTGAAGCTATGGAATTAATTAAAAGAGGTGATGCAGATGTTATGGTTGCTGGTGGTGCAGAATCTGCTGTTTGCGAATCTGGTATAGGTGGTTTCTCTGCAATGCATGCTTTATCAACAAAACATAATAATGATCCAGAAAAGGCTTCAAGACCTTGGGATAAAGATAGAGATGGTTTTGTTATGGGTGAGGGTGCTGGTGTGTTAGTATTAGAAGAATATGAACATGCTAAAAAAAGAGGTGCAAAAATATATGCAGAGATTGTTGGTTATGGACTAACTGGCGATGCATATCATATAACTTCACCAGATCCAGAAGGCAAGGGTGCTAAGAGAGCTATTAAAATGGCTTTAAATAAAGCAGGACTTAATGCGGATGATGTTGATTATATAAATGCACATGGAACTTCAACACCGCTTGGTGATGTGTTTGAGTTTAATGCTGTTAAGGGTGTATTTTCTAATTCATTAAATAAAGTTTGTATGTCATCAACAAAATCATCTACAGGTCATTTACTTGGTGCTGCCGGTGCAATAGAAGCTATAATTTGTGTTAAGGCAATAGAAAACAACATAGTTCCACCAACATTAAATCTTGAAAATGTTGATGATGCTTGTAAAGATATAGATTTAGTTCCATTGGTTGCAAAAGAAAAGAAATTGAATTGTGTTTTGTCAAATTCTTTTGGTTTTGGTGGAACAAATGCTTCATTGATTTTGAAAAGAGTTTAAGAATAAAAAAATAATTAATTTACATATTTATTATATTACATAGGATATGTAGTTGTGTATGTGCTGTTGTGGTTGGTGCTCGTCTCGTGTTTGTATGTATTTATGCAATAGTTTAAATACGTGCTTCTGTTGATTTGTGTTGTTCATTGCAATATAGAATTTGTGTAAATTATAATTTACCCCATCGCTTTTCATATTAACTAAATCTTGTAAATTATGATGGGAAAGTTTTAATTAAATTGAAATTAGATTAATTTTAAAAATTATAAATTTATTAATGAGACTTTCTCAGTCAAATAATAATCACAGAAGAAAATAATCAGGTTAAAATACATGACTTTTGTAAGATTATTTATTCTTCTATATAATAAATATCTTATAACAAATAAATATAAAAAAATCATGAATTGAGGAAAATAATAAACTTCAAAATAAGAAAAGGTAATGTATTTTGATAATCAAGTTATAGAAGATTTAATGAAGTATAGCAAAAAAGAAAGTAAACTATTTAGGGATAAAGGTTATTTATACAAAGAAGAAGTAAAAGAACAAAAAAAATAAATATAAAATATTATACTCATTACAAAAAATAGAAAAAATATGAAGAATAAATCATATATAATAATACATTATCAGAAGAAGATAAACATTTATTGAATAATAAAAGAAATTTAATAGAAACTACAATGGGACAGATTAAAAGATTAACTAATATATGTACTGATAGAATAAAGAATGTATAATTAATGCTATAATAAAAAGTATATAGTTATCACTAGAATAAAAAGAACGTATATAATTATTTTATTAATGTATTTAGTAGTATAATAACATATAAGTCAAAAATAAAGATTGGATGGATTTAAAAAGCGATAGGGGTAAATTATATTTTGCTATAAGGTAATCTAAAAAAATTGTATAATATATATTATGGAACTGATAGGGACGGTAAGGCAGTGTGGTAGTCATATAATACACATATGGCTATGAATCTCATAATTTATATATAAATAATAATAAATATGGATTATTAATGTTGTTTATTAATATATTTTGTTTATAGATTGTATCTATTTTTTTATCTATATATTATCTATATTGGGTGTTTATAATACCTTATAACAACAATTAAAGAAATTAATAACTTAACATTTAATGCCAGTATGTGCATTTATGGCGATTGTAAAATAACCACACACTACCACCCTATTACAACCATTTTTATATTTTATTATTTTTTATATATATTTTTATAATTACTTTTCTTTTAAAATATAAATAATAAACCACTATAATACACAGATAATTTTATTATTTTTGTTTCCACAACCACCAACTCTACCACTTCCCTTTCATATACCTATACAATGTAGTATAATTTACATTTAATATTTTTGCTATTTTTATCTTTTTTATATGTTTATCTAGATACATACTTCTTATTAATATTTCTTTATCTTTTAATTTAATATTATCTGTTTTACTTCCTATATTTCTTCCTAAATGTTTACCTTCATTCTTTATTCTATTTAATGCTTCTTTTGTTCTTTGTGATATTAAGTTTCTTTCTATTTCAGCAGATAATCCAAATGCAAATGCTAATACTTTACTTTGTATATCTATA
>JAGAUJ010000022.1 GCA_017620845.1 Rickettsiales bacterium | reverse complement strand
TTCACTAAATTCACTTTTGTTATTTTGTATAAATTTTAAAGCTTTTTGTGTATTTTCCATATCAAATGGAACGTGTGAATATATAGTGTTAGTATTTTCATCATAATAGCAAAACACCATTTGATCTTGTTCAACCATATCTTTAAATATATCTCTGGCTGTATTATGATCTTTATTTTTACCTTTTTCCACAGAATTTCCATCAAGTGTTAAAAAATTCGTATTACCAACCTCCTTATTGTTTATTGTCATATCTTCATGATTACCAACAGTAAATATAATATTATTTGATTTTTGTTGTGTTTGCTGATTCATTAAGTGTTTCATTAACATTATACAGGAATCTGTTTGATAACCTCTATCAATAATATCGCCAAGAACTACTAATTTATTGCCATTACTTTTTTCTGTTAATCTTACATTTGGCATTAATATTTTATTGTCTGGATTATCGTCATTCACAATAACAATACAAGGCTCTTCTGGATTTACAAATTCAACAGTTCCACTTCTTAATAAAGATTCAAGTAATGCACCCATATCACCATGAGTATCTGAAATTGCATAAGTTTTATTCTGATCAATATCTTTTATTGGATTATTAGCATAATGATAAGCTATTTGATAAACTTGTTGTTGTGCATCTTCATGAGTCACATTTCTTTTAAGATTGTCCCGTCCACCTCCATCATATCTCATATTTTTATTAATCTCAGACCATTTTAACGGCATATTTTCTTTTACATATTTATCAACATACCCATGTATATAACCTCTTACTACTTTTATATCACTACTATTTTCTTCTCCAAGTCGCTTAATTTCTTCATCTAATACATTAAGTATACTTTTACCATCTTTATTTAGTATACCAATACTTTCAACACCAAATTCTTCTTCTTTATTTAATAATAATTCAACAACTTGGATATTACCACTTCTGCAAGCCTGAAATAATAGTGTTTCACCATTTTCATCTTGCAATTTTAAAACATCTCTTATAAATTCTCTATTTTTTTCATCGTTAATAATATTATTTATTTTATCATATTTTTTTTCTTTTATTGATTCGTTAATGTTGTTATATAATTCTATTACTTTTTCTTGTTCTAAACTATTATTTACTTGACCTCGTTCTAATTGTCGCTCTTCACTATTAATATTATCAGTAGTGTTATTTACTTTGTTTTTATATATACCATTATCCAACTCACTCTTATTATTTTGATTGGTATTTATTACAATATCTTCATTTTGTTTTAAATGTTCATCATTATTGATAATATTTATATTTTGATCTTCTATTACCCTTTCTTGATTATTATTAATTCTTTCTTCAACCAATTCTTGTGCATTATGTTTCGATTTTGTATTATTGTTAATAACTACTTCTTCCTCTTTTTCTTGATTTTGTTGAGTTATATTTTTTGTTATAATACCACCTTGTTTTTGTTCTTTATCTTTTTGTATTTGTTCTTCTAAGTAGTCTCTTATTTCTTGATTTTCATCAGTATAATCTAAAACACTTTTACCTTCATTATTTTTAATATTAACATTAGCACCTTTTTCTACCAATAACTTAACAACTTCAATATTACCATTCCTACAGGCTTCAAATAATAAAGTCTCACCCTTTCCATCTTGTAAGTTTAATATTTCATTAATTATTCTTTCATCTTGTTTATTATTTTGTTTATCAAAAGCATTTTGAAATTCATATAATTTGTCTCCTTCTATACACTTACGAACCAAATAATTTCCTATTTGAATATTTTTTGTATTTTGGTTTTCCTTTGTTTTTTTTACACGAATGCTATCATTGTTTAAAATATCTTCATATTTAAGAACATTAAAAATTGTGTTTCCAGATTTATTTTTTGCAAACGCATCAACTCCATTATCTACTAAAATTTTAAATGTATCAACATTACCGTGAACAAGTATTTTAAACAACAAATTCTCACCAGTTATACTATCTTTATAATTTAAAAATGTCTCAGCAGTTTCATCCGGTTTAAAATTTAAAACATCTTTTATATATTCTTTATTTTTTTCATCATTAATAATATTATTTATTTCACCATATTTATTTTCTTTTATTAGTTTATCAATGTTGTTATATAATTCTATTACTTTTTCTTGATTGTTATTAATTTCTGTATTATTTTTTAATTCCTGTTGTGGTTGTTGTTGTGGTTGTACGTTTTCTTGTGTATTAATATTTTGTAGTTGTTCTTCATCTTGTGTTGACTGTTCCATTTGTTGCTCTACTTGTTCTTGTGCTTCTTTTCTATCTTCATTTTGCAGCATTTGTACACTTTCTTCGCTTTGTTTTACTTCTTCTTGTTTCAAATTTTCTTCCACATATTGACTAAAATTTGATTCTGCATTATTTTCTAATATATCATCTTGTTTCAACTCTTGTTCATTTTCTTTCAATTGTTCTTGGTCTTTATTTTTATACCCAATTAAATATTCCTTTACTTCCTCTTTAAGATCAATTTCACCACTATCTATATGATCAAATATATTTTTACCATCAAGATCTTGCAAATAAATATCTGCTCCATTTTTTATCAAGAAATCTATAACTTCAATATTACCTTGTTTACAAGCCTCAAATAATGGTGTTTCATTATTTTTTTTATTTATTACAGAAATATCAGCACCATTTTCTACCAATAATTCAACAATCTCAATATTACCCTGTCTACAAGCCTCAAATAGTAGGGTATCGCCATTATACACTGTATTTAAAGCATCAATTAAAAACTCCCTTCTATTTTCATTTTCAAATATTTTTTTAAGTTCTTCTTTTTTATTATTTTCTATATAAAACTTAATTATATTTCTATAGTTACCAACTCTTGTTGTTCTATCCAATTCTTCAAAATTTATATCCAATTCTTCAAAATTTATTATATTTTCATATATTTTTGCTTCTTCTAATATTTGTTTTACAATGTTATCATTACACAAATATGCAACATCTACAAGATTATAACCACTATTTTTTTTTCGCTTTCTATACACAACATCCGATGGAATATCGGCTAAAACAACACTTTCATCTCCATTATGTGTAGCTTCAATAATATCCCTTCTATATTCATTTAATATTAATGATAAATTATAATAATCTTGATTTAAAATACATTCTAATGCTTTATTATACGCATCACTATTACTTAGTCCTATATCAATATTATTTTGTTGTTTTATACTAACATTATTTATTGATTCTATTATTGATTCTGCTTTAAAAATATTATCTATTATATCTTTCTCATTTTCATTTACATTGTTCAAGAAGTCTTCTTTTTTTATCTGTTTCCATAATATTTTTCCATGATACTTAACCAATAATGACAAAGAATAATAATTTTTATTTGCAATATACTCTTCTGCTTGACTTTTAATTTTTTGTATTCTAAGTTCGTTCAAATATTGTTTTGTTGTTGGATTATTAACATTATCTAAAGCATCTTTATTCAAATTATTTCTTGTAAAAATATCAGCACCATTTTGTGCCAACAAATACAATGTATCATTATCAAAACCATATTGACATGCTAACTGAAATATACTATCTCCATTGGTATTTTTTGTATTTAATGCTTGTTTTATATAAGGTTTATTTTTTGACTCATTAAGTACTTGTATAAGTCCTGTGTTATCTTTCAATCTTATAAATCCACTAATTTCATTATATAATTTTTCAATTTTTTCCTTTGTTTGTCCAATATCTTGCAAGTCGCCAGTTATTATATCTCTTTTACTGTTATGTTCGTTTTTTTTTATATACCCCTGTATCATTCCTTTTATTATCTTTTTATTCATATTATCTTTATCTTTTTCAAGAATATCAATAACACTCTCTATTTTACCATCAGCACCATTTTCCATCAAAAACTTAACTAACTCGACATTACTTTGTTCACAAGCCTTAAACAATAAAGTTTTACGATCATTTTTACTATCTCTAACTTCTACAAGTTTTTTTAGCACATCAGTATCATTAAAATCTATATATTTTTTTTCACTTTCATTTATAAGAATTTTATAAATTTCATCAATATTACGTTTTTGTATATATTCATTAAGAAGCTCCATTGTCATTTTCTTTGCTTCTCTAATCTCTTTAGTATCATTAACCAAATTATTATTATGCGTCAAAATTTGTTGTATTGTATCATCAGTATAATTGTCAATACTTGCTATATCAATACCACTTTCTTTAAATTCTTCTTTATATTTCTCACTACTATATTCATTAACTAAGTTAGAAAGATCCGTATAATTTTTTTGTTCAATAGCATCTTTAAATCTATTGACATATTGTTTCTTTTGTTCTTGTTCTACATATTTTTTAATACCTTCATCTTTAATATACTCTAAAGGTGATTTATTATCCCCATTTCTTGCAAAAACATCAGCACCATTTTCTACTAAAAGTTTAACAATCTCAATATTACCCTGTCTACAAGCCTCAAATAATAGTGTTTCACTATCTTTATTTTGCATTTGAAAGACTGATGGTATATATTCTTTGATACGATTATTATCTAATATAGTTTTCATATTTGTAACATTATTACTATGTATACATTTATGAATCATATAATGAACTATGTATTTTTTGACATCATCATTGTCAGCAACATTAAAAACATTTTTATTTTCTCTATTTTTCGCAAAAACATTTGCACCATTTTCTACTAAAAATTTTACTATTTCCAAATCACCCTTTCTACAAGCCGCAAATAATAAAGTTTCATTATTTGCATCAACAAATTCCATAATATCTTGTATATGTTTATTATCTTTTATATCACTAATAATTTGTTTTATTGTATTATACCCATCTCCACTATTTATAATTTGTTTAATTTGTTCATATATATCTCGTTTTTTCTGCTCTATTGTTTCATTCAAAAACCGCTCCACATTTACACCATTACCATACATATAGCCCATACATTCAATAACATTTTTACCTTCTTTATTTACCGCAAAAACATTTGCACCTTTTTCTACCAAAAATTCCACTATTTCCAAATCACCCTTTCTACAAGCCGCAAATAAAGGTGTTTCGTTATTTTTATTTACCGCAGAAACATTTGCACCTTTTTCTACTAAAAGTTTAACCATTTTATAATTACCAGCCTTACAAGCCGCAAATAAAGGTGTTTCATTATTATCATCTAACAACTCAATACTTTCTCTGTTTTTATCTAATATTTTTTCGAAAACTCGCGATTGACCAGTAAGTTCTCTATAACCATTATTGTTATCAAAACCACACAGCAGATGTAATACTGTATTGTCATCAAAATATTTTTCCGTTGTAATCATATTTGGTACATAGTCTGGTATAAACTCAACTAACTCAATAAATGTATCAAAATCATCACTCCTACTAGCAGATACTCTTTCTATTAAAGTTAATCCATTATCATCCTTTTTAGTCAAAACACCAGTTATAAAATCTTTCTTTAATTTTTCATCATCAATTCCTTCTAATTCACTAAAAATAGCAGATCTTGCAGATGAGTTCTTTTCTTCAATCTCGGAAAGTGTGTTATTAATTTTTTCTAACATTTCAGCATTCTTTTTTTCTTCTTCATTATTCTCATTATCTTGCATAGGCGTAATATTTATCTCTTCTTTTTCTATTACATTATTTTTTTCCTCATTTATCATCTGCTGTTCTATTGTATCATTAACTTTTTCCATTACATCTTCTCTTGTTTCAGAACCAACACTCAAACTTCTCCCTTCTATAATATTTATTTTTTCTTCTATATTATTATATTTTTTTTTATCATTTTCAGAATTAAAACTTAATTCTTCTCCGTTTTTTCTTTTACTAATATCATTTTGCTTTGTTCTAAGCATATCAACTACGGTTTGCTCCTTATTATTCGTAATTGTAATATCTGCTCCAACCTTTATTAAAGTTTCATAAACATCAGCATCTAAATCAAAAGAATCTACAATTGTATGAAATATCGTATCTCCCCTATCTCCTCGTCTCTCATTTATTACATCTTTTATACAATCTTTGTATTTATCGCTATTACATATTTGAATAAATTTATCTGAATCATTACTCTTTATAGCATTTTCAAGTTCCTTATAACACTCATTTTTTATATCGCTCATTGTATAAATTTTTTATTATTTATATATACTAATAATATACATTATTTTATATAAATCAATAATTACATATACTATTAATATATATTATATAGTAATAAACAATTATACATAATAATCATTATATGTATTTAATAAACATAATAAATACACTTTTACTTACATATAAATATTATATTATTTTATTTTTTATATATTTACTTTTAATATATATTAACAACACAATAAAAGTAATCTTCAATATTTTTTATATACAAATTAACATTTTATAATTTTTACAATACATAAACTAATTTTTTAAATAATTTTTACATTTTCCACCTATTATGCACCCAAAACCACTGCTCCAAATTTTCCCTAATCCATCTTTCAAGAACATCATTAATTTTTTGTAAATATTCATTTTCCCCAATACCATCAACAATTTCATCCATTTTTTCAATTCTAACATCAAACTTAACACAATTTTTTAATCTAATTATTCTCATACCATACACAGCAACACCCAACTTTTTAGCAATCGCAAATATAGTTCTACTTGTATAAGCAGTTTTTCCAAAAAAATTAAGTGGCAGACCATTTTGTGAATCTCTTTGATCTGTCAAAATTATAACATTCTCTCCATTTTTCAAGGCTCTAACAATTTTTAATCCTGCATTATTTTGCTTTGCAATCATTTTTATTCCAAGATTTTCTCGCAATTGTGCCGTATATTTTGGTTCTATATATGGATTATTTGATTCTCTAAATACAACATTTATTTTTAAATTACTATCAATTAAAGCCCTCAAACCAGCTTCCCAGTTAGATAAGTGACCCGAAAAAATTATACTTCCAGTTTTATTATTTTTTATCTCTTCAATAAAATTTTTATCAATTATATTCACATATTTAAAAATTTTACCTTTTTTCATTTTATAAATATAAGGATATTCGCCGATAAATTGTCCCAAATTATACCAAACCATAAACATTGTATATATTCTTTTTATGAGCGGTAATTCTGGCATTGTATACTCTAAATTTCTTAATACTAAATATGTAGTTGGAATAAATGGAGACAACAAAACTGCTAAACAACCAAAAAATAAACTTAAAAGTTGTATTGGTAAAATTTTTGCTAAAAAAAACACAAAACTTACAGCACCATAACCTAACAAATCACAAAATTTATTAAAACAACTTTTATTATCTCTACTCATAACAATACCTTTTTTAATTCATTATTATCCAATTCAATATGTATATCAAGATATTTTGTCTTTTGCTTATTTTTATTACTTAATTTAACCCAGTCTTTTTTTGTTGTAATTAAATTTGAACTACTTTTTTCCAATCTTTCAATATCTTTATCCGTATATTTATAATGATCCCCAAAAGCAATAAAATCTTTCAATTTTATTTCATTTTCCAACAAAGTATTTTTAAACTTTTCAGGACGCCCCAGTCCACAAAATGCAACATATTCCTTATTTTTAAAATCATCAACATTATCAGCAACTATTTTACTTTGTATAATTTTTACGTTATATTTATTACATAAATCTTGTATATATTTATTATTTCCATTATTTAAAATAACAACATCAACTTTTTTACATATATTTTTAAACTTATCCCTTAATGCACCAGCTGGCAAAATAAAATCATTTCCAAAACCAAACTTTCCATCTATTACTAAAACTATTTTATCTTTTATAAAAGTTGGATTTTGCAAACCATCATCAATAATAATATAATCATAATTACAATTATTATTAATATATTTCAAACCTTTTACTCTATTTTTAGAAACAAAAACATCTCCAAATTCAAACAACAACAAAGGTTCATCGCCTACAACTTCTGCAATACTATTATTATCAATTTTTACAACTCCTTCAAACTTTCCACCATAACCTTTACTTAAAAAACAAAAAGTCTTATTATTTTGTTTTAACATTTTAGCAATCTCAATAGCAGTTGGCGTTTTACCAGCGCCACCAGCAACTATATTTCCAACGCATATTACTGGTATTTTTGATTTATAAGGATTAAAATTTACAAAACATCTTAATTTATATATCAAATAGTATAATATAGATAGTGGCAATAGTAAAAATGCCACTATATTTTTATTATTCCAAAACTTTGGAGTTTTCATAAATTACAAGTCCTCTTTTCTTAGTCTCATTGTTGGAAAAGCTATAACATCTCTAATTATATCTTGACCTGTCAAAAACATAACTATTCTATCAATTCCTATTCCAACCCCACCCATTGGAGGCATACCAAACTCAACAGCATGCAAGAAATTTTTATCCATAGGTTGTGCCTCTGCATCAAATTCTCTATGTAATTCTTGTTCATGTAATCTAAAACCTTGATCTATTGGATCGTTTAATTCACTATAAGAATTACAAATTTCTTTTTGTGCTATAAAACCTTCAAATCTTTCTACAAGTCCTTTTTGACTTCTGTGTGCTTTTGTTAAAGGTGAAATCTCAACTGGATGATCTATTACAAATGTTGGTTGTATTAAATGTTCTTCAACAGTTTCTTCAAACAATTCAACTAATAACTCACCTTTTTCTTTTCTTTCTTCTATATCAGTTTTGTATTTTCTTAATTCTTTTATAACTTCTTCTTTTGTAATTGTTGTAGGTTCAATATTTGCATATTGTCTCAAACCATCATAAATTGACAACCTCTTCCAAGGCGCTTTAAAATCAACATCAAAACCTCTAACTTTCAAAACTGTATTTCCATTATTTATTTTTTTAACAATTCCTTCAATTAAAGTTTCAACTTGTTCCATTTGATAATTATAATCTGTATAAGCCTCATACCATTCAATCATTGTAAATTCTGGATTATGTGTAGCATCACAACCTTCATTTCTAAAATTTTTACAAATTGTAAAAACTTTTTCAAAACCACCTGCAATTAATCTTTTCAAATATAACTCTGGACTTATTGATAAAAATAAAGTCATATCTAAATCATTGTGATGTGTTGTAAATGGTCTTGCACTTGCTCCACCATAAATTGGTTGTAAAGCAGGTGTTTCAATTTCTACAAATTTTCTATTAAATAAAAATTCTCTAATTTCTTTAATTATTTCGCATCTTTTTTTAAATACTTCCCTAACTTCTGGATTCATTGTCATATCAATAAATCTTTGTCTATATCGTAATTCCATATCAGTTAAACCGTGAAATTTTTCAGGCATTGGAGCAATAGATTTTGATAATAATTGTATTTTTTTACAATGTATACTAATTTCACCAGTTTTTGTTTTAAAAACAAAACCTTCAACACCTATATAATCACCAATATCAAGGCAAGATAAAAGATTGTTTTCTTCTTCTGTTAATTCTGGTTTTTGTAAATATATTTGTATTTTTCCACTTTCATCATAAATGTCATAAAATGCTGCTTTACCCATTTTTCTTCTTAACATTAAACGACCAGCAACAGAATAAATCTCATTTTCCCTGTGTTCTTCAACTTCTAAATTGTTATATTTTTCGTTCAACTCATTTGCATGAATTGTTTGATTAAAGTTGTATGGGTATGGATTTATACCTAAATCTTTAACTTGTTGTAGTTTTTGTAGTTTTTGTTTATCTGCTGTTTTTGATATTTTTAAATATTCTTTGTAATTTTCTGTCATTTGTAATTGTATTATTATTGATGTTTTAAGATTAAAATATTTTATTAATAATACAAGTAATAAATAATTACTGTAATATAAAAATTTAAATAATTACATAAAAAATATTAAAATACAAAATTACCACATTCCAAAATATAAATTGAAATAAATAAACAACTTAAAGTTAGTAAAATTAACAAAAACAACGAAAACAAAAAGATAATAAAAATATAAAAACTAGAAACTAAGAAATATACGCCAAAAAATTATTAAACAGATTGGTGGAGACAATGGGATTCGAACCCACGACCCTCTGCGTGCAAAGCAGATGCTCTAGCCAACTGAGCTATGTCCCCAATCAATCTAATTATAAAGTGTTATAAAATAAAAATCAAGAAAAATTTTTAATAAAAATGAAAAAAATTAGTAATAAAAAATAGTAATAAAAATTAATTGACAAAAACAAAAATAAAACTTATTATTACATTGCAATAGTGGTCTCTTCGTCTAGTGGTTAGGACACTAGCCTCTCACGCTGGCAACACGGGTTCAAATCCCGTAGAGATCACCACATATAAATTTGTTTTATTTATTTTCATTTATTTATATACAAAAATTTTGTTGTAGCATTTCATAAATTAAATTATTATGTAATTATTTATTCAAAAACATTCATGAAATCATAAATTTTTATACTAATAGGCACCATCAAATCAATTTATTATATATTTAAAACAAATCAAAACTTTCAACAACTTCCAATAAACATACATTACCACCATTTTGTTCACAATTACATAATTCAACACAACCAATTTTTTCACAACGTTCCACCCAATTCCATCAATACCTTTCTTAATTTCTCATTTTCCACATCCATACACAACTCAACATCTTTTTTTACAACAGTTTTTGCGACACTTTTCTTTTTAATAATCATTGGAACTTCGTTAATATACATATTTAAAACAGCATTATAACCAAATAAAGTATTAATTTTTTCAATTATATATTGTTTATTGTTATTTAAATAAAAGGATGTAGCAGAATTATAACTAACAACATAAACACTACCTTGTCTACCTTCTTTATCAAGAGAAACTTTTTTCACACAACAATAATCAACATACTTACCACCAACAACACTAAACCAATTATTAGATATAGTATAAAAAAAATTAAACTTTGGATTTTTTAAAACAGACTTCAAAATACCTCTTGCAATATTTTGAAAACTCCTAAAACGATTTTGAAATTCAATCAAACTATTATTCTCTTGCATTTTGCTCTTGTTCTATTAAATCAAGCACTTTTTGTTCTTTTGTATTTTTTTCTTTAAAACAAAATATAATTTCTGGAACATATTTTACTTTTAATTTCTGTGCTAAAATACCTCTGATTTGCTTTATAAAATCAGTATTTAATTTTTTTACAAGTTCTTTTTTATGTTTCTCTTCTTTTAAACCAAACATATCAATCAAAACTTTCACATTTTTTAAATCTTTACTCATATCAACATAAATAACATTTACAAAAACTTGTTTATTTTCAAACTGAAAACTACTTTTTGTAAAAACATCATTTAAAACTTTTTGTAATTGCGATGATCTTTGTAATTGAAAATTACTTTTTGTTTCTCTTTGATAATTTATTTTCATAATTATTTACCTAATTTATATAATCCGTTATTACATTCTATAAAATTTAACACATCAACACGTGCCATTTTTTGCTTTATATTATATACAGTAGTCTCAATAACCTTATTGTCAATAAGTTTCATTTGCCAAACATTTTCCAAAATATCTTCTCTTGTAGAATTGTCATTTTTATATAAATAATAAATTAACTCAATTTCTTTTGTTGTAAATTGTATTATTTTATCACTTCCATTTTTCATAAAAGTATTTTTATTAATATTCAAAACTCCATTAAATATATTTATAACATTTTTATTATAATAACTAATAAAATTATCAATTTTATCTTTTAATGTAATAACTTTAAATGGGGTATTGATATTTACAATATTTTCAACAATTTCACTATTATTTGTTATATTTACAACAAGATAGTTTGGCAAATATAAATCTCTTACTTGTTCTTTTATAATATCAGTATTTATACAATCAAAAATAATTATATTATAATTTTTCACATTATTATCACAATTATTTATAATATGTTCACTATAAATATTTTGTATATAATTTATAATAAAACTATCTTTTGATTGTATTAAAATTTTCATTATATTGCAAACATTTTTAGTATAATAAGCATTATAGCACTATTTGTTAAACCAGCAAAAATACCACCAACAACATCATCTAACATTACACCTAATGCATTTTTCATTTTTAAATCTATTTTTCCTATTATCCAAGGTTTTTTTATGTCATAAATTCTAAACAAAATTATAGGAAAAATAAGAAAATAAAAATATGTAAGTATTTGATGATCGACTGTTAGAAAAGTCAACACTGTTCTATCTTTAACAAATAAAGCAAATATAAAAGAAAACATAAATGCTAATAACTGCCCTACAACTTCATCAATTACAACTTCGCTCGGATCTTCTTTTTGTGTTTGTTCCAAATATTTTTTTGTAGAATAATAACCTAAAACAAATATTACATATATTATTATTGGTGTCCAAATGTAAGGTTTTAATTGTAATTTAAAAACGCTTAAAATTATTAAATACCATAATGGTAAGGTTAAAATACTACCAACCGTCCCTGGGCAAAGTTTGCTGAAACCACTGCCAAAGTATGTTGCAACTATTTTTGTAAGTGTGTCTTTGATTCGTTTTGACATATTTTTTTAAAAAATTATCTTTGTGATTAATTGTAAAAATATAAATTATTTTGTCAATTAAATATTGCCATTGTGTGTTTAATGTTTGAAATAAAATTAATGTTAATATATAAGTTTGTTTGTTAAATAATGTAAGTGAAAGTTAAAAGATGTGTGTATAAATAAATTACACTTATTTGTGTGAATAAATAAGTGTAATTGTGTTTTTTATTAGTTTTTGTTTTAAATAATTTATATTATTGTTTATTTTAATATGTTTATATTTAAAAACCAAACACTCCTCGATCTGAATTTTGTCCTTGAAGTAAATTACTAAATTCGCTATCTGCTCCAGATAAATTAATATCAAACAAATCTTGTCCAAAAGCCAAATCAAACCCATCATCAGCTCCAAATAAATTTTCAAGAAAATCAAAATTAGTAGATTGTTGTGTTGGTTGTTGTGTTGGTAGCACTAGTTGTTGTTGTCGTTGTAGTTCTCGTTCTAGTTGTAGTAGTCGTTGTAGTTCTAGTTTTGGTTGTTGTAGTAGTTTTTTTTGTTGTTGTCGTTGTAGTTGATTATAACGATTCTTAATATTATAATCAGTTCTTCTATTAAAAAATTGAGCAATTTTTGTCCATTTATTACCAAACTCACTTTGTTTTTGTCTTAATAATTCATCCTCTTCTGGAGTCCAAGGTGTTCGGTTAATTTCTGGACTTAAATAACATGTAAATCTTTCTTTAGATTGTCTTACAGTTCTACCTGGCATTTCTGTTGCAATTGTTTTCCAATTATTTGTTCCATATTCATCAACTAATTGTCGCAACATTTCATCTTCTTCTGGTGTAAATCTCCGTTTTATTTTACCTTTTGTTTCTGACATTTCTTCTCCTTAATTATTATTAAAATTAATAAATATTATATTTATAAAGTATATTCATAAATAATAACTACACTATATCATATTTTTTGCATAAAATCAAGCAAAAAATAACATCACAAAAATCATAAAAAACATAACCAAAAAATTCACATTCTTTCCAAATCATTCTTATCAACTTTTGCCATAGGATGACATTTTTTCAAAGTTTCTTCTACAAACGAATTTTCCAAATGCGTATAAATCTGTGTAGTGGAAATATCTGCATGTCCCAATATTTCTTGTATAATTCTCAAATCTGCCCCACCTTTAAGCAAATGCGTAGCAACCGAATGCCTTATTGTATGTGGTGATATTTTTTTTATATCTATACCAACAGAAACAGCAACCTCTTTCAGTTTTCTTGCAAAAACCTGTCTTGTTATACAAGAATCCTTATTTTTTAAAACTTTTACAGCAATCATATTTACTTTTGTTCTACTAAAAGGCACTTTTGTTGTAAATAAATAATCCGAATGATTACCATTTAATATTTTATCTCTCAAACCTAAATATGTAGTAAGCACATTAACAGCAGTTTTATTAATTGGCACTATTCTTTCCTTATTTCCTTTGCCAACAATTCTAATAAAATTTTCTATCTTATAAGAATCATTTTTTAAATTAAATTTTTTTTCAATACTTGATAATTTCATACTAACAAGTTCCGAAACCCGCATGCCAGTTGCATATAACAACTCCAACATACAATAAAATTGAACACCAAAATCACTTTGATCTTTACTTGCTTCTTTTAATAACAAATTAACTTCATTTTCAGTCAAAAACTTTGGTAAATATTGCTCCGGTTTTTTATGTTCTAATAAAGTGCTTGGATTTTTAACTATAATATTTTCAATTTGTAAAAAATCAAAAAAATGCTTCATTGATGATATATTTCTATCAACAGTTCTATTTGAATATGTTGTAGAAATATATTTGACATATTTTTCAAGATCTAATCTTGTTATTTTTTTTACATCTTCTTGTTTTAAATATTTATACATTTTAACTAAATCTCTAAAATACGAATCAGTAGTATTTTTTGGCAATCCCTCTGTTGATATCAAATAATTTACAAATTGTTTTATTAATATTTCCATTAGAAATCTTTTATTTTATTCATATTAATACGAATAGTTGTGCTTATTTTTGTATCATCTACAATACTTTTATTTTGATTAAACAAAGTATAAACAAAAACAAGAAAAAAAACAAAATACAATATAACAACAACTTGTTTAAATATTTTCAAAAACATTTTATTTTCAAAAACCATAAAAACCAAAATTATCGGGCAAAAAATTAAAGAAACAATAACCTCACAAAAATATAATAAAAAAAATAATGCTTTATTAATACCAAACAGTCTTAAATTATTATAAGATATTATATCAAAAGAAAAGTCTTTATTATCCACACTAACATCTGCACTTTCTTTTAAATTTTTATCTTTTTTACTCTTTTTACTTGTTATATTATATACTTTTTTAACAAAATCAAACATATACAAAACTACATTGGTAAATTATCATGTTTCTTTTGTGGCAACTTAACATCTTTATTTATCAAAAATCTAAGTCCATCACAAATTCTTTTCCTTGTTGTTTGCGGTTTTATAACTTCATCTATGTAACCCCTTGAAGCAGCAAAAAATGGAGTAGAAAACTTATTTCTATATTCTTCAATTCGTTGTGCCTTTTCTTCTAATGTTAAATCCTTATACATAATATTTACAGCACCCTCTGCACCCATTACTGCTATTTCTGCTGTTTCCCAAGCATAATTCAAATCACTTCTTAAATGTCTTGAATTCATAACTATATAAGCACCGCCATAAGCCTTTCTTATTACAACACTAATTTTTGGAACCGACGATTCTGCATAAGCATACAATAACTTTGCTCCATGAGAAATAATACCATTATGTTCTTGATCTTTTCCTGGTAAAAAACCTGGAACATCCACAAATGTAATTAAAGGAATATTAAAAGCATCACAAAATCTTATAAATCTCGCTGCTTTTCTTGAAGCATTTATATCTAAACAACCAGCTAATTCAAGTGGTTGATTTGCAATTATACCAACAGTTCTTCCCTCCATCCTTGCAAAGCCTATTATAATATTCTTTGCAAAATCTGGTTTTAATTCAAAAAAGTTACCCTCATCAATAATTTTATAAATTAGTTCCTTCATATCATAAGCCTGATTTGAATTTTCTGGAACCAAAGTATTTAAAGATACATCTATCCTATCACTTTGATCTGCTGTCTCAATTTCTGGCACTTTATCTAAAAAATTAGATGGTAAGAAATCAAACAATCTTCTTGTATGTAATAATAAATCTATATCATTTTGAAATGTTTTATCTGCAACACCACTAATAGGCCCATGAACACTTGCACCACCCAAATCTTCTTTTGTTATTTCTTCATGAGTAACTGTTTTTACAACATCAGGTCCGGTTAAAAACATATAACCACTTCCTTCTGTCATAAAAATAAAGTCAGTCAAAGCGGGCGCATAAACTGCTCCACCAGCACAAGGACCCATTATTAAAGATATTTGTGGAATAACACCAGAAGCATCAACTATTCTTTGGAATATTTTTCCATAGCCACCCAAAGCATCAACACCCTCTTGTATTCTTGCCCCACCAGAATCTAATATACCAATTACTGGAACTTTTGCTTTTAATGCCATATTTATAATTCTTTCTATTTTACAAGCTTGCGCTTGTCCCAATGAACCACCTATAACTGTAAAATCTTGTGCATAAACAAATACTAAACGACCATTTATTGTTCCGGAACCAGTAATTACACCATCTCCACTAAATTTCTTTTTTTCCATACCAAAATCTGAGCATCTATGTTCCACATAAACCCCATATTCTTCAAAAGAATCTCTATCCAACAAAACTTCTATTCTTTCTCTTGCAGTTAATTTTCCTTGTTGGTGTTGTTTATTAATTTTATCTAATCCACCGCCAAGTAAAGATTGTTCTTTTTTTTCTGCTAATTGACTATATTTTTTCATTTTTTTATTATTATTATTCGTAAAATTTACTAATTATTACTTACCAATATAATTTAAAAATTATTTTTTTCAATAAATAATATAAAAAATTAAATATTTTATTATTATTCTATTGTTTTTTAAAAAAATACATATAAACTAAAACAAGTTATAAATAATTAGGTAAGTTTTAAAATGGCAGAAAAATCAGCAAAAAAGAAGAGACCGGCAATTTTATTTAAATTAGTTAGCACTGCTGGAACAGGTTTTTATTATACTGCTAGAAGAAATCCAAAGAAAAGACCAGAAAAAATGGAATTTTCTAAATATGATCCAGTAGTTAAAAAACATGTTATCTTTAAAGAAGCAAAATTAAATTAGTGATGCTTTATAATGGTTATTCAAGTATCCCAACTATACATTGTCGGGATACTTTTTTGTTTTTATTTTAATTATTATTTTAATATTTTAAAGGTTAAATATGAAATTTAAAAGAATTTTATTTAAAATATCTGGTGAATCTATGATGGGCGGCAAACAATTTGGTCATGATTTGGAAGCAATAAATAAAATTTCAAAAGAAATTGTAAAAATATATAAATTAGGTATACAAATTTGTCTAGTTGTGGGTGGTGGAAATATTTTCCGTGGTGTATCTGTATCAAGTGAATTAATGGATAGAACAAGTGCTGACTATATGGGAATGTTAGCAACAGTTATGAATGGAATTGCCTTACAAAATTCATTAGAAAGACTTGGTATCCCAACAAGAATGCAATCCGCACTTCCAACAAATAATGTTTGTGAACCATATATAAGAAGAAGAGCAGTAAGACATTTGGAAAAAGGTAGAGTTGTTATATTTGTTGCTGGAACTGGAAATCCATTTTTTACAACAGATACAGCATCTGTTTTAAGGGCTTCTGAGATGGAATGTGATGCTATTTTTAAAGGAACACAAGTTGATGGTGTTTATGATAAAGATCCAAGAAAATTTACTGATGCTATAAGATATGATAAAGTAACATTTGATGAAGTAATTAAACAAGATTTAAGGGTTATGGATCCAACCGCCTTTACACTTGCAAGAGATACAAATTTACCAATAGTTGTATTCAAAATCTCAGAAGAAGATTCTGTTTTAAATGTAATAAATGGTAATGGAAAATATACTTTAATTACAAATGGATAATTTTTTAGAAAAAATTAGATTAAAAATACAAAACTTCAACAAAGGAGAAGATGGTAAATTTATCTTCTTAACTTCTTCTATGGTTAATATACCAATACTTAAAATTATATTTGATTATTTTATACAATTAATTAATGAAAATAAAGCAAATATAGTTTTTAGATTAGATAATAATGTTAATCTTGCATTAAAAAATATAGGAAAAACATATAAAACAACTTTTGATGGTAATAATTATATTTTTTCTATAAATAAATTATCAATAGAAAATATTATAGAAAGTATAGCACCATATATTTTTATTAATCTTATAAAAAACAAAGATGAACTGTTTAATTTAATGACTTTATTTTGTCAAGATTTATTTGATTCTACTAATCCAACTTTTGATAAAAGAATGATGATAAGATTAATAGAAGAAAAATTACAATTAAAATTAGATCCGCATAATAAAGGTGGTTTTATATTAAATCAAAATCAACACAATGAGTATTTGAATGAGTTTTATAAAAAACATCATATGTATAACAAAATACAAGAAGATAATGAAATATTAAATAACTTGCCAGAAAATTTTGTAAAGTTTATTTTTGGTATTTTTAGCCGTTGTAAAGATTTTAAAGAAAAATGTAATTATATAAAATATATTAATGATTTAGTAAAATCCAAATTAGCAGAACAACATATTGAAAGATTCTATAAAGAAATCTTGCCAGATGACTATGGTGCAATGTCTTTTACTTATGCTGATTTTATAGATGTATTTAAAAACTTTTTACCAAATTTTTTAGATATTTTAGATAAAATAAAACAACAAACTTCAATATCTATACAATTTATAACAACTGATTTTAAAAATAATTATGATAAATATATGGAACAAAATTATATGAAAGGTATACATAATATTGATGGTAAAATAAGTAATAATACAAAAATTGCTAATAATATTGCAAGTATGTTTGGAATTGATTTAATAAAAAATGAAGAAGTTAAAAAAATTGAAGAATAATATTAATTATTATTTTGTTGACACTTTAATGAATTATATTAAATTATAGATAAATATTTTTTATTTTTCTATGTTAAGTTTTATTGAAAAATTAGTTAAATTAAAAACCACTGAAAATAATATAAATGAAATAAAAGAAGCAGTTAATTTATGTATTAATTATTTTAATGATGTAAAAGATAAAGTTTTTATTCATGAAATAAATAATTCTATTTTAATATCAAATTATAATGGACTTGATTTTGATATTATAAGCACTTGTCATATAGATGTTGTTCCAATACAAAATAACATATATAATATAAAAAAAGAAAACAATATTATATATGGCAGAGGAGTTTTTGATATGAAAAGTTTTGTTGTAAATGCTTTATATAATTTAAAAAAACTTATACAAAATAATATAAATACAAAATATGGAGTTATAATTGTGTCAAATGAAGAAACCGCTACTGAAAGTGATACAAAATTGTGGGCTGATAAAATTACAACAAAAATAGTTCTTGATAGTGATAGTGGTAATGGAAATATTAATTCTATTATAAAAGATAATTTGGGAGCAGTTACAATTAAATTATCCAAAAACGATCTACAAACAATTAACTTAATAAAAAATAATTTTAGTAAATATTATTGTGATTTTGTGGAAGATGAAATTGATATTTTATTTGACAATAAAAATATTATTGCAGAATTACAAAAATATATGAAAAACAATACAACTTTTGAAGTTTTAATGTTTAATAATTATATTGAAAATAATATAAATGATAAATACAGTATTTTGTATAAAAAAATCGCTGAAAATAAATTGAATACACAAATTAATTATATTACAAGTTCAACAACAACTGATTCGAGATTTTTTTCTTATAAAAATGTTAATGTTATAAATCATCAAGCTATTGGTGGAAATTATCATAAAGTTGATGAGTGGTTAGATTGTGAGTCTTTGTTACAATTTAATGAAATACAATTTGAGTTTTTGGAAAAGTTTAATAAATATTAATTTTTTAAAGCATGAACCAACCAATCTAAACATCCCCACAATACCCAGTTACCTCAAATAAATCAACTAAACAACATTATAAGTCTCATTAATTTATTTTCTAATCAACTCTCTCGCCAAAATCTTTCTTTCTTCAACAGCAGGTTGGCCAAACGGATTTATACCATTAATCTTTGAAACAATTATAGTTTCCAACATATACTGCATCAAAAGTTGTGACAAACACCTTTCATTTAACTCTTGAATTTCAATAACCCTAATTGGCAAATTTCTTCTATTTAAAACTTCAATAGTGCTTTCTGCCTCAATAGACATTATTTCATCAAGTGTTTTATTTTTTAAATAATCAAATTCTTTATTATAAGTTTTTTCAATTTTTAAAGCATTTTTATCATTTTTCTTTGTAATAAACGTAAAAAATAAATTTCTTGGACCTTCCATATATAATTGTAATTGACTATGTTGATCTATTGTTCCTATTGCATTTATTGGAATTATACCAAAGCCATTTTTACCTATGGATTCGGCCCATAATTGCCTATACCACTCTGTTAATTTTTCCAATCTATCTATGTATGGCATAACAACATTTGCCACAACTCCATTTTTATATAATTCACTTTGTTTGGCACAAATATCAGCAATAAAATTATCTTCATTGTTAAATAAATATTCTAATGTATCTTTTGCACCATCTCTTATCGCTTTTATATCAAGTCCCGCTATACAAGCCGGAATTAAACCAACATTTGACAAATAAGAAAATCTGCCACCTATTGTTTTATGATGTTCCAATGTTTTTATGTTAAATTCTTTTGCCAATTGTGTCAATGGACTGTCTTTGTCTTCTGTTAAAAAGAAAAAGTGTTTACCAATTGATTCTTTGCCTAATTTATCTTCAAATATTTTTAATAAAATTAATGTTTGAGAAATACATTCAATAGTTTTTCCAGATTTACTAACTGTTAAAATCGCTGTATTTTCTAAATCTAAATTATCAAAAACAAACTTCACACTGTCCGCGTCAATATTTTCTAATATTTCTACCTTATCTTGATGCTTTAATGCCAATAATGTTTTAGCACCAAGACTTGAACCACCAATGCCTAAAACTAATACTTTTTTGAAGTTATTATTTAAAAATTTACTAAAATCTATTATTTCTTGTAAATCATCATCTTTATATGCAATACTTAATGCATCATAGTCACCGGTCTTTTTTAAGTCTTCTTTTATCTCTGAAATCGCTTGTTTTGTTTTGTCTAAAATTGTTTTGTCTTGTAAATTTATATTTAAGGTTTTTTGTGTATATGATAACATAAATGTGAAAAATTATTCATAATTAGCATTAATATAGTAAAAAAATATTTATAAATCAAGAAAATATTTATTCAAAACACTTACAATTTACATCAAGCATATTATCAACAGATTTATGTAAAGAATCTGCTTTTTTATTATTTGATATCTTATAATAAATCTCTTTACCTTCTCGTCTATTCTGTATTAAATCCAATTGTTTTAATAACCTTAAATGATGACTAACAGCCGGCGGAGTCATTTTAATAGCACAACAAATATCATTAACACAAAGTTCACAATGACTTAATAACCACATTATTTTTAATCTTGTTGGATCACTAACAAGTTTAAATATTTCAGCAACTTTTTCAATCTCTCTATTTATTGGTAGTTTACTTATAATCTTTTTACTACAATCATTGTGATTATGAAATTCCATTATCTACATTTTAATTCCTATTTTAAAAAAATAGTAAAAAGTTTTTACTAAAAATCAAGAAATACAATACTTACTTCAAAGGAATATTTATATCCAAAACAGCACTCTCACCCAATTTTGTCTTTTTTATAACTCTCCCATATTTATCAATAACAGCACTTATACCAGAATTAGCAACTCTTACCGCTGGAATAGCATTTTCCAAAGCCCTAAACCTTAAAACATCAAAATGTTGATATGGACCACTTGTTTTTCCAAACCAAAAATCATTGGTAAAATTAATTATTAAATCAGCATCTCTGTTTATAGATGAAGTAAAAATTGACTCATAGCATATATTTGGCGAAAAAGTTGGAAAATTATTACCAACTACTATCATTTTTCTTCTTTTTTCTGCCCTACTTAAATCCAAATTACTTGCTATTGAATTCACAAATGGAAGGATTTTCCTAAATGGCACAAATTCACCAAATGGCACCAAATTATATTTATCATAATAATCAACAACTCCACTCTTATCTATAACAAAAACCGAATTATATATTTTATTTTTATATTCATCAACCCTAATACCACCAGTTATTAATACTTTGTCGCCAATTTTTTCACCTATATAATCTGCCATACCATTATTTTGATATGTCAAAATATAATCTGGCAAAGCACTTTCTGGCCAGAGTATATATTTAATGTCTTCAATATTATTTAAACTTTCATCAATCAAATTATTTAATTTTTGTTTTGGCGATAAAACCGATTTTTCCCATATTGATATATTTGGTTGAACTATTCTAATTTTATAAGCAGAAAAATTAACATCCGCATTTTTTAATCTAAAAAAACCAAACACCACTACAAACAAAATCAAAATAATATAATACAAAAAATACATTTTATATTTTTTATCTCTCAAAACCCAAAAACTTGTAAAAATTGTAAGAATAAAAAAACTAAAAATATAACATCCCCACAAAGACACTGTTTGTATTAATAAAGGTGAGAATGATAAACAATAACACAACAAATTCCAAGGAAAACCAGTAAAAATAATTCCCCTTAAATATTCAAAAAATATCCAAAAAAATGAAAAAATAACAGTTACAAAAAACCTATTTTTTACAGCATATTTATTTACTAAAAAATAAGTAAAAAATGTTGCAAAACCAATATAACAAGCCAAATAAGCTGGAATTATACTAATCGCAAATGGAATTAACCAAGCATATTTTAACGGTTCCAACAACAAAGAACAACAATACCAATAACAATTACCTATAAAATAACCAAACCCAAACCACCAACCAATAAAAAATGATTTTTTAATAGAATCGCAGTTTTCAAACTCGCTTAACAAATAATACAAAGAAAAAAAGAAAAAAACACACAAATAAAATGGAGCAAAAGCCAAAGATGCTCCCGCTCCAAATATAAATAATTTTAAATACTTTTTATTTTTAAATTTCATTATCTGTTATAACTTCTACTATTTCTCCTAACTTGTGGAGTTCTCGTTGTTCTTGTTGTTGTAGTTCTTCTTGTTGTAGTCTTTTTATTACCCTTTCTAACCAACATTGTTAAAACTATTAACAAACCAGCAAATATACCAGAAATTATATATGCTTCTTTAATATAACTATTATTTATTAATCTAAAAATACCAAGCATAAATACCAATGATAAAATAAAACCAAATATTTGTCCCATTCTATAACTAAACTGATATTTCTTTTGTAAAACATGTCTATGCTCTTGCTCTGTCTTAACAAGATTTAATAAATCTTCATTTATTCCCAATTCTTGATATTTAACCAATATCTCTGGTGGTGGCAAAAGTGAATCTTTTTGTTCTTGAGTATTACTTATCATTTACTACCTCTTCTTTTATTTTGTTTCTTGCTATATTTCCTAATAATGTACCAATATTCTTCCAATCATTAACAAAAATGTCATCTGGATAATGTTTTATTTCATAATTGTTTACATAAAAAAATGGAAATACACTAATAAAACCATTTAAAAATCTTTTTAACATTAATATAAATTAATATAATTAAATACATTTATAGTTTAAAAGTAAAAATATAAAATTCAATTATATTTATTAATATATTTTTAATACAATTATCTTCATTATAAGTTATTGTAAAATTTAACGTTACAATTTACTAAAACTTACTACGTTTAACTAGTGCGCAAATGATTTTAGGGTTCTATGCACTCACTAAATCAACCACCACGCCCAAAATTTTGCAATTTTCACATACTTACTAAACCAACCACAACAATTTTATAAAAAAACAATCACTTATTAATTATAAACTAACAAGTGACTATAATAATGATTAAATAATATAAATAAATATTACTTTATATACTATTTTCCTACTTCTTGTTGTTGTTTAATATAAACTTCACGTAGTTCATTAGTGGCAGAATTTAATTTATCTTCAATATCACCTATTTTTCCTTTAAATCCAGTAGCTAACATTGCTGATTTAATAGTAGTTTTTCTTAAAACATCATTAAACCGCTCATCTGCTTTACCTAATTTTACTATTTTGTCAAGATATTCTTTTCTTGTTTTATTAAATTCATTTCTATTTCCTCCACAAGGCATGCTTGGAATAAGATCTTTAAAGGTATTATTATAATTCTCTAAAATTTCAAGTGCTTTATCACTAATTAGTCTTTTAGTTTCTTCTGATTTATTAAAAAATGTATATAATCTATTAATTAGCCTTATAGCATTTCTATCTACACACAAATCTAATAAAGCAACCATATCTTCAGAAATAATTTCTCGACCTAAATCTTCTAACTGTTCATCACTATAATTATTAAGTTCATTAACAAACATATTTGCTTTGTATTTTTGAGACATTGGTCTGTTGTTTAATAATTCAGTAATAGTTTTGACTATTATATTTTCTTTTTTTTGTTCCTTTTTATTTTCTGTTATATATTTTTCACTCAGTTCTTTTACTTCTGTTAATTGTTTTTGCTTAATTTCTGTAATTTTTTCCTGTTGTTCTTTAGATGCTCTTTCTTGTTGTTTTTTAAGATTTTCTTCTTTTTCTGCCAAATGTTGTTTACATTCTTTAAATTCTTTTACCTTTTGATTAAACAATTCTTTAAATTGTTTATTTTTATTAATATCACTACCAACTTCTACTGTTTCTGCTTCAATTTCACTATTATCATTGGCTTTCTTTAATTTTATTTTTATTTTTGGTTCTTGGTTTGGTTTTTCTTGGTTTCGTGGTTGTTCTTGGTTTTCTCCTTCTTTCTTTTGTTCTTTCTTTTGTTCTTCTTCTTTCTTCTCTTTGATTGGTTTTTGTTCTTGGTCTTGTTTTGGTTCTTTTTCTTTGTCGTCGTGTTGGTCTTGGTTTTCTCCTTTTTTCTTTTGGTTTTCTTCTTTGTCGTCGTGTTGGTCTTGGTTTTCTCCTTTTTTCTTTTGGTTTTCTTCTTTGTCGTCGTGTTGGTCTTGGTTTTCTCCTTTTTTCTTTTGGTTTTCTTCTTTGTCGTCGTGTTGGTCTTGGTTTTC
>JAGAUJ010000021.1 GCA_017620845.1 Rickettsiales bacterium | reverse complement strand
TTCAGTAGATGCTCTTACTGCAAATTCATCTTTATTAGGTAATAATACTACTAGTGTTATAGAAATGGTATTATGTAATGATGAAACTTGTAGTAATATAGATAGTAGTAATGTTATAGATATAACATTAGAAGACAATAAATCTAAAACATATGATTATAATACATATATTACAATAGATACTTGTAATACAGGTTATAGTTTAAATACAGAAGAAACAGGAAGTAAAAGAGTAATAAGATGTAATGAAAATAGTGAATGGGAAGTAAAAGAAGGAACTGAAAATAATATGTGCGTATTCACTGGATGTAATGATATGTCAGCAGTGTTTGATAAGAATGGAAATATGGTAAGTGAACAGTTGTATAAAATGCAGTTTGCTATTAATACAACTTGTATGTATCCAATATTGGCATGTAAGGATGCTACAAATAATGGATCTGCACAAGATTTATCTATAAATAATAATTTTATTGTAAATATTAACACAAAAGCATACTGTGGCGAAAGTACGGGTTCAGCTGTTGAAGAAAGTGGTAATAGAGTATATACTTGTACAGAAGATACAACAAATATAAATAATGGTAATTCTTATTGGAAAGCAAATTATGCTTCTTGTGATTTAGATGAAATAAATAACAAAGGTTATACTGTATATTTAGCTAACGATAAAGCTGAACAATTTACAAATGTAAATTCTTCAACATTAACAATAGATACAAAAACAATACAAAAAAGAGTATTAAATAGTGGAACAGAAAGTAATGGTAGTGTATACACAAGTCAGTATAATGATTTTAGATTATTTTGTAATTCAAGTGGCAATTGGGAAATGACTAAAACTGCTAATAGTTGTAGTGGGGTGCCTACATTGGTTACTGGTGGTAAGTTTTATAAAAGTGATGAAGAAATAAAAATAATATCTGGAACAATTTTTAATACTTCTAACAAATCAAAAGTTTCTACATTAACAAAAACTATATTAGAAAATGCCATTACAGTTAATGGAACAAAGATAGATGTTTATTGTAATAAATATACAGAGTTTGACAGTAATAATATTGGTGCTAATACAGTATTTGTTGGAAAAAGTTTTACAAGTCCTGGTTATCATTATGCTTGTGAAAATGGAACTTGGAAACGATATGGTGGATGTGGATTGGCTTTTGGTATATATGTTAGCACAGTAGCATGTGCTGGTATTGCGCATGGAACAAATACTTTTAATTGGCTAAAAGATAGAGATCTTATAAAATATTTTACACCAAATACAACAGCATATTGCTCTAACGAACAATTTGGTGTAGATATTTCTCCTAATAACAAAAAATATTGTACTCAATTTTATGAAGATGGTAGTCCAACTGGTTGTTTAGAAGAAAATAAAAGTGCATCTATGGTAACAACACACAATGGTAAAAACTTGAAGTAAGTTTATTATTATACATTACTTAATTATAAATATGATGACAGGCTACAAAGAAGTGGATAAAAATGGTAAAATATCTGGTAATTTTGAAGCTGAAACTGGTGGTCATTATTATGAATGTGTAAATGGAACTTGGACTACAAGAGGGGGGTGTAAAAAGAATTGTTCTGACAATATTACATTAACTGGAACGTTTACTAGACCAGCATGTTCTACATGTGATGCTATTACTCAATCATTTAGTTGCACAACAAGTGCATCAGCATCACATAGTAAACAAGTTAGCGTTAGTTGTACTATTTCTAAAAAATTTTCTTATGAGTGTATATTTTGTAGTGATACAACTCAAACTAGAAACCTATCTGCAACTCGTACATGTAATGATGGGGTTTGGGAATAATGAATAATAGTAATTGATTTTTTAAATGTTTTATTATTTAATTCTTCCCATATTTATTTTCAAGAGTTTTATGAATTAAATATACATATAGGTTAATAAAATAAATAATCCTTAAATATAAACATCATTGAGGAAGGTTTAGTATATAATATTAAACTTTCCATTATAGTGCTGGCACTTGAAGATTTAGTAATCAATATTTTTGTTAAAATAAATGATAAAGATATACAGTTTTATTTGAAGAAAGTGAATATTATATAATACATGATTGTGGAGAATACTAATAATATTCATAAATATAGACATAAATATTAATTAAGTGAGTTTTTTATTAATAGTTCACAAATATTAATATTTGGTATATTTAATAATGGTTTATATTTTCAAACATAATTTATACATTATACTAATTACAAAATTATAGTAAAAAACAATAGATTTTTATTTTTTTTATTATAGAATAAACATGACTGCATTTTGAGGTGGTCATTTTATTTATTTTTATTAATAATAATTCTCAAAAAGATGAGTATAACAAAAGAAAAAAAGCAAGAATTAACAGCAAAATTTGCCGTTAAAGAAGGCGACACAGGTTCAGTAGAAGTTCAATGTGCCGTATTAACTGAAAGAATCAAAAACTTAACAGAACACTTAAAAAGTCACCACAAAGACTTTTCTTCAAGGAATGGTTTAATGATTTTAGTTGCAAGAAGAAAAAGATTACTAAAATATTTAGAAAAAAAAGATAAAGAAAGATATTTAAAATTAATACAAAGTTTAGGTTTAAAAGCTAATAAATAAGGATTTTGATGTTTAATATTATAAAAAAAGAAATAAATTGGGGAGGAAAAACCCTAAGTTTAGAAACTGGTAGGATAGGAAGGCAGGCAAGCAGTGTAATTGCTAAAATGGGTAATACTATTGTTATGGCAAATGTAACAACTGCATCAAAAGAAAGTGCTGGTTTGGATTTTGTTCCATTGACAATAAGTTATATTGAAAAGTTTTATGCAGCAGGACAAGTGCCACCTGGGTTTGTTAAAAGAGAAACAAAACCAAGTGATCATGAGGTTTTGATTTCAAGATTAATAGATAGACCAATAAGGCCTTTATTTCCATCTAATTATAGATATGAGACTAATGTTTTCTGCACTTTGTTGTCTTATGATGAAGAAAGCCCTGCGGAAATTGTGGCAAGTATTGCTGCTTCTGCTGCTTTGACAATATCAAAAGCATTATTTGAAGGTCCAATAGCAAGTGCCAAAGTTGGTTATAGAGATGGTGAATTTATTTTGAATCCATCAAAACCATTTGCAAATAATGGTAAATTAGAGTTGGTTGTATCAGGAACAGAAGATTCAGTTTTAATGGTTGAGTCAGAAGTTAAAGAATTAAGCGAAGAAGAAATGCTTTTGGCAATAAAATTTGCACAAGATTCTATAAAACCAGTTGTTGAAATGATTAAAGAATTTGCTTCTGAGTGTAATGTTGAAAAATTGGAAATTACACAAGAAGATAATACAGAGTTAGAAAAATTAATTAATGATTTTGCAAAAACTGATATAGCAAATGCTTTTGAAATAACTGAAAAACAAGCAAGAGTAAAGGCTTTGGAAGAAATTAAAGATAAAGTGTTTGAAAAATTTGTTCCAGAGGATGCGGATGAAGTTTTGCAAAATAAAGTAGATTTCATATTTAAAGAGATTGAAAAAAATGTTGTAAGACAAAAATTATTAACTACTGGAAAAAGAATTGATGGAAGAACAAAAGATCAAGTTAGACCAATAGTTGCAGAGATTGATGTTTTACCAAGAGAAACGGTTCATGGTTCTGCATTGTTTACAAGGGGTGAAACGCAATCTTTAAGTGTTTTGACACTTGGATCTTCTTATGATGAACAAATAGTTGATACAGTTGGAAAAGATATAGTAAGAGAAACATTTATGTTACATTATAATTTTCCACCTTATGCAGTTGGGGAATGTGGCAAACTTGGCGCACCTGGTAGAAGAGAAATTGGACATGGAAAATTGGCATGGAGGGCTTTAAATAATATAAAACCTTCAAAAGACGAATTTCCTTATACAATGAGACTTGTTTCAGAAATTACTGAGTCAAATGGTTCTTCTTCAATGGCAACAGTTTGTGCTGGTTCATTGGCTTTAATGGCTGGTGGTGTTCCTATGAAATCACCGGTTGCAGGTATTGCAATGGGTCTTGTTAAAGAAAATGATGATTTTGTTGTTTTAACTGATATTATGGGCGACGAAGATCATCTTGGAGATATGGACTTTAAAGTTGCAGGAACGCAAGATTCAATTACTGCTTTACAAATGGATATAAAATGTAAAGGTGTAACACAAGAAATAATGAAAATTGCTTTGCAACAAGCGAAAGAGGGTAGATTGCATATTCTTGGTGAAATGGCAAAAGCAATTACTGAGTCAAGAAAAGAATTGGCTGAATCTGCACCTAAAATGAAGACTATAAAAGTTCCAGTTGATAAAATTAAAGATGTAATTGGTAGCCAAGGTAAAAATATTAAGAATATTACTGAGACTTCAAATACTTCTATTGATATTGAAGACGACGGAAGAGTTAAGATATTGGGTTCAACAATGGCGGATATTGAATTGGCTATTTCTATGATAGAAAATTTGATTTTTGAACCAACAGTTGGTAAAATTTATAATGGTAAAGTTGTAAAAATACTTGATGTTGGGGCATTTGTTCAATTGTCTGGTAATTTGGATGGTTTTGTCCATATTAGTGAGTTGGCTGATTATAGGGTTGACTTTGTCGACGATATTTTGACAGAAGGTCAAGAAATTAAAGTTAAGATAATTGGCTTTGATAAAAAAGGTAAACCTAAATTGAGTTATAGAGAAGTTGATCAAAAAACTGGTGCTGATTTAGGTAGAAAGTAGTTTTTTAAAATAAATATCTAAAACATTTTGAGGTATTTATACTTTAATTGAATTGGTTAGATATTTGATATTTATGAAATAATTTTTGACACTCTGCTGATTTTGGTGGAGTGTCTTTTATTTTGTGGTTGGTGGTGTTTAATGATGGATGTGTGGTGTGTGTTGGAATATGGAGCAGTACGATGTTTGTGTTTGTTTTGTGTTTGTGGTTGGTGATAGTTATTGACTTATTGTTGTAATAATGTGTGTTTATTGTTTGTGTTTATATAAAATATTAAATAATGGTTTTGTGATTTTGTAAGTTTTTATCACAATGGTATTGTAAGTAATTATTTTGTGTGTTTTATATTTTTTTTAGAATTTTATGAAAAATTAAATTAATAATGTGGTTCGTAGATGTGTAATATTAAAGTTATATTTAATAGATTATTGTTATTAATTGCAAATATTTTTTTTATTTATTTTTTTAGTTTTGTTATGTTAATAGTTATATATTATATTAGTTGTAATAAATTATAATATAGATTATAAATTTATAAGGTATTTACGGGTTTTTTTAATAATTATTTTTATTGATTTTTATAAATTGTATTACTACAATAAAAGTGTTAATTATTAATTATCGGAAATTGTTATGAAAAAAAACAATAAAGGTTTCTCATTAATTGAACTTTCAATAGTTCTTATAATTATGGGTTTGTTGATAGCTGGTGTTACTGGTGGTGCAAGTTTAATTAAATCTGCACAATTAAGATCAGTAGTTACAGAAGCTACAAATTACAGAACTGCTTTCAATACATATTATGCGCAATTTGGTAAAGTTCCAGGTGCTGATACAACAGTTGATCCAAATATAGTATCTTCTGGTGCTTTACAAGCTTTATTTAATGAAGGTATTATTGATAAAAAACCAAGCACAGAAAGTGAAGGTGGAGAAGAATATATTTCTTCTAAATTTGGTAAAGGTTCTAGATGGTATTTAGTGAATGCTGAAGCTGCAACAGAAGGTGGTAACTATATGGTAAGTGACTTTACTGGTCTTAATGTTTTAGCATTTAGTAAGAAATCAGATTTTTCTGAACAACCATTAACAAATAGAGAAGCATATAATGTTGATGAAAAAGTAGATGACGGTGATTCTACGACTGGTCTATTAAGAGGTATCCAATACTCTGAATCAACAGCAAGCAATGCAGTATATGATGAAGATACAGAAAGTGAAAGAAATTTTGGTTTTGTAATGAAATTAGATTTCTAGTAACATAGATATTTTGTATGCTATTTTTATGCTCACCAATTTTTTGGTGAGTATTTTTATTGTTGTAGAGTGTATTTATTTGGTTGATTGTAGTGGTTAAATTTGTATTTTGTTGAGGTGTGTTATTCTAATAATGCTTCGTATGTTAGCATTGAAGTGGTTTATTTTATAATTAAATTTAAATATAAAATTTAATTAATATTATTTTGATTGTTAGCTGTAAACAGAGGTTTATTATGTTAATAATATTATTATTGTTTAATATGGATTATCTTGACAAAAAATATTTATATATTATTATTTAAATAGTTATTTAAGTATTTAAATATTATCATGAAAAAAATATACAATATAACAAATTTAGATTGTGCCAATTGTGCCATAAAAATAGAAAATGAGATCAGAAAAATAGATGGTATAATTTCATTTAATATAAATTTTATTTTACAAAAAATGACAATAGAAACAAGTGTAGATTTAAATAAAATTTTACCACAAATAAAGAAAATAGCAGAAAAAGTTGAACCTGATTGTAAAATATATGAATAATATTATATTAGTTAATTTATGTATTGTAAGTTATTTTGTGCGATTCTGTGAATGTAGGATGATAAAATAGTAAGGGGGCGATTTAGTTGGGTTTGATTATTGAGTGAGTGGTTGTTGATAAATTAATGTGATTGTTGAAGTTGTATTATTTATAAATTGGCTAAATTAATTAGTGAAATGGTTGGTTGATATGATTATATAAAGTTAGTTAATGTGTTTAAAGTAGTTGTTAATGGATTGGTGGTTGTTTAGTATGATAATTGGATAATTGATTATTGTGTAAACTATTTATTTTGAACCATTCAAATAAATACAGTGTTTATAAATATTTAAAAAGGGAGATATAGTATGAATAACAAAAAAGACTTATTTTTTATTACATTTTCATTAATATTATTTATTTTTGAATGTGTTTTATCAAACATAGTTTTACAATTATTAATTTGTATTATTGCTTGTTTTTCAACTGGTAAAAGTATGTTTACAAAAGCAATAAAAAGCATAAAAAGAAAAAATTTATCCAATGAAAATGTGTTAATGGCCTTATCGGTTATTGGTGCTCTTATAATAAAAGAATTTCCAGAGGCAGTAATGATTATGTTATTTACACAAATAGGGCATTTTTTTCAAGATTATGCTACAACAAGAACTCGCAAATTATTAACTGATTTAATGAATATAAAACCAGAATATGCAACAGTTTTTAAGGATAACGATTGGCTGGAAATTGAACCGAATGAGGTAAAAATTAATGACATTATTTTAATTAAATCTGGTGAAAAAATACCACTTGATTCTATTGTTGTAGATGGAAAATCTACTATTGATTTATCAAATATAACTGGCGAGTCAATTCCAGTTGATGTAGAAAATGAGAGTAAGTTAATAAGTGGATCAATAAACTTAAATGGCGTATTGAAAGCAAAAGTTATTGCTGAATTTAAAGACTCTACTGTTTCAAAAATATTAGAATTAGTTGAAAATATTGGAAGTAAAAAAACAGATGTAGAAAATTTTGTTTCAAAATTTACTTATTATTATACCCCTGTAATTATTATTTTATCTTTTATTGTTGCAATTTTACCTCCATTATTTTTTGAAAATCAAACATTTTATGATTGGTTTTATAAAGCAATTGCCTTGTTAGTTATGTCTTGCCCTTGTGCTATAATTATTTCAATTCCACTTGCTCTTTTTGGCGGGATAGGTGTTGCTTCTAAAAATGGTATTTTAATTAAAGGTGGTAATTATTTAGAAATGCTACAAAATATAAAGTATATTGTATTTGATAAAACTGGAACAATAACAAAAGGAACTTTTAAAATAACAAAAGTATATAATGTTGAAAATAAAATAACAAGAGATGACTTATTAAAAAGTGTTACACTTCTTGAATCACACTCTATGCATCCAATAGCACAATCAATCAAAAATGCTTATAATGGTATTTTAGACTTATCTATTGTTAGTGAGATTAAAGAATTTCATGGACTTGGTATAACTGGAAAGATTAATAATGATTATTTTATTGTTGGAAATATTAAGTTTATAAAACAATTTAATATTAATGTTGACATTATAGATGATAGTGGTGTTGTTCTGTATGTTGTAAAAAATAATGAATTTGTTGGATATTTACTTATTGGTGATGAGATTAAAGAAAATGTAAAAAATGTTATAAATGAATTAAAAAATAACAAAATTAAAAAAACTATTATATTAAGTGGAGATAATATTAATAATGTTAAAAAAGTTGCAAATGATGTTGGAGTTGATGAGTATTTTGCAGAATTATTGCCAATAGATAAAGTTAATAAGGTGGAAGAATTGCAAAGTAAATTAAAAGGTGGTGAAAAATTAGTATTTGTTGGAGATGGTGTAAATGATTCGCCTGTATTAATGAAATCTAATATTGGTATTGCAATGGGTGGTGTTGGTGCTGATGTAGCAGTAGAATCTGCTGATGTTGTTATTATGAATGATGATATTTCTAAAATATTATATTTGATTAAATTGTCTAAAAAAGTTATGCAAATAATCAAGGGGAATATGTTTTTGACTATTGGTTCTAAAATATTTATTTTATTTTTTACTTTGTTTGGTAGTGGATCAATTTGGCTGTCGGTTGTTCTTGGTGAAGGTATGTCTGTTGTATCAATATTGAATGCTATAAGGGTGTTTAATATAAAAGATAAATGAAATAATATCTCCATTTAATGATATAGCATAAATGGAGATTGTTTTAGTATTAATATTATTCAATTATTTTTTCTATGTAATTTCCAAAACCATATAAATCATTTACTTGATGTAATCTTATTGTAAAAGGAAATTCTATATTTTCAAAATAATAATCAAAACTTCTAATATTATTTAAATATGTAGAATAAATGGTTTTATTATCTTTAACAATTTTCAAATAATATTTTTCCATATTTTCAGTAGACACATAATCCCTATTACTTGCCCAATTTACATAACCTCTACCCTTTTCACTCCACTCAAAATGAACATAAGTATCAAATTTTTCATATCTTAAATGACAAGGTTTAAATGGTTTTAAATTGATTCCTTTTAAAGTATAGATAATATTTTCAGCACTATTCATATCGTTTCCAATACTAACAGCCTTATAACTATAATTAAAATCAATCTTATCATAATTAAATTCTTGTCTTAAAATACTATCATTTAAAATTATAAATCTATCATATTCTTTATGATTACTTATTTCATTTTCAGTATCAAACAACCCTCTCAACAAATCACTTACAGTATATGTTCCATCTTCATTTAAAACTATATTTTTAAATTGTATAATTTCATTTCCATAAATTGCTAAATTAACGCCATTAAATAATTCGTAATTACCAATATTTAACAATAAATCTGTATCTATCTTATTATTAAATGTTACTTTTAGCTTATTTTTATAATCAAAATAATATGGTTTTACATTGTGTGATGTATTTAATACACTTCCAATAGTGGATAAAGTTTTGGTTTCATTCAATATTGTATAACTTTTTTGATTATTATTTGAAAAATACAAATAGGCGCCTTGCCAATTTTTTAATTCATTTTTAATAAGGAAAAATACATTTATTTTATTAATCATATCTTGATTAATTGCTGGTATTTCAATAATTTCTATATGTGTTCTTCCGGATTCTTGGAATATTTCTAAATTATTATTTAAAGTAATATTATTTTGATAATCGTATAAAGTATTATCAAAAATTGTTGCAGTAATTACAATTTTGTTATCTATTAATTTTACAGTATTAATTTTTAATATATAAGTGTTATTTTTTAATTGTAAATTAACTATGTCTGCCGGTTCTAAATAAATATATTTTAATGGTAAAATAAAAGTAAAAATACTTTTCTCTAACCAAGTGGAATATAATAAAGTTTCAACTATGTTTCTTGCTCTATTTTCATCTAATACAACTGGCAAGGTTTCAATATATCTTTTTTCACTATCTGTATTATTTCTTTCTGCATATAAAGATTTTGCATCATAGTCATTATTTTTATCTAAAAAAACTAAATCAATTCTTTGTGGTAATTCAGTATTACTTATAACATCAACATTAATAAATTGTTCTTTATTAATTTCTAATAATTCATTTTCATAGATTGTTGTAATATTATTTTTATCTCTTATATTTGTTTTATTTGATATAAAAGCAATTTTTCCATCATTTTCAACACAATCAAAGAAATATACTTTTTGTAAAGTATTTAAAACATCCTTAATTGACATGCTATTATTAATAACAAAACCATCTATAAACTCATCAACTTCAATATTTTTTATAAATTTAGTATCAATATTAGTATCACTAAATAACTGATTTATTGAAACTTTTGCATTTGACAGTCCAGTTTTTCCATTTAAACAGTAATCATATTGCCAATTAACACCATCTTTCCATATATCTGTTTTATTTGGAAAAAATGGATATGGTCTTAAATCCCAATAATATGCAAATAAATGTTCCACATAAGAAGAATTTTTAAAACACTCTTCTGTTGCTTCTATTGCTATTTTTTGTGCATAAAAATTACTATTACCAGTAGAATATTTTGGTGACTCTCCAATTCCCTTAAAAGGTTCATTTGTAGCGCAATCTATTGATCTAAAACCATATTCTGTAAACCATATTTTTTTACTTTCCGGCACCCAATCAGTTTGTCTTCCATCTGGGTTTATATGAATATTTTTCCACCAATATTCTATATTTTTATAAGCATATTTTTGCTCTATTGGTATTTGAATACCATTTTCTGTTATATAGTCATAACCTTCACCATTTATCCAACCTTGTTTAATTGTTTCTTTTGTAATTTCTGTTTGTAAAGAATTTGTAAGTGGAAAAAATGCTTTAATTCCAACAAAATCTATATATTCACTGCTCCATAATTTATCTAAATTATACCAGTAATTATTACTATGATACTCTTTATAACCGGCAGAATAACCAACTTTTACATTATCTCCAACAATTTTTTTTACTTGTTGTGCCAAATTAACCAAATTGTCCACTGCTGGAAAATTTCCATTTTCATCTTGTATTGATGTTAAATTGCTTAACTCATTTCCTATAATAAAAGCATAAACATAGTCTTTTAATAATTCTACATAATGTAAAATAAATTCATTATAACCATTTTCTTTTGTAAAAAAATCTGTAATTTCATCAGCAGAGCCGGTTAATGTTTTATATGATGGCACGCCTTCAATATCAAGTAATATTTCTGGACAAAATATACTTTTTTTACCTCTATTTTTTAATTCTTCAAAAAAACTTAAAATGCCAGTATCACCAATAGAGCCACCAAATAATCTAAATTTACCAGTAGAATCTTTACTTAAAAGTGGAGTATTATATCTATTCCATTTATTTCCAACTTTAAATCTATCTGGTCTTGTATAAATTGGATAACCATAATTGTAAGTTTGTCCTGTGAATACATTAAACTCTACTCTTGGTTTTAAAGAACAATCTTTAATGTTTATATTATCGCCAAAAATTGGTATATGTTGTATAAAGTATTCACAATTTTTTAACTCACTTGTAAGATGATTTAATGAATATAAAGCATCAGCAATTTTATCATTATTATTTTGATTTAATACAGTCCAAATTCCATCAACCCAATCAATTGCATATTCAGCAAATTGTTCTTCTGCTCTATATTGAACTTTTGTATTTAAAATAGTTTCACCACAACAAGGTAGTAAATTTATTCCTTTTATACAGTATTCCAATAGGTTATTATCCATTTCTTGTATATTTTTTCTTGATACTTCAAATATAAAGTTTGGTATTCTATTATTAAATTCACTTAAAGGGAAGTTTTCAAAAACTATATAACACAAGTCTCTATAAGCTGGAACATTGCCAATTCCTTCTATTGCTTCAATTAAAGAATCTGGTAATTGGTCGCTACTTCCACTGTAAAATCTATACTTATATTGTTTTAAATCTAATAATTTTGTATCAGCCCAAACATTGTTTATTTTTTCAATTTCTCCTTTACAAATAGCAACTGCAAAACTTAAATTATAAAAATATTCAATGCTACTCTGTTTTATTTTTTGACCTTTTCCTATTTTTATTGTTGTTGCATTTGTATTATATGTTTCTTTTATGTTTCCAAGCCAAATAATATTACCAGCAATTCTGTTTGTGCCATAAATTATAGGAATTATTTTATTATAACTTGATGTTTGTATTGATAATTCCGCTAATTTGCCAGTTAGTTTATCATCTTTTTTGGTTGTTTTATTTTGAGTATAGTTTATGTATTGACCTATCGGAGTTGAATTTATTGTCTGTTTTAAATTATCTATTGTGTTTTTAACTGAATTAATTGTTTGTGTAAAAATAAAAGTTGTCATAATAATTTTTAAGTTTATTTGTTAAAATACAATACAATAATGATTATTTTATGGCAGTATATTATTGTAAAAAAATATTGTTTTAAATATGAAAATGGCTTATATTTACGATATAAACAATATTGTATTTTTTTAAAACATTTTTTTATTTTTTTCTTGACTATTAATTTTGTGCTTGTTATAATGATCGTGAAAAACAAAGTAGTGTTTGTTTTTTATTTTTTTCCTTTATTTTTTTAAGATGGGTCCACATTTTGTGGGCCCGTTTCTTTATGTATATAATGTATATTAAATGGTAGTGTTTTGAGAATTGTTGGGTTTTTTTGTGCGGTTGAAATATAAATAATTATTGTAATAATATTATGATAAACGGGTTATTAAAAAAATTAAGTATACATTTTCATTTTAGTGCTATATTTGATAATAAACAGTTAATTTAAATAAGATTGTAAATTTGTGGTAGATGTATTTATCTTTATTGTTTGTATATTTTTATTGTTATTATTTTTTTGTTTTAATTAGAATATATATTGCACCAGTGCCACCATCTTTTTGTTGAGCATCTGTATATTTAATAACCTTTGCAGAAATTTCAGGATGCGTCATCCAGTGATCTATTTGCGATTTTATACTATCTTTTCCAGATTTTGTGCCATAACCCTTTCCAGTTACTGCCAAAACAAATTTCAAACCATTTTCATAAGCATAATTAACGGTGTTAATCAAACAATCAAAAGCATTATCAAGTGTTAGACCATGAAAATCAACTTTAATATCTGGAATAAAATTTCCATTTTTTAATTTTTTATCTAATTTTTTATCAATACCAAGAGTTTCATTTTTCTTTAAAATATAATCGTAATTTAGATTATTATAAATAATAAATGTGTTATTTATTTCTTTATTGTTATTATTTATTCGTTTATCAAAACTATTTTTAAAATCTTTAACTACTCTATTTTGTTTTTTTATTTGTTTGCAGTTTTGAATTTCATTTAACCAATCTTCATTATTTGTAATCATAATTTTTTAGCAATTCTTGTTGGAATTAATAAAAAATATTCTCCACTTGAATATTGATAACTTGCATTATTTTCGCCATCAATACCACTTCCAAAAAATATATCACCTCTAACTCCACCTTTTATTGCAGAGCCTGTATCGTTAGCAATAACAAGTTTGTTAAAATCTATTGTTTTGTTTTTTTGATTATGTTTAGTTTCTAACCACAGTGGAAATCCAAGTGGAATATATCTTGTATCAACTGCAATTGTTCTAAATGGAACTAATTTTGTTCCAAAGGCACCAGATACAACATTATTGTCTAAAATTTTAAAAAATATATAAGATTCATTTTTATTCATTATAAATTTTGCAAGATTTAAATCTTTTTTTAGTTCTTTTTTAATATCTTTTGCATTAATTTTACTTTTATCAATTAAATTATTATTTAACATATATTTACCTATTGATGTAAATTTATAACTATTTTTTCCATCATAACCTATAAAAATAACTTTATTCTCATCAACTAAATAAACACTTCCAGAACCTTGTATATGAAAAAAGAATAATTCAACTAAATCATCAGTATATAATATTTCTAAATCTTTATTATTTAATATACCATTGTTTATTTGTTTTCTTGTATAATATTTTCCATTATTGTCAAAATCGTCCGCTCTTCTATAAATTGGATATCTAAATATTGAATCTTTTGTTTTTTTTGCATTTATTTGTGGTAAATAATAACCAGTAAATAATGATGTATTTGTTTTATCAATAACTTTATATGGTATAAAATAACTTTCAAAGAATACTTGTAAATATTTATCATTATAGTTTTTTATAATTTCTCCAATTCTACAAACGGCATAAAAATCATTTTTATTAATTTTTTTATTTATTTGTGGAAAAATATTTTTGTTTTTTGGTAAAGTATTTACTTTTTTACAAGATTCTAAAAACACATCTAATGCTTCTTTATAATTTTCATTTTCCCAACCATTAAGATTTTCAAAATTTGATTTGACTAAAAATACATTATTGTCAATTTTAACAACATTTTGATTACTATAAGCAATGCTATTATATAATAAATAACATATAATAATTAATACTTTAAACATCTTTTTATTCAATGGAGTCTAATAACCAATATTTGCTTTCATTTGTTTTTACAAAAGTCCAAATTTCATCAATATTATTTACTTTGTCTTTGGAACCAGATATTACTTCATTGTTATTATCTTCAATGTAGTTTATTTGCTGCATTTTTAAAGATAATTTAATAGAACTAAAACAATCACTTATTACTTTTTCAAGAATGGTTTTTTCATTTATTGAAACTATAACAGTTTTGCAAAACATATTATTTTGTTGATTTTCTAATATATTTTTTTCAAATGTTACAAACATTTTATTGCTTAATAGATTTTTTAATTCTTCCAAATTATTATTAGAAAATGAATTTAATATTGCAACAATTGCTTTTTCGCTTAATTTTAAAAATTTTGCCTCATCAAATGTATCTTCTTGTTTTTGTGTTTCTTCTTTTTTATCTGCATAATTGTTATATATATTTTTGAAAAATTGTAAATCATCTTTGTTTTTATCTTTATGTTGTGTTTCTTTTGTATTTGTGTCTTCTTTATAAGAAACGTTTTTAATAAATTTTTTTATTGCTTCGTCCCTTTTATTTGCATCTTGCATAGTAGTAAAGCCGAATGTATTAAATAGCATTTTAAATAAAAAAAGTGTAATAATTAATAAAAAAATTATATACATTATAAACTCCTTTGTCTTTGTGTTCTTTTACTTTTTAATTGTGATAAACTTATACCATTTCCATCATGTTCTATGCCGGTATTTTTAAGACTGTCAATTATTTCATCAATTTCTTTTTCATTTTTATTTATTGTTTTGACTGTTTTTGTTGACAGTTTATTTTTGATTCTATTTTCTAATTCTATCCTCTCTTTATCTTTGTTTCTATGATTAATATTATCATCTTCGTCATTATCATTTTCCTCTTCCTCTTCCTCTTCATTTTCCTTTTTTTCTTCGCTTATACTATTTTTAGTTTCTCTTTCTAATAAATACAACACATCCCTGTATATATTGTCAAAACTTTCACTTTCTTCATAAGCCACCTTTGTAATTTTACTTCTTTTTATCATTTAGATAATGAATGATAATATAACTAAGTATAATATAATATGTATTTTTAAAAAATCAAAGAAAATATATTTGACTATAAATAGACTATTAATTGACTTTTATTTATTTATATTTCATAATAAAAATGTTAATTATTATATATTTTTTATGATAGGTGTAAGAACAAAAATAATGGAATCTGCTACAAAATTATTTATCAATAATCACTATACTGACATAGGAATAAGAGATATAGCAAAGGCTACTGGTATTAATCATTCCACTGTATTGTATTATTTTAAAAATAAAGAAGAATTGTTTTTAGGAATATTAAAGAGTATTATACAAAAAGTAAAAAATGAAAATAAAGATTGGATAAGTCTTATAATAAATTTTGAACCTGAAAAATATAATAAAGAACAAAGTTTTGAGTATTTAAATAAAATAATAACAATTTTAGTAAATAAAGTTTTATTGCAAGATTTTAAAAAATATAAAAAATTAATGTTTAAAGATTTTTTAAGATTAGAATCTTCAAAACAAGTTGTATATGATGAGTTTGAAAAGCCAATGTGTGATGGTTTTATAAAAATTATTACAAATATTATAGATATAGATAGAGAAGATATGCGATTATATATATTACCAAGTATGATTATGGGTCAAATATTAGGTATGGTAAATAATGTGGATTTATTTTTGAAAATGCTAAATAAAAAAGCAATTGATGATGAAATAAAAAAAATTATAATTGACATGGTAATAAATCAAACTAAAATGATTTTAAGTATGTATGATAAAAATAATAAAGGCAATAAAGATGATAATTAATAAACTTAAATATATAGGTGTTTGCGGGCTTTTTATATTAAATAGTTATAATGTTTTGGCAGTTGATAAAAAATATGATGTAAAAACATTGCATAAGATGGAAGAAAGTTGTAATGACATAAATATCGTTCTTGCAACCGGTGAAGAGTTAGATTTACAAGATTTAATAAGATTATCAGTATGTAACAATCCTGAATTGAAAGCAGAATATTTAAATATTGAAATTGCAAAAAGTAAGAAAAAACAAGCAATAGCAGAATATTTGCCGACAATTTCTGGTAATGTTTCTACTAATGAAGTATATAGCAAAAAAGAAGATAGTAAATCTGTGGATTCAAATACTTATTCTGCAAAAATATCTCTTGACTGGTTAATATATGATTTTGGTGGTAGGAGAGCAAGAAATAGAATATATAAAAACAATATAAATATAGCGGATTTTTCTTATAGTTCTAAATTATATGATTTAATTTTATCTGTAAATACAACATACTTAAACTTGCTTGGAGCACAAGAAATACTTAAAAGTGCAGAAGAAAATGAAAAAGCATTTAAAAAAAGTTATGAGGAATCTTCAAAAAAATATAATATTGGCATGACAACTTTAAATGATAAACTACAAGCAAAAACACAATATGAAGAATCAACTTTGGAAGTTGTTAATGCTAAAAATATGATAGAGCAATATAGTGGACAATTGGCTGTTTTATTAAATTTAACTCCAAAAACAAAATTTAATTTAGCAAAGCCATCTACTAATAAAGATATTACGAAATTAGAAATTGAAAATGACATTGATAAAATGATAGGATTGGCATTAAAAAATAGAACAGAAATTAAAGAAAAACAAGAGAGTATTAATTACATAGAAAATAATTTAAAGTCTATAAAAAGCGAATTAATGCCAAAAATAAGTGCAAGTGGATCTTTTAATCATAATGATAGTTGGGAAGATAATTCATTATATGAAAATAGTGGAAATATTGGAATAAATGTTTCAGTTCCTTTGTTTTCTGGATTTTCAAAAGTAAATAAAATTACACAAACAAAATATGAATATAAAAAAGCAAAATATGCACTTGAAGTGACAAAAAATATTGTTGCAAATGAAGTGTGGACTGCATATCAAAATTATAAAAAATCAATAGAGTCTTATAAGATAAGTCAACAAATATTACAAAGTGCAGAAGAGAATTTAAAGGTTGCCTCAAAGTCTTATTCTGTTGGAAAGGTTGATATAATTAATTTATTAACTGCCAACTCAAAATTGGCAGAGGCTAAAAAAGAGAGAATTACAAATTTTTATAATGTGCTAATTAGTAAAGCAAATTTATATAGAACAATAGGAGAAATGTAATATGAGAAGAAAAACATTAATATTGATACTTTTAACTTTAATATTTGGTTGTATAGTAATGTATCTTGTGTTAAGAGAACCAGAACTAAGAAAAAGTGATTTTGAAATGATTAAAGTTAAAAAAGGTGATGTTGTTTATAGTATATCTGCAACTGGAAATTTAAAACCTTTAAGCACTGTTGATGTTGGAACGCAAGTATCTGGTATTATTGACTCGGTTTTGGTTGATTATAATGATGAGGTAAAAAGTGGTCAATTATTGGCTCAACTGGATACGTCTATATTAGTTGAAACAAAAAATGAAGCAGAAGCAAATTTAAAATTGGCAGAAGCACAAGAAAAGGCTGCGAAAAATAATTTTGAAAGAACGGCAAAATTATATAAAGATAAATTAACTTCAAAGACCGCTTATGAAGAGCAAGAAGTAAATTATAAGACAAAACAAGCAAATACACTTATTGCAAGGGCACATTATAATAAAGCAAAGAAAAATTATGATTATGCTTTTATAACATCTCCTGTATCAGGAACAGTTATATCAAAGGAAGTTGAAGTTGGACAAACTGTTGCAGCAAGTTTATCTGCACCTACATTTTTCCAAATAGCAGAAGATTTATCTAAAATGCAAATTGAAACAAGTATTGCAGAAGCAGATATCGGTGTTATAAAAGAGGGTATGAATGCAACTTTTACGGTTGATGCTTATCAAGGTGAAGTATTTAATGGTAAAATTAATCAGGTTCGTTTATCCCCAACAGAAGAGAGTAATGTTGTTATGTATACTGTTATTATAGATACTGATAATAGCCATAGAAAATTGTTGCCAGGTATGACTGCATCAGTAACAATAAAAATTCAAGAATCTTTGGATACTGTAACATTGTCAACAATGGCTTTACAATATAAGCCAAAAGGAGATTTAAAAAAACAAATTGGTAGTATAAAAGATTTAAATTTAAATCAAGATATTGTATATATTTTTAAAGATAAAACAGTTCAACCAGTTGTGATAACAAAGGGTTTGAGTGATGTTAGTAATGTTGAAATTTTAGATGGCTTGAAGGTTGGAGATGAAATAATTATTGAACAAGTAAGTAATTTTAAAGGTAAAGGCTCTAAGAAAAAATAATAACAATAAGTAAATATTATGACAGATAAAATAATTGAACCAGTTATAAGGGTAGAAAATTTGGAAAAAACTTATTACATGGATGGTGGTATGAGTCAGCATGTATTAAAGGGTGTATCATTTTCAATTCATCCAGGAGAATTTGTTGCAATAATGGGACATTCTGGTTCTGGTAAATCCACATTAATGAATATTTTGGGTTGTTTAGATAGACCAACTGGTGGTGAATATTTTTTAAATGGTAAATTAGTGTCAAATAGAACTGATAAAGAATTAGCACAGATAAGAAGTTATGAAATAGGTTTTGTTTTTCAAAACTTTAACTTAATGATGAAAAGAAGTATTTTGGATAATGTTTCTATGCCTTTAATTTATCAAAATGTATCTAATGCAAATAGAATAAGAAGGGCAATAAAAATGCTTGATAGGGTTGGTTTACATGGTTATGCTGAAAGATTTCCAAGTCAAATATCTGGTGGTATGCAACAAAGGGTTGCAGTTGCTCGGGCTTTGGTAAATAGCCCATCAATAATATTTGCTGATGAACCAACGGGAAATCTTGATAGTAAGACAAGTGGTGAGATTATGGAATTGTTTAGAGAATTAAATAAACAAGGAATAACTATTGTTTTGGTAACACATGAGGATGATGTTGCTGATTATGCTACAAGAATGATTAAAATTATGGATGGACGAAAAACCTATGATGGTTTAAGAAAAGATTTTGATGAATCTTTGGAAGAAAAGTTGGAAAATAATGGTCAGTGTAGTATATAGTTTTTTTGAAAAGGAGTTAAAATGAATGTTGATGTGATGAATACTTTTTCAATGATTAGGAAGATTTTAAGAGAATCGTGGATATCAATATCTTCTTATAAAATTAGGACTTTTTTGACAATGTTGGGTATTGTTATAGGTGTTGGTGCAGTTGTTGTAATGGTTGCAGTAGGGCAGGCGGTGCAACTTGAAATAACAAGCACTTTTGATTCAATGGGATCAAACTTGATAATAATTTCGCCAGCGCAAACGATAAAAGGTGGTGTAAGAGGTGGTAGAGGAAAGCCAATGGTAACTTTTGATGATGCTAATTCTTTGAGAAAATTGCCAGATGTTGAGGCTGTAACTGTTGTTATTGTTACAAGTGTTCAAGCAGTATATGGTTCTAATAATTATGGTGTTTCAGTTATTGGAACAAATACTGATTATTTTGATGTTCAAAATTGGGAAATGGAAAGGGGTATAATTTTTTCTGATAAAGATATAAAGTCTGCAAAACCTTATGTTGTTGTTGGACAAACTATTGTTGAAGAGTTGTTTGGTGCAGAAGATCCGCTTGGTAAAACTATAAGATTAAAAGGTAAACCTTTTACAATTATAGGAATATTGAAAGAAAAAGGTGATGGCATGGGTGGTTCTGATCATGATAATATTATAGTTATGCCTTATAAAACTTTAAGACAAAGGTTAAGAGGATCACCAAGACCTAATTTTGCTGATCTTGTTGTTGTAAAGGCAACTGAAGAAGATAGAATATCTATATTAGGTAAAAGAATTGAAAATTTATTAAGAACAAGACATAGATTAAAACCAACCACAGCTAATGATTTTGAAATAAATTTGATGACTGAAATAATAGAAAAAGTTAAAAGTGTTGGAACAACTTTGTCTTTACTCTTGGCGGCGATTGCATCAATTTCTTTGATTGTTGGAAGTATAGGAATAATGAATATGATGCTTGTTTCTGTTACTGAAAGAACTAAGGAAATTGGAACAAGGAAAGCATTAGGTGCGCCAAATAATTGGATTATGACACAATTTTTGACTGAATCTGTAACTATATCTTTTTTGGGTAGTTTTGTTGGGATGGTTTTAGGTATAATTATATCACAAATTGGTGGTTTCTTTTTTAATAAAGTTGTGCCGGTGTCTATGTGGTCGGTTGTTATATCAATATCTGTGGCTGTTGTTGTTGGTATAGTTTCTGGACTTACTCCGGCAATTAAGGCTATGAAGTTGGATCCTATTGAGGCTTTGAGGTATTAAATTATAAGTATTATATTTTTTTTATTGTATTAAATTTATTAAAACTGTTTAAATTTGATAAAAGTATTGTTTTGTTGTGTAGACATTTGCTATTATTATAATCTTATTTATTGTTAAAAGTTTTAATATATTGATATAAGGTTATATTATAAAATTTAATATTATTTATTACATTTTAAGTTTATATAAGAAGTCTAAGTATATAGTGGTAATAAAAATGGATATTATACATCATATTTATGATATTTATTTTACTTCAAAATAGAATAGTTTACATAAGTTTTTTTATGATTTAACACGTTTTTTAAAAAATAAGAATGAATAAAAAGATATATTAATGGGAACTTCTGTTGACAGGCGTTCCCAAGCCCCGCTACAACAGCAATCGCAATCAAGCGATAATATTTCTATTGAAATATAGTCTTACGACTAAGCAGCCATTGCAACATTGTTAGCAACGTTATCGTTTGCATTTAATTTTAATTTGAACTATTACGGTTGTATCTTACCGGATAAAGTTTATACTTTTTAATGAATGTCAACACTATTTCACCCCCATAATTTTTTGGTGGAGGTGTCGGGTACCGCCCCCGAGTCCATAACACCTATTCTGTATAAAGTTTATTATCATAGTCTTGAAGACAATAATAGTATAATGTATAAAAAATAATTTTCAATATGTTTGTTAATATTATGATTTTATATTATTAAGTTATTTATATATATTAAAAATAAAACCACAACCATTATTAAAGCAAAAACCCCACCAAATTTTTTGGTGGGGCAAATAAACATACTAACTAATCAGTTAAATACTAAGCATTAGCCTTAACATTATTAACCAATTCTTCAAAACTTTTTGGTTCATTTATAGCCATTTCAGACAACATTTTTCTATCTATAACAATATTTAACTTTGTTAAACCATTCATAAAATTAGAATATGTCATACCAAATTGTCTAACACCAGCATTAATTCTTTGAATCCATAATGCTCTAAAATCTCTTTTTCTATTTTTTCTATCTCTATAAGCATATTGTAGGGCTCTTTCACCTCTTTCTTTGGCAATAGTCAAACAATTTTTTGCTCTTCCTCTAAAACCTTTTGTAATTTTTAGAACTTTTTTTCTTCTTGCTCTTGCAGCAACATTATTTGTTGATCTTGTCATCTTATACCCCTACATTATTTTTCTTAATTTTTTGAAGTAACTCATAAACTTTTTGAAAACTGTTTTTCCGTCTCCATAAGACATAACTCCTTGTTTTCTTTTATCTCTTATTTGTTGTTTACTTCTTTTTGTCATACCATGTCTTTTTCCAACATGTTTAAATAAAATTTTTCCAGTTCCTGATATCTTATATCTTCCTTTACAAGAACTATTTGTTTTTAATTTTGGCATCTTTGTCCTTAATATTTGATTATTTTTTTATGATGGTGGGACAGGTAGGATTTGAACCTACGACCAAGACGTTATGAGCATCCTGCTCTGACCCCTGAGCTACTGTCCCCTTATCCAAAGGAAATTATAGATGGTATTTTTTAATTTGTCAAGAAAAAAATATTATAATTAAAATTTTCTTGATAAAATTATTTTTTATATTATTATTAACATACAACATGTTGTCTATATTTTAATTAATATAATGGCAGAAAAAGAAAAAATAAAATATTCAGAGGTAGTTGCTACTATTGTTGAAGAAAAAACATATTTTAAAGACGCTCTGGATTGGTATTGTTTAAAATATTTAAATGTTATAGCAGAAAGAACTTATTTCATTCTGCTGTCCTTTATGAGTTTTTTAATACTAATATTTTTATATTTTACAATAAAAAATATATTACCACTAAAAGAATCATTCCCGATTTTGGTAAAAAGAGATAATGTTGTTGATTATTATACAGAAATTAGTCCAATTAAGCCTGCTGGTTTGAAATATAATTCAAATGAGGCAATATTAAGATTTTTAATAATAAACTATACAAGAGAATTGTTTACACATAACTATAAGAGTGGTAAAATTGAAGATTTAAATATAAAATTAACAAAAATTAAAAATTATTCTACAAATGAGTTATTTCAAAGATTTAGAAATGATTTTAATCAAATATCCGGAAATATGTTTAATAAAAATGTAAGTCAAAATGTTGTCATAAAATCTTTTAAGTTTATAAAAAATGAAAAAAAAGATTTTAAAGATAAAATTAAAAATTATGTATTTACAAATATGCCAACAGAGGCAGAAATAGAATATACTACTATTTTTATTGATTCACAAGGCAAAAGAACAATGAGTGATGAAAAAATGTTATTAACTTTCAAATATGAGACAATAAAATACAATAATATAAAAAAAGAATTTACAAAACCAGTTTTAATAGTTAGTGATTATAAAATAACAAAGGTATAATATGAATATGTTTAAAATGTTATTTAGGAGTGGAATATTGTTTAAAAAATTGTTTTTTAGTTTTTTATTGTTTTTACAATGTATTTTTATACAGAATATTTATGCAGTCCAATTGCCAAGAGTAATAGGTGCAGAAAAAAGATTTAGAGCATATATATATAACCCAAACGATGTATATAGATATGTAGGACATTATTTATCACAATCATATATTGAATTTGAAAAAGGTGAAACAGTGCAAACAATTTCAATGGGTGATACTATGTCTTGGCAAACTGTTGTTTTAGAAAATAAATTATTTTTAAAACCAGTATTGGATTATGCAAATACAAATATGACTGTTATGACAAATAAAAGAACATATCATTTTGAATTGGATGCTGTTGAAGCGGCTTCTGTTCAAGAGGATGATGTTTTATTTTATGTAAAATTTATGTATCCAGAAACAGAAGACAAAAATATTGCAATATTTAATAATACAAAGAATAGAAGTGATATGCCAGATTTAAGAAATCTTGATGCTTATAATTTTAATTATGAATTTAGTGGAAGTGAAAATATAGCACCAGTAAAGATTTTTGATGATGGAGATTTTACATATCTTGAATTTGGTAAAAATAATTATGAAATGCCAGCAATATATGCAGTTGATACAAGTGGTTATGAATCATTAGTTAATTATAGAATAGTTGAGAATTATTTGGTTATAGAACAAGTTTCAAGTCAGTTTACATTGAGAAGTGGAGCTGATATTGTGTGTATTTATAATAATAATTTATATAAATTAAAAAGGTAGGTTAAATATATATGGAAAATATAAAAAATATAAAAAATGATTTTTTGAGTAAAATTGAAATATTAAAAACATTGGAAGATGTTAAAAATTTAAAAATTGAGTTTTTAGGTAAAAAAAGTAAAATAAATGATATAATGAAAAATATGTCTACTTTATCAATAGAAGAGAAAAAGACTATTGGTGCTGAAGTAAATATATTAAAAAATTTTATAACAGAAGAGTTACAAAAAATTGAAGATAAGTTTATTCAAGAAAAAATAAATGAAGATTTAAAAAAAGAAAGTATTGATATAACTTTGCCTGTAAAAAAAGAAAATATTGGTGTTATTCATCCAATGGTTAAGGTTCAAAAGGAATTAAGAGATATATTATATTCAATGGGTTTTTCTATAACAAATGGTTCAGAAATAGAAAATGATTGGAATTGTTTTGAAGGTTTAAATATTCCAAAACACCATCCAGCAAGGCAAATGCAAGATACTTTTTATTTAAAAAATGATATTGAAAATAATGATGTGATTTTATTAAGGACACAAACTACTACAATGGAAGTTAGAGAAATGTCAAAGAAAAAACCACCTTTTAAGTTTATATGCACTGGTAAAGTATTTAGAAGTGAGATGGATGCTACACATTCTCCAATGTTTCATCAAATGGAAGGTGTATATGTTGATGAAAATGTGAATATGCAAGATTTAAAAGATTGTTTATCTACTATATTAAAAAAATTTTTTAATTTAAAACAAGTTCCATTGAGATTTAGGCCAAGTTATTTTCCTTTTACATCTCCAAGTATTGAGGTTGATATTAAATGTAAAAAAAGTGATGGCAAAATAATATTGGGTGAAGGTGAAGAATGGATTGAGATTTTAGGTGCTGGTATGTTGCATCCAAATGTATTTAAAAATGTTGGTATTGATACAGATAAATATACGGGTTTTGCTTTTGGTTTTGGTATAGAAAGAATGGCAATGTTAAAATATGGAATAAGAGATATTAGAAACTTATATGATGGAGATATAAGATTTTTAAGACATTATGGATTTAAGATTTTTGAATAAAGAATAGAGGTTAATTATGTTTGATTTAAAAAGAAAATTATTAAGAATATTTTTTAGATGTATTAAAGTAAGATGTAAAACAAAGTTAGATATAAAAAATTTACCAGAGAAGGCTCTTTTTATATCAAACCATGTGTCTTTTTTGGACCCTGTGTTAATATATGCTTTTTTACCGGGAAATCCAGTTTTAGCATTAAATAGTTATCTATTAAGAAAAAGATGGATTAGGTTTTTGTTGAGAGGTGCAGATATAATAGAGTTTAATCCGATAGATCCAACATCTTTAAAAGAAGTTATTACAAAAATTAATGGTGGGAGAAGATGTTTTTTGTTTCCAGAGGGAAGGCTTACAAAAAATGGCGGACTGATGAAAATTTATGAAGCTCCAGGTATTATAGCAGATAAAACTGACGCTCCTATTATTCCGGTGTGGATTAATGGTGCTGAATATAGTTATTTTTCAATTTTAAAAGGTAAATTACATTTAAGACCATTACCAAGAACAACAATAACAATAGACAAACCTATAAATTTTAAGTTAGATAATAATTTGAGAAGGCAAAGAGATTATTTGAGTAATCAAATATATAGAATAATGATAGAAACTAAATTTAAAACTCTTTATGATGGTAGAAAATCGTTGTTTAATATGTTAATGAAGACTGCTAAAATAAATGCAAAAGAGGGTTTTTTTGTTAGAAAAAAATACTTGGAAGATATTAAGAGGAAACCGCAAAGTTTTAAAGATATAATAATAAAAAGTTTTATTTTAGGAAATTATTTTAAAGAACATTTTAAACAACAAGAACACATTGGTTTGTTATTACCGAATTCTTGTGCTAATATTTGTGCATTTTTTGGTTTAGTGGCTTATGAAAGAGTGCCGACAATGATAAATTTTTCAAGTGGTATTGCAAGTGTTGTGTTAATGTGTAAGACTGCACTTGTTGAGAATATTATAACTTCAAGGGAATTTATAGAAACTGCTAAATTACAAGAAATGGTTAGTGCAATAGAAAGTTCAAATATAAAAATTTATTATCTTGAAGATATAGCAAAAACATTTACATTAAAAGATAAATTATATGCTTATTTGTTGTATAAGAAAAAATATATACCATTTAAAAATAGTGCCGATAAAGAATGTGCTGTGTTGTTTACTTCTGGTTCAGAAGGTGCACCAAAGGCTGTTGTATTGAGTCATAATAATATGGTTTCAAATGTCTTACAATGCAAGTGTTTCTTTGATTTGAATAATTCTGATATTTTATTTAATATTTTGCCAATGTTCCATTGTTTTGGTTTGACTATTGGTTCAATATTTCCTTTATTGTGTGGAAGTAAATTATTTTTATATCCATCTCCATTACATTATAGAATTATTCCTGAATTGGTATATGAAACTGGCGCTACTGCTTTGCTGGCAACTGATACATTTTTTAGAGGTTATTCAAAGGTTGCTCATTCATATGATTTTAATAGTATAAGACTTATTTTAGGTGGTGCAGAAGCAATAAAACAAGATACAAGGGAGACTTGGTCAGAAATATTTGGTGTTAGATTATTAGAAGGTTATGGTGCTACTGAGTGCGCCCCAGTGATTGCTGCTAATAATCCAGTATTTTGTAGGTTTGGTTCGGTTGGACAAATGTTGCCGGGTGTTGAATATAAATTTGAAAAAGTTGATGGTATAAAAAATGGAGGTGTTTTATATGTTAAAGGTCCAAATATTATGAAAGGTTATATAAAGGCAGGTAATCCTGGAAAAATAGTTCCTTTGAAAGATGGTTGGTATAACACCGGTGATGTTGTGGAAGTTGATAATGCTGGTTATTTCTTTATTAAAGATAGAATAAAAAGATTTGCTAAAATTGGTGGAGAGATGGTTTCATTGACACATGTTGAAAATATAGCAGAGAAGTGTTTTAAATGGATGAATACTGAGTTTCAATATTGTGCAATTTCAATACCACACGAATCAAAAGGTGAGCAAATAGTTTTGGTTACAGATAATAAGATGGTTGATATGGAAAAGTTGCAGTCTTATATAAAAAATAATTTTATTTCTGAATTGTGTTTACCAAAAACTATAATTTATAAGGAAGAAATACCAGTTTTACCAAGTGGGAAAAGAGATAATATAAAATTAAAACAAGAAATTTTGGTTGAATTGGGTATGTGTTAATAAGATATGTGGGATATGGAAATATTAAAAATATTTTATGTTGGAGGGGTATGTATATAAGAAAAGTTAAAAATTTTTTTATTAAAACAAAGGAGATGGTGGTAAATAATTTAAATGATTTAAAGTTGCATCTATCTTTTTTAAGGGAAAATAATATTGCACAAGCAGTGGATTTTTTTGAATGCGGTGCATTGGACGAGTGTAAAAATAGATTAAAAATAACTTTAAGGTTGTGGCCAAATGATGAACAAGTAAAATATTTGCTTGCACTTGTATATTTAATTGATAGGGATTTGACAAAGGCTTATAAATTATTGATAACAATAAAAAATTATAATCAGTTAAGAATTGCTAAAATGATATCTATGGCTGAAAAAGGATTGACTTTGAAGATTATAAATGTATATGTTGAAACACTTAATTTGTATAAGGTGGAAAATGAAATTGATAAGATGTAGATATTGTGTTAAATTGTTGATATTGATATTATTTGTATTTAATAGTGTTGATGCTTTTTGTGTAGTAAAAAAGGTTGAGTTTGTAAAAGAGGTTAGTATTAATGGTGTTGATGTTGAAAGTATAGTTACAAATAGCAATAGTAGTAAGACATATAATAATATTAGTAAAGGTGATGTAACCAAAATAAATGAGATAAATAATGAAATTGATGAATATGATGAATATGATGATTATTATACAGAAACAGAAACAATAACAATCAAAGATCCATTGGAAAAAATTAATAGAAAAATTTTTTCATTTAATATTTTTATTTTAAATAATGTTGGTGAACCTTTAATAAAATTTTACAATACAATAACAAATCAATTTATAAGGGATTGTTTAAGTAATTTTGGAGATAGATTTTTTGATCCATTAACTCTAATAAATTCAATTTTACAACTTGACTATAAAAATTCTTTTAAAACTATTGCAACATTTACAACAAATATGACGATTGGGGTATTTGGTTTATTTAATCCAGCAGAGTATTTTGGTTTTTATAGGGAAAAAAGAACTTTCGGTCAAACGCTTGCTTACTATGGTGTTGGAAACGGTTTATATTTAATGTTACCATTTTTTGGTCCAAGCACTTTAAGAGAGGGAACTGGTATGTTATTGGGTGTTGTTGTTGATCCATTTTCTTTTAACCTTTTGGGATTTGATGGAGATATTGGAGATTTAACGCCAAATGAATTATTAGTGCCAAAATATATTGGGGGTTATAGTGGAAAAGTTGATGGTGCAGTAAAATTAAATGAACAATTTTTAGAAAAATCTTTTGATCCATATATTTTTGCAAGAGATAGTTATATACAAAATTTACATTACAAAAATATTAATTTGAAAAATAATAACGAGGTAGAAAATGAAGAGTAAAATTTCTTTTATTTTAACATTTGTTTGTTTAATTTTTGTTTGTTTTAATGGTTTTGCTAACAATGTTAGTAAAATAGATAAAGATGGTATAAGCAAATTTATTAATAATTTTGCTATTGAGTTTGAAAATATAAGCAAAATTACAAATCAAAAACTTAAAGAAGATTCAGTTTATACACTTGCAAATAATATATTGGATTTAGACTGGATGGGTAATTTTATACTTGGAAAATATAGAAAAACAATAACTCAACAAGAAAAGCAAGAGTTTATAGATAACTATTCAAAAATATTAATTAAAAATTACATTTCTGTTTTAGATGTCTATAAAAAAGATAGTTATAAAATAATTTTAATAGAACAAGTTAAAGAGAATACTTTTAATATATCAAGTATTGTAAAATATAATGATAAAGAAGTTAAAAATAATTTTAGAATTATTAAAAAAGATAATAAATATTTTATAAGGGATATAATAACAGAAGGAATTAGTTTTATTTCGGCACAAAGATCTGAAATAAATTCGGTTATAACTTCAAAAGGTTTTAGTAAATTTTTAAATGAATTAAAAATAAAAAATGACAACGGTAATTAGAGAAATTTGTTTTGATACAGAAACAACCGGTTTTGATCCGTTTACTGGTGATAGGTTATTGGAAATTGGTTGTGTAGAACTAATTGATGGTAAAAGGACAGGAAATTATTTTCATGAAATAATAAATCCTGAAAGAGATATACCAGAAGATGCAGTGAAAATTCATGGTATATCTAATGATAAAGTTATTGGTAAACCAGTTTTTAAAGATATAATAGATAAATTTATTGAATTTGTTGCAGACTCACCATTAATAGCGCATAATGCACCGTTTGATATGAAGTTTTTGAATTATGAGTTTGAATTGGCTGGTTATAAAAAATTAGAAAATGCGGTTATAGACTCTTTGTTGTTGGCAAAAGAAAAATTTCCAGGACAAAAAAATAATTTGGATGCTTTATGTAAGAGATTTAATGTTGATGCTTCTGCCAGAGTTTTTCACGGTGCTTTGCTTGATGCTGAATTGTTGGCTGATGTTTATATTGAGTTAAATGGTGGTTCGCAGAAAAGTTTAATAGATGAAAAAAATATTGATAAAAAATCTTCAAATACAGATATAGAAAATATTTTGATGGATATTAAGAACAGAAGTGTTTTAGAGAGTAGAAATTTTAAAAATAGTGAAGATGATATAAATAAACATAATGAATTTTTGGCAAAGTATGTTAAAAATAGTTTATGGAATATGGAGGTTGAAAATAAATAATGTTAGAGGTTAATTTTTATTCTATAAGTGAGGATGTAAGCGCTTTTATATATAGTTTGTTATATCAAATGAATAGTAAAAGTAATCAAAGTATTTTGCTTTATTCTACGTCAATGGAAAAATTAAAAAAATTTGATGAATATTTGTGGATTTCTGGGGGAAATGCTGATTTTTTGCCACATTCTATTTTTGATAAAGATTTTAAAAATAATGATAAATTACTTTTAAGTAATGAATTAATAAATTCAAATAATGCAGATTGTTTGTTGTTGAGTAGTTTTGTTGATGATGCTGATTTTTTGAAATCTTTTAAAAAAATTTATTATATTTTTACAAAGTTGAGTGATCCTTCTGTAAGACAGGCAAGAAGTAGTTTAAAATTGTTTAAAGATTTAAATTGTAATATTATAATTAACGAAAAAGATGCACTTACGAAAAAGTGGACCGTATTGGAAGAGTTTTAATATTTGATTTGTATATAAAATTAATGTTAAGTTATTTGCTATTTTAATAAACAATTGAAAAATAAAATTTGTTTGTTATTATCATAGTAGTTTTTTTATTTATAATAAATATGACAAAGAGAATTAAAATATTATTTGGAACAATGTTTAGTATTGGTATTATTTTTTTAATATTAATAACTTTATATGTTAACAAATTTTTAAATTCAGTGATTATTGAGAATAAATTAATTTATGTAGAAAAGGGGTCGGGATTAAATATTTTAGTGAATAAATTATATAAAGATAAAATTATAAATAATAAAATATTATTTAATGTTATTGTGAGAATTAAAACTAAAAATAAGCCAGTTATAAAGTATGGAGAATATTTTATTAAAAAAGATTCTACAATTGCCGATTTAATAAAAGATATAATAAATAATAATATTTATTATAGGACAATAACTTTTGCAGAAGGTTTAAGTAATGATTCAATATTGAAGATGATAGATACCAATGAATATTTAAGCGGTAAGATTCCAGATAGTATTCCAGAGGGTAGTTTGTTGCCACAAACATATAAATTTCAACGAGGTGATACAAAAGAAGACTTAGTAAAAAGAATGCAAAATGATATGTTAAAAGTAATTGATAGATATTGGGACAGTAGAGATAAAGATTTGCCATTTAATACAAAAAGAGAAGCATTAATTTTGGCTTCAATAGTAGAAAAAGAAACTGGTATAGAAGAAGAAAGAAGACTTGTTGCATCGGTTTTTGTTAATAGACTAAGAATAAGAATGCCACTACAGTCTGATCCAACTGCAATTTATGGTTATACTTTCGGTAATGTTGCAAGAGAAAAAGATATAAAAACATATTTTTTAATTAGAAGAGATTCGCCATATAATACATATAAAATACGAGGATTGCCACCTGGACCAATATGTAATCCTGGGGAAGAATCTATAAAAGCAGTTTTAAATCCAGCAAAAACAAAATATTTATTTTTTGTTGCAACTGGTAATGGTGGACACAATTTTTCAGAGACTTATTTTGAACATAGAAAAATGGTAAATGATTTTAAAAATGTTGTAAGGGGTTTAAAATAAATCTTGTATATTTTTTTTATTGTGTTATTTTGTTATTGTTAATATTTATTAATAAAATGCTGATTAAGTTGAAAAAGAGTATATTTTTATTTGTAATCTCTATTTTTTTATTTTCATGTAATGGAGATTTGGATTATTTTATGCATAGTAGTAGTATAGAGGGTGGAGATTCTAATTTTTATACAGATGTATTAATAAATGAATATACAAAAACAACAAGTGATAAATTAAGAGTTGCTGTTTTAGTGCCATTAAGTGGTCAAGTAAAAGTGGTTGGTGAATCTATTGTAAATACAATACAGATGTCATTATTTGAAAATAATAAGAAAAATATAGTTTTAAAGATATATGATACAAAAGGAACAACGTTTGGTGCAGTTGAAGCAATTAATAGAGCAATAAAAGATGGAGTTGACACAGTAATTGGTCCTTTGTTTAGTGCAGAAACAAAAGCAATTAAAGATATAATTAAAAAAAATGATTTAATATCATTTTCATTGTCTAATGATGAAGAATTAAAAAATATTGATAATGTGTTTGTTACGGGTTCGATTCCAGAACAAGAAATACAAACACTTATATCTTATATGATGGAAAATGATTTTTATAATTATGTTGCATTAATGCCAAATACAACTCATGGGGCTTTAATGAATAGAATATTAAGAGGAACTATCTTAAACAAAGATGGTTTATTAATAAAAACAGAATATTATGAGCAACAAAATGAAAATAATCTTATAACAAAAATTAATGATTTAGTTAATTTTTACGAGGTTCCACAGACTTTGTATGAGGATTATGAAAAAAAGAAATTAGAAAGTAAATTGTTAGGAGAAACAGAGGAACCAGAATTTATTATACAAGAAGAAGAAAAAATATATCCACAAGCATTATTTATTCCAGATGGTGGTAAAAAAGCAGAAGAAATAGCAAATTTACTATTTATTAGTCAACAAAATAGCAGATATGTTCAGTTAATAGGAACTACAAAAATGGATGGTGATATTAACATAGTGAATAATCCATATTTTGATAAAGTGATTTTTATTGGTGCCAATCCAGATAAATATAAAAAGTTTTATGATGATTATATAAAATTATATAGAGCAGAACCTATTAAAATAACATCAATGGTTTATGATTTGGTTAATATTATAGATAAATTGTATGATAAAGTTGATGGTGTATTCGCTATAAATAAAAAGGAATTATTAAATCCTAATGGTTTTGATGGAATAGATGGTAAATTTAGATTTTTGCCAAATGGTATTGTTGAAAGAAAAATGTTTGTATTACAATTACAAAACAAAGAAAAGGTTGTAATAAGTACAAACCAAGAGTTTTTAAATTATTAATTAAATAGTAAAAATATGTTCAGTAAAAAATTTTATATTATAATGGCATTTACACTTACTTCTTGTGTTCAAGATGCTGCAAATATAATTTATAAGGAAAGTGGTGAATTTAGTAGTAATAGTATTAAAAAAGAAATGTTTCAGCCAAGTTACATGAGGGGAACTTATATAAAAACAACAGATAATAAAGTCGTTAGAGATTTGAGGAAAAATGAAACTAAAATAACAGAAAATGAAGATAGTGATGCAAAGTTAAATAATGGTGATGAATATGATGAAATGAAAGAGATAGATAAAATAGAAAACAATAGAACAAATTTAGTTGAAAGCAATATTTCAAAAGAAAAACAAATTAAAATTATTAGAGTTAAAAATGGCGATTCTTTGTCAACAATAGCTGAAAGATACGATATGTCTTTGAAAAATATTGCAAAGTTAAATAATATAAAGAGTCCGTATAGAATATATGTAGGGCAAAGAATAAAAGTTTATGATAATAATAAAATTGAAAAAACAAATATTGAATATAAGACAATAACTGTTAAAAAGGGCGATAGTTTAATAAAAATTGCTCTTACCAATAATTCCACACTTAGAGAAATCGCAAGCATTAATGATATAAAACCACCATACAATGTTTATATTGGTCAAAAAATAAAAGTTCCTGTAAATAGTAGAACTGAAATGAGGCAAAATAAAGTAAAAAGCAATAAATATAATGATGACAATATATTAAACGGTAAAAATTATTATGTAGTTAAACGTGGAGATAATTTATATAGTATATCAAAATATGTTGATGTTAGTATTAGTGATTTAATTAAATATAATAATTTAAAAAAACCATATAAAATATTTGTTGGACAAAAATTATATGTTATTAATAGAAATAATAATTCTGTAAATAATACAAAAAAATCAACGCAAAGTGATTTAGAAGTAGTAAAATCAGTTGAAAAAGTTGAGGTTAATGATACAAGTAAAAATGAAGAGGTTAAGACAACACAAGTTATAAAAGAACAACAAAAAACTTCTTTGTTTGATTGGCCAGTAAAAGGAGAAATAATAAAAAAATTTGGCAAACAAGCAGATGGAGAATATAGTGATGCTATTACTATAAAATCTCCAATGAATACACCGATACTTGCAGCTGGTGATGGTGAGGTTGCTTATGCTGGAAATGAATTAAAAGGTTTTGGTAATATTATTATAATAAAACACAGTAATGGTTGGTTATCAATTTATGGATATTGTGATAAAATAACAGTTAAAGTTAAAGACAAAGTATCAAAGGGTCAAACTATTGGAACTGTTGGACAAACTGGAAATGTTAGTGAACCACAGTTGTATTTTTCTGTTAGAAAAGGTAGGGTTGCTATGGATCCTGTTAAATATTTAGATTAATTGTAAGAGGGTATTTATGAGAGCATTTAAGAGAGATGTAGAAAATAGTAGTGCAAAGTTATTATATGTTGCAATAATAGTTATTTTTGTTGTTATATGTTCCGTGTATGTTTTAGTTTGGAATGAGGTTAAAAAACAAGTTATAAATGTTTTAAATACAGATAATGCTCATTATGAGTTTAGTTATGATAAAATAAGTGTTAGTGGCTTTCCAATTATATTAAAAACAAAAGTTAAAAATTTGGAAGTAAAATTTTTGTATAAAAATAGGAATGTATCATTTATTTTTGATGAATTGTCTATTCGTAATTTTATTTTTACAAAAAATGTTAATATTTTGTTTAATGGAAATATTATCATTAAAAATAGTATAGATGGTGATGAAATATATAATAAAATTATTATTGGTGAACATGATATTAGATTCAGTTTAGATGGTAATAATTTAATTAATTCAATAGATGCATTTTTTAAGAATATGGAGATACAAAATATAGTTAAAGAACAAAGTGTGTTGTCTAATAAACTTGTTAATGCGAGTTTAAAATTAATAACTATTATTGATCAAGAATACCAAAATAGAACTTTTAGGTTAAATATAGATTCTATTAATACAGATGTTGGTAGTGATAAAAAATTAGAATCTAATTTTGAGGTTATTTTTTCAAATATAAAAGAGTATGAGTATGATAAATTGGTAAAAATTAGAAATGTTATTGATACTTTTGTTTTTAATGACATATCAAATAATTATTCTATTAATATTAGCGGAGATCATATTTCTGATTCTTATGTAAAATCTGCTAAAATAAATCTTGATGCAAGTATTTTGAATTATGATTATCTTGTGTCCGCAATCAATAAAGATGCTGATTTTTTGGTTAGTAAAGACACTGTTTATAAATTGATACAAATATTAGAACTTGTTCCAAAAAATAGTAAGGATACACAATCTGAAAAATATTATAGTATAAAAAGTGATACAAAAAGTAGAAGATTTTTTATTAATGATGTTGATGTTAATGATATAATACGAAAATTGATATTTAAAAATGATATTGATTGATGTTATAAATAAATATAGTGAACTTCTAAAAACTGCTAATATTGATACTGCTGTTTTTGATTGTAAGTTGTTGCTGTCTTATGTATTAGGGATAGATTATAAGGATTTATATTTATATTTTAGTGAAGAGTTTGATAAGGAATATTTGTTGAGTGTTTTGATTCAAAGAAGACTTAATAATGAGCCAATATCCAAAATAATAAATAGAAAATCGTTTTGGGACTATGATTTTTATGTTAATGGAAATGTTTTAGATCCAAGACCTGATACTGAAAATTTAATAGAATTAGTTTTGAGTGTATATAATACAAATAAAAAGCTACATATTTTAGATATGGGGACTGGTAGTGGTTGTTTAATATTAACTTTATTAAAGTTATTTAAAAACGCTACTGGTGTTGCGGTAGATATAAGTGAAAAAGCACTTGAAGTAGCAAAATTTAATGCAAAAAATTTAGGAGTAGAAAATATTAATTTTGTTCTTTCTAACTGGAATGATAATGTTGCAGAAAAATTTGATATTATTGTATCAAATCCACCATATATAGAAACAGAGGAGATACAAAAATTGGATAAAGATGTAAAAAATTTTGATCCCATGTTGGCACTTGATGGTGGAATTAATGGTTTAAAATGTTATGAATATATAGCACAAAATATAATAAAAAATTGTAAAAATAATACTAAAATATTTTTTGAAGTAGGACATAATCAGGCAAAAATTGTTACAGATATTTTTGAAAAAAATAATTTTTCATTACATACAATAAAAAAAGATTTAAATGGTTATGATAGAATTGTTTGTTTTAATGTAGGAGAAAAAAATAATGCTAACAACGGTTGAAATAATTAAAAAGTATAATTTATATACAAAAAAATCTTTTGGGCAGAATTTTTTGACAAATCCAGAGTTGTTAACAAAAATAGTTAATTGTGCTGGAAATATTGAAAATGAAAATGTTTTAGAAATTGGAACTGGACCCGCTGGTTTAACTACTGCAATTCTAAAAAAACAACCAAAAAAATTAATAACTGTTGATATGGATGAAAGGTGTGTAAATATTGCAAATAATGAAATAAAACCATTTTTTCCTAATTTGGAAGCAATTTATGGTGATGCTTTAAAAATAAATGAAAACGAGTTATTTAGTGGTGAAAAATATAATATAATTGCCAATTTACCATATAATATTGGAACTGTTTTATTATTTAAGTGGTTGGAAAGTAAGGATGTAAAAAATATAAAAAGTATGACTTTATTATTACAAAAAGAAGTTGTTGATAGAATAATTTCTAAAAATAATAGTAAAAATTATGGTAGATTATCAGTAATGTGTCAGTATATCTGTGATGTAAAAAAATATTTTGATATAGCACCAAGTGCTTTTACTCCGCCACCAAAAGTTGTGTCTTCTGTGGTTGGGTTGACTGTAAAACAAGATGTAAATCTTGATATTATTGTAAAATTGTCAAAGTTGTGTCAGGTTTTGTTTAATCAAAGAAGAAAGACTGTTTTAAATAATTTAAAAAAAGTGTGTAAAAATGCGGTGGATGTATTGAGTGAGTGTGGTGTTGCCGCTGGTGTGAGAGTTGAAGAGTTAGGTGTGGAAGATTTGGTTAAAATTGTGAATGTTTTTTAAAAAGGTGTAATTAAAAATATATCGGTATGTGCTATTGATAAAATTATTTTAGTTTATATTGATTGTAGATACTAATAATTGTTGGCAAATATTTATTTTTTTATAACAAAAATGTTTACAACTTAAACTGAACACCAAAATAGAAATTATTGCCATAACTTTTTGTTTTTGAATAATTTAATAGTAAATCAGCAGAAATTGTTTCTGCAAAAGACAGATGTGTTATAAGTTTAACATTATGAGATTCATAAAGCAAATCTTTAACATTTATTATATAATGTCTATTATTATATGTTTTATTAATCTTATTTTTAGTTTTTACATCTTTAAAATAACTATATTCAAAATTAAAAGATAAATTATTATTTAATGTATAAAAAGTGCTTACACCGGTTGTTATATTATTTTTTACTCCATTAATATTTTGTGAAATTGACATAAATAAATTTATTGGGAGTTTTTCAAGTATATTTTTTGTATCAGTATTTGTGTTATTTATTGAATAGTCTATTTGTAAACCAGCAGATGAATAAACATCTACATAAGTAAATTCTAAGACTTCCTTATATTTTATACTATCATTAAAAAATAAAGTCCAATATAATGTGTGATTAGTATTGTTTTTGCTAAATTCTTTAAATTTTTTTGTAAAAAAAATATTATAAAAATAATTATTGTTATCTGTTTGTGTAGATATAACTCTGTAATTCCTATTGTCTATTGTATCAAATAATTCATTTCCATTTATAGAATTTTTTTTAATGTAACCACCAAATGTATAATTTGTATTTGTCTGTTTAACATTAAGTTTTAATTCATTTGAAAATATGTAGTTATTGTAAAATGTTAATGATGGTAATAATGTAGTATTGCTTATGCTTTCTGTTGCAATAGAATTTGAAATTACAAAATATATACAGAACATAAAAGTAATGATTGTAAACACTTAGCCTCCAATTTTTTATTTCAACTGTTTATCTATTTCTGTGATAAATTTATTAATTTCCAAATCTGTTTGCAATAACTCTTCAATTTTTTTAACAGCATGTATAACTGTTGCATGATTTTTACCATTAAAACATTTTGCTATTTCCGGAAAACTTTTTGTTGTTAGTTTTTTACTGAAATACATGGCAATATGTCTTGGTATAACAAGTTCTTTTATTCTTTTATCTGATTTTAAATCATTTAATGATATGTCAAAATACTTTGATACTTTTTCTTGAATATCATTAATTGTTATTAATTTTTTATTGTTAGATATGTTGTCACCTAATATTTCATTTATTGTATCAACTGTAATTTCAATATTCATTATATCTTGATGTATTTGTAATCTTTTTAAACAACCTTCTATTTCTCTACCACTTGATACTATATTTTCTGCTATATATTCAATTAAATCTTTATTTATATTTAAACCTAAATCTTTTGACTTTTTAGTAATTAAGTCATATCTTAATTGATAATCTGGTTCTTTTATATCAACAACCAGACCACCAGTTATTCTTGATTTTAGTTTTTCATCAAGTTCAATTAAGTTTGATGGTGATTTATCGCAAGCCAAAACTACTTGTTTATTGTCATTAATTAATGTTTCAAAAGTATAAAAAAACTCTTTTTGTGTTTTATCTTTTCCAACTATAAATTGTATATCGTCTATTATTAAAACATCTATATTTCTAAATCTATTTTTAAATGTATTTATATCTTGTTCTTGTAAAGATTGAACAAATAAAAACATAAATTTTTCAGCGGATAAATAAACAACTTGTTTGTTTGGTTGTGTTTCTTTTATTTTCCAAGCCATTGCTTGACATAAATGAGTTTTACCTAAACCAACACCGCCATAAATAAAAAATGGATTTGTTCCCAAGTCAATACTATTTGTTGTTGCTATATTTTTTGCAATTTGATATGCTAATTTGTTTGAAGAACCAACAACAAAATTATCAAATGTGTAGCTATTATTTAATGGTATTCCTATATTATATAAGTTATTATTACTTGATATACTTTTTATTGTAGTGTTATTTGTATCTTCTATTTTATTATCTATATTATTTTCAATTGCATTTTTATCTACAATTATTTGAAAAGACATTAGTGTTGGAAATGTGTCAAGTAATATTTGCTTTATTCCTTTTTGAATACAGGTTCTTGTATTATTAATATTTTTAAATTTTCCATTAAAATATTCTCTAAGTATCCAATCTCTTATAAAAGCAGTTGGAACTGACATTACTATTTCATTTTGAGTTAATGAAACTAAACTTAAATTATTCAACCAAGCATCATATATACCTTTACCAAATTGACTGTAAAGTTTATCACAAACATCGCTCCAATTTTCTTGTTTATCTATAATAATATCTTTCTTTATAATACTTGGCATTTGTAATATTATTAATTTATTATACTAATGTATCTTACACTATAATATTTGGATGATTCAAATAGTAAAGTATACTTTTTTACAAAAATTTACATTTTTACTATTGACAAGGTTTTTTATTGAATTATCAACATATGTTTAAAAAGTATTGATAACTCAATAAAAAATGACTGTGTTGTTTTGATTACATGCAACAATTCAATAAAAAATGTTGAAAATTAGTAATAAAAATATAGCATGCAATATGAGTTGATAATTATTATATAATAAATAGATATGAAAATAAAAAATATATTGAGCAATATAGATTATGAAATATTACAAGGAAATGATGAACTTGATATTGAAATAATTGAAAATGATTCCAGAAAGGTCGTAAATTGTGATAAAAATACTATGTTTGTTTGTATTTCTGGAATGAAGTTTGATGGTCACGCTTTTGTAGAAGAAGCAATAAAAAATGACAATATAAGAGCATTTTTGGTGGAAAAAGATATTTTTGTAAATAATAAAAATGTAACAGTTATAAAAGTTAAAGATACAAGAAGTGCAATGCAGACTATTTGTTTTAATTTTTATAACAATCCGCAAAACAATATGAAAGTTGTTGGTGTTACCGGAACAAGTGGCAAAACTTCTACAACAATAATTATTGAAACTGTGTTGCGAAATGTGGGAATTAAAAGTGCAGTAATAGGAACTTTGGGTCATAGAATAGGTAATGAACCAATACCAGTTAATAAAACAACAGTTACAACACCTGACAGTTTAGAATTAGCAAAAATGTTTAATTATATAAATGAACAAGGTGTAAAATATACAGTAATGGAAGCAACTTCACATGCTTTAAGTTTAAATAGAGTTGATATGATTAATTTTGAAGTTGGTATTTTTACAAATTTAGGAATAGAACATTTAGATTTTCATAAAACACAAGAAGAATATGCAGAAGCAAAATTTAAATTGTTTAATTTATCTAAAAAGGCAGTCATTAATATTGATGATAAATATGGAAAAGAATTTTATAACAGAATAAATAAGCAAAAATTATCTTTATCATTAGAAGATAAAAGTGCTGATTTGTATGCTTATAATGTAAATATAACACCGAATGGAACATATTTTGATTTAAAATATAATAATAAAGAATATAAAAATATTTTTATTAATTTAGTTGGTAGATTTTCTGTTTATAATACATTAAGTGCAATAGCAACTGCTTTGCTTTTAGATGTTAAGATTGATGATATTGTAAATGGTTTAAATAATATAGATTATATTGGTGGTAGATGCGAGTCTGTAAATAATGATAAAGGTATTAATATAATAATAGATTATGCACATACAGCAGAACAATTTGAAAATATTTTAAAGGCAATGAAACAATTTACAAAAAATAAGTTAATTTCTTTGTTTGGTTGTGGTGGAGATAGGGATAATTCAAAACGACCACTTATGGGTGAAGTTGCTGGAAAATATTCTAATTTTGTTGTTGTGGCAGAAGATAACCCAAGAAGCGAGGACCCAAATGTTATAAATTCTCAAATAGAAGTTGGACTTAAAAAAACTGGCACTGAATATAAGTTGTTTGTAAATAGAAAAGATGCTATAGAATTTGCTTTATCTATGGCAGAAAAGGGTGATACATTTATAATGATGGGTAAAGGTCCTGAAAAATATCAAGAATATGCTAATGCAGAAAAAAAATATTTTTGTGAGAGAGAAGTTGTAGAAGAGTGGTTAAAAAATAATTAGTTTATTTTGTTTTGATTTAATATATACCCCAATGTTGTGTTGGGGTATTTTAATTTGTTATATATAGTAGGAGTTTAATTAGGTTGTTGATTGGTGTTTGGTTTGTATTTGTTAGGGGTGGTTGCAATGTTTATTTTTTTTGAGATATTATTAAATGTTATAATTCAATATTTATAAATATTTTATAGACATTTAAAAAATATTTACTACTATTTACTCATTAAATTAGATTATCAAATATGAATTTATATAATAAAATAAATAATTTTGTGAGTAAACATATAATAATTATACTATTAATTATTACATTAATTTCCATATTTAAAGGTGCAATACAAAATCGTAAAATTCACACAAACGAAACAAGACAATATAAAACAACAAACAATATTAAAGCAAGAACACTTACTGCTACAAATTCCATTGATGCTACAAATTTAACTTATAATAATACTGATAGAAAAATAGTTAAAACATTTAATTTAAATATTATTGTTAAAAATGTAGATAAAAGCACACAAGAATTAGAAGAATTACTAAAAAAATACAATGGTTATATTGAAAATTTTTATTCTTATGAATATGAAAATAATAAAGCAACCAATTTTACAATAAAAGTTCCAACAAATAATATATCTAAATTTATGAAAGATATTAAAAAAGATGGTTACATTAAAAATGAAAGTTTTTCAGCGACAGATTTTACAGAGCAATATACAGATAATGAAAATAAATTAAAAAATCTATACGTTAGAAGAGATAAATTAAGAACAATGATGAATAAACAAGCGGAAAAATTAGCAGATGTTATTGCAGTAGATAGAGAATTAAGCAATGTTCAAAATGAAATAGAAAGACTTGAAAAATCAAATTTAAAAATACAAAATAAAGTTGATTATTCACAAATTAATCTAACAATAGAACCGGAGATTATGGGAAACAAATGGAGTATTAAAAAAGTTATAACAGATGCTATAAATACATTAATTTTAGCTTGTCAAATGATAGTCCATTATTTTATAACATTTATTGTATTTTTACCACTATTTTTAGGTTTTTTTATTTTATCTGTTTTTGTTAAAAAAATTTATTTATATATTAAAAGAAAATGTATCAAACAATAGTAATAGGTGCTGGTAACGCTGGTATTGAAGCAGCTGGAGTAATTGCAAGAACTGGTAAAAAAGTTGCTTTAATAACTTTTGATAAAAACAACATTGGTGAGTTATCTTGTAATCCATCAATTGGTGGTGTTGCAAAAGGAATAATTGTTAGAGAAATAGATGCTCTTGATGGCTTAATGGGAAAGTGTGCTGATATGTCTGGAACACATTTCAAAGTATTAAATGCAAGCAAAGGTCCTGCCGTATGGTCTCCAAGATGTCAAATAGATAGAAAGTTATATAAAAAAGCAATGAACGAGTTATTGTCTCAATATAAGAATATTGATATAATAGAAGCAGAAGTAACAGATATAATTGTTGAAGATGGTATTGTAAAAGGTGTTGTTTTAAATGATAATGAAAAATTATTTTCAAACGCAGTTATTGTAGCAAGTGGAACTTTTTTAAATGGAGTTATTTTTAGGGGTTTTGATAGTGAAGAGGCTGGAAGAATAAATGAAAAGCCATCTAAAAAATTAGCAAATTTCTTTAAAAAATATGATTTTGAAGTAGGAAGATTAAAAACTGGAACACCAGCAAGAATTGATAAAAATACAATAGATTTTAGCGAATTAGAATTACAAAGTGGGGATGATGTGCCTCAACCTTTTTCTTATATGAATACAGAAATTATGGTTCCACAGATAGAGTGTAGAATTACTTATACAAATACTGGAACACACAAAATTATACAAGATAACATTAAAAAATCTGCAATGTATGGTGGTAAAATAGTTGGAAGAGGACCGAGATACTGCCCATCTATTGAAGATAAGATTTTGAGATTTGCTGACAAAGATAGACATCAAATTTTTTTGGAAGTTGAGGGTATTGATAGTAATTTAGTTTATCCCAATGGAATTTCTACATCTTTACCAGTTGAGGTGCAAGATGAGTTTATACATTCAATAAAAGGACTTGAAAATTGTAAGATTTTACAATATGCATATGCTATTGAGTATGATTATATAAGTCCTCTTGAATTAAAACCAACTTTGGAAACAAAGAAGATTAAAAATTTGTTTTTTGCTGGTCAAATTAATGGAACAACTGGTTATGAAGAGGCGGCAGGGCAGGGGCTTGTTGCTGGCATAAATAGTTGTAGTGATAAACCATTTATTTTAAATAGAGAAGATAGTTATATTGGTGTTATGATTGATGATTTAACAACTTTGGGTATAACGGAGCCTTATAGAATGTTTACATCAAGGGCAGAATATAGATTATTTTTGAGAGCGGATAATGCTGATTTACGACTAACTGAAAAAGGTGTTGAGTTTGGTATTATATCACAAGAAAGACAAAAATTTTTTTATGAAAGAAAAGATAAAATTGAAAAAGGTAAAGAATTATTAAAATCTTTTATTATATCGCCAAATGAATTGGCAAAATTTGATATTGATATAAAAAAAGATGGTATAAAAAGAAGTGCTTATGAATTATTGGGCCATCCAAATATTGATATTGAAAAATTGAAAAATGTTTTTCCAGAAATTAATGAAATAGATATAGAAACACAAAAACAATTGTCTATTGAGGCGATGTATGAACCTTATATAAAAAGGCAAAATCAAGATATTGAATTATTAGAAAAAGAAAAAAATATGTTAATTCCGGCTGATTTTGATTATGATTCTGTTGGTGGACTTACAAATGAAGTTAAGGAAAAATTTAAACAACATAGGCCTTATAGTATTGAGGTTGCAAGTAGGATTATGGGTATTACTCCGGCAAGTATAGTTAATGTTATGGTGGCATTGAAGAGCAGAAAAAATTAATTTTAGTATAAAGTTGTAATTATTTTCAAAATCTTGCAATTGGTATTACAAGTGAGTTGCTGGTTGTAATAATAGTAAAAATAAATAGTAAAAATAAATAAAACAATTATAATATTTATATATAAAATATATAAAAAATAAGTTTTTTTCAACCAAGTGGTTGACTTTTTAAAATATATTTTTACAATGTTATTTAATATTGTTGGAATAAATTAATATTATGAATAAACACGTTACATTAACACTGGAAGATAAATTCTGTTCTGGTGGAAACAGAGATATTTATTACTATGATAACAAAACAAAACTAATAAAAATTACAAAACAAGATGTTTTACAACATAGAAAAGACAGACAGAAAAACAATTTTTTTAAAAAATTTAGGCATTTAAAAGATTTTGATGAAAATTATGAAGATAATAATTTTTACAAAAATATCAAACATGAGTGGCTTGATTTTATACCAAAATCATATGGTTTAGTTGAAACTAATTTGGGAACTGGTTTTTTGACTGAAAATATATTAAATGATGATGGAACTCAAACAGTTTCTCTGGAAAAATATATAAGTATGCATATAAATGATAGAGGTGATTGTATTGAAGTAAATAAAGTAAAATGTGCTTTATATGATTTGTTTTATAATATTTTACAAACAAATTTTATAAGCAGAGAATTAAAAGAATTTAATATTGTAGTAAAAAGATTGACAAATAATGAATTAAAATTATATATTGTTGATGGATTTGGTGAACAAGAATTTATTCCATTGTCAAAATATATTCCATTTATTGGAAGAAATAAAATTTTTAGACAATTTAATAGATTTAAAAATAATTTACTAAAAAAATATGTTGGAGATTGTATGAAAAATATATTAATTACTGGGGCAAATAGTGGACTTGGAAAGGGTTTAGCTTTAAGTTATTCAAATGGTAATACAAATTTATATTTGCTTGGAAGAAATATAGAAAGATTAGAAGAAACTAAAAAATTGTGTGAAGAAAAAGGTGCGACTGTTTTTATAAAAAGCATAGATGTTGGAAATAAAGAAGAAATGAAAAAATATTTTGAAGAAATAGGTGTTTTATTTGATATTGTTATTGCTAATGCTGGTGTATCGGGTGGAACTGCTGGTGGTTTTGAAACTGATGAGAGTTTATATGAAATTTTTAATACAAATATTTTTGGTGTTATAAATACAGTAAATCCAGTTATTCCACAAATGATAAAAAATAATGAAGGAAGAATTGTTATAATTAGTTCAATAGCAAGTTTTAGAGGTTTGCCAACAGCACCAGCTTATTCTGCAAGTAAGGCCTGTGTTAGATCTTATGGTGAGGCTTTGAATAATTATTTAAAAAAATATAATGTAAATGTAAATGTTGTTTGTCCCGGATTTATTAGAACACCATTAACTGATAAAAATAATTTTCCAATGCCATTTATGATTGAAGTTGATGAGGCAGTAAAAAAGATAAGACAAGGAATAGAAAAAAATAAAAAGTTTATAATTTTTCCTAAAATAGTTTATTACTCAATGATGTTGTTAAGTTGTTTACCTTTTGGATTGGGGGATTATATTTATTCAAAATTTCCAGCTTGTGGAGATAAGACGAAGTAAATATTTGCTTGCATTATAAAATGATTATTATACAATGTTAATGTCTGGTTTTTCCAGACTTTATTTTTTTATTAATTAACATATCAACAAACTTTGGTGTCCTTTGCGGATTTTTGTTGATAAATGTTTTAACCAAGGTGATAAAATGACAGAAGAAAAAGAAGTTCTTACAGAACAAGAAAATATTGTGGAAGAAACAACAGAAGAAGTTTCAGAACAAAAAAAAGGAAATGAACCATCATTTACTATTAGAGAATTACTTGAATCAGGTGCTCATTTTGGTCATAGAACAATGAGATGGAACCCAAAAATGGCTCCATATATCTATGGTAGTAGAAATGGTATTCATATAATTGACTTAACACAAACAGCAATTTTATTAAATGAAGCTACAAGAATTTTAAGAGAAGTAGCAAAGAAAAAAGGTAAAATTTTATTTGTTTGCACTAAAAAACAAGGTGCCGAAAGCATTAAAGAATTGGCAGAAAATAACAATCAATTCTATGTTAATCACAAGTGGCTTGGTGGTATGTTGACAAACTGGAAAACAGTTTCTCAATCAATCAAAAAAATTAGATTCATTGAAAGTCAATTAAGTGATGAAAACAGCAAATTATTAAAGAAAGAACAAGTTGTTTTAAATAAACAAAAAGAAAAACTTATGGACAACTTGGGTGGTATAAGATCTATGGGAACTTTACCAGATTTATTATTTGTTGTGGATACAGTAAAAGAATCACTTGCTATTAATGAAGCAAGATCTTTGGGAATTCCAGTAATGGCAATAGTTGACACAAATTCTGATCCAGATGTTGTTGATTATCCAATTCCAGGTAATGATGATTCTATAAAAGCAATTCAATTATATTGTAGAATATTTAATGATGCTTTAAAAGATATTAAAGTTGTTAGAACTGAAAAAAAACCAGTAGTTAATTCAAAATCAGCAACAAAAAAGAAAACGACTGATAATAAAAAAGTTGCTAAAAAACCTTCTTTTAAAAAAGAAGCAAAAAAAGAAGTAACTGCTGAAAATACAGCCGAAACAACAACTGAAAAAACAGAGGAGTAGACAATGGCAGATTTAGCTTTAATTAAAAAATTAAGAGAGGAAACTGGTTGCGGTATTGCAGATTGTAATAAAGCATTATCTGCTTGTGGAGATAACTATGAAGAAGCAGTTGACTGGTTAAGAAAAAAAGGTTTATCTTCTGCTGCTAAAAAAAGTGCAAGAGTAACAACCGAGGGTTTAGTTGCTGTCAATAATGATGGTAAAAATGCTTGTATGGTTGAAGTTAACTCTGAAACAGACTTTGTGGCAAGAAATGATAAATTCCAAGAATTAGTTTTACATATTGCAGAAGCAGGAAAACAAGTTAAAGATAACAATAACTTTGTTGAAGAAGTTAAAGGTTATTCTAATATTGGTGAAGAAATTACTAATAAAATTGCTGTTATTGGTGAAAACTTACAGTTAAGAAGAGGTAAAAATATTACTCTTAATGGCAATGGTGTTATAGTTTCTTATTTACATAATGTTATTGCACCAAATTTAGGTAAAATTGGTGTTTTACTTGCGTTAAAATCTGATGCAAGCAAAGATTCTTTACAAGAATTGGGTAAACAAATTGCCATGCATATAGCGGCTTCAAAACCAGAATTTTTAAATAGAGAATCTGTGCCAGAAGAAAGAGTTACAAGAGAAAGAGATGTTCTTATAGAACAAGCGAAATCATCTGGAAAGCCACAAAATATCATTGAAAAAATGATTGATGGTAGAATCAAAAAATTCTATGAAGAAATTTGTTTATTGGAACAAGTTTTTGTTATGGATAATGATAAAAAAGTTTTGGATGTTTTGAAGACTTTTGAAAAAGAAAATGGTAAAACTGTTGAAATTCAAGAGTATTGCTTGTATGTTCTTGGAGAAGGTCTTGAAAAGAAAGAAGATAATTTTGCGGAAGAAGTTGCTTCTATGCAAAAATAAAAAATATAATAATACATGAATTTATTTGTGTATTTGGCACCAAGGGGACTTGGTGCTTTTTTATTTTTGTATTGTTCCGCAACACCTCCGCAACACTTATAATTTACTATAAAAAAATGTAATATTGTTTGTTGCATCTATTTGTAAGTGGTATTACATTAATAACAAATTGAAATGTGAATATTTTTTTACTTTAATTTTTTATTATAAATTGGTATTTTAAATAATTTGATTAATAGTTTATTGCTTGTGGTAACTCTTTTTGTATAGAAAGTATTTTTTAAAAACAATAACAGTGATCTTATAGTGAACAACTCATATATTTTATAACCTTGTTTATATACATTAAATCCAAAAATTCTTTCAAAAAAATGTGCTCTTGTTCCGTGCTTTATTTTCCCATTTGTAATATCAAAATCATTAATATTTATATTTAGTTGTTGCAGGGGCTTAAATATGTTTGTCCTTGCAATGAAAATAGTTCCAGCAATATATTTTGATTTGTTATACTTATCTATCTGTAATTTATTTAATATTGTATTGCAAAAATCATCAAGTTTAAAATTATAATAAATATCGTTTTTTACTATACAATAACTATCTCCAATCATTCCAACTTTGTGATTTTTATTAAAAATATTTAGACATTTATTAAATGTATTTTTATTTTTTAAAAATGACAATAAATATTTTCTCCATTCATTATTATTAAAACTTTGTATTTTTGAAATAAATTGTGTGGTTTTTGTTGAACTTTTTGTATGTAATTTAATTAGGTAATCATATTCATTAAGATTAATTTTATTTAATATTTCAAAAAATGGACCAACATCATATCCTCTATTTTCTACTAAAAATATTTTAGAATCCTGTTTAAAATTTAATATTTTTTGTTTTATTGTTTCATCCTCTTTTGTTATAGTAATATATAAATCATATTCAATTGTTATATTGCTAATATATTTAAATATTTCATCTAATAAATCAAAATTAAATAAATGAAAAACTACAACTGCCTTCATAACTAAAAATTTTTATTTTCTAAATACCAATCAACTGTTTTTATAATTCCACTATCAAAATTTTCGTCAGCTTTCCAACCTAATTCAGTTTCTAATTTCGTAGCATCAATAGCATATCTTCTATCATGTCCAGCCCTATCAACAACAAATTCAACCAATTCAAAATAACTTTTTAAAATTTTACTTGGAATTTTTTTATCTAAAATATTACAAATTGTTTTTACAATTTCAATATTCTGTCTTTCATTTCTACCGCCAACATTATAAGTTTCGCCATTTTTTCCATTATGATAAATTAAATCTATCGCCTTACAATGATCTAAAACATATAGCCAATCTCTAATATTTTTTCCAGTTCCATAAACTGGTATTTTGTCATTAGATAGGCATTTTCTAATAATTGTTGGTATTAATTTTTCGCTATGTTGTTTTGGACCATAATTATTAGAACAATTTGAAATCGTAATATTTAATCCGTATGTTCTTTTATATGCTTTTACAATTAAATCAGAACTTGCTTTACTTGAAGAATAAGGAGAACTTGGGTTATATGGTGTTGTTTCAGTAAAAAATCCAGTCTCATCTAAATCACCATAAACTTCATCTGTTGAAATGTGATGAAACCTACAATTCTCATAACCTTGTTTTACTTTATGTGGTGTTTCTAACCAGTAATTTTTTGCTACATCAATAAGTGTAAAAGTGCCAACAATATTTGTTTGTATAAAGGCATCAGGATTTATTATTGAATTGTCAACATGACTTTCCGCTGCAAAATGTATAACTCCTTTTATATCATAATCTTTGAAAATTTTTTCAATTAATAATCTATTACAAATATCACCTTGTATAAAAGTGTAGTTTGGGTTATCTTTGCATTCTTTTAAATTGTTAAGATTTCCGGCATAAGTTAATTTATCAATATTTACTATTTTGTATTCTTTATGTGCCTTTAAAAAGTATGGAATAAAATTTGAACCTATAAATCCTGCTCCACCAGTTATTAATATCGTTTGCATCCAATGTAGTTATTTGTTAATATAATATATATGTTTATAATAAAATATTTTTTTAAATAGTCAATTTTATAATTTAATTTTACTTTTAATTAAATCATAATCATAAGAATCGCTAACTTTTCCATATAGAGCAATACTTGGGGTGCTACAAATTATATTTTTTAATATATCTTGCACCTCCTCAATAGTTGTGCTATTAATATCTTCAATTATATCTTGTTCATCAATAACTTTTCCATATTTTAAAATATCAGCACCATTTGATGAAGCTCTACTACTTGTATTTTCAAGTCCCATTAATATAGATGATTTTAATTTAATTTTAGATCTTTCTAACTCATCTTGTGTTATTGTTTCTGTGGCTTTTTTAAGTTCATCAATAATGGCATCTATTGCCTTGTTTGTATTTTCGGGCTCTATACCAGTATATATTTCAAAAGAACCAACATCTCTACCAAAAGAGTTAAAAGAATAAACTGTATAACACAATCCTTTGTTTTCTCGAACTTCTTGAAATAATCGTGAAGACATGCCAGAGCCTAAAATATGATTCATAACTGATATTTTATATTTATTTTTATCATTATATGATAAACCTTCAAAACCAATAATACATTGCACTTGTTCTAAATCTTTTTCTTTTTTAAAGCAACCTGATGTATATTTTGCTTTTTCTGGAATAAAATTTGTTGTGTTATTTCTGTCTTTAAAATATTTGTTTCCAAAATTAATGATTTCATCCAATGTTATTTTACCAGCAACTGATAAAACAATATTGTCTGCTGTATAGTTTGTATTTATATAATCTAAAAAATCATTTTTTTGGAAATTTTTAATATTTTCTGCTGGACCTAAAATGCTTCTTCCATATGGTTGGTTATTAAAAGCAGTTTCTTTATAATAATCATAAATTATATCATCGGGGGTGTCATTTGTCATTGCTAATTCTTGTAAAATAACACCTCTTTCTTTTTCTAACTCTTCATTGTCAAAAATAGAATTATCAATCATATCTATTAAAATTTCTAATGCTTTTTCGGTATATTCTTTTAATTGTTTACTGTAATATGCGGTTGTTTCTACTGATGTGTAAGCATTAAAACTTGCCCCTATATTTTCAAAATCGCAAGCAATTTGTTTGGCATTTCTATTTTTTGTGCCTTTAAAAGCCATATGCTCTATAAAGTGTGAAATACCGTTATTTTTTATATTTTCATTTCTTGAACCAGTATTTACAAGTATTTTTATAGAGGTTGTTTCAACATCTTTCATATAATCACATACAACTCTAATTCCGTTGTTTAATTGTCCTATTTCTATCATGATTTTTTACATTCTTTATATTAATTTAGTATAGTATATTTAATTAATAAAAAAAATCAATAATTGAATATTTTTTGTTGATATTTTTTTAATCTGTTATTAAAATTCCAATACATAATAAAAATAATGTAAATATGAACTGGGATGAATATTATATGTCTATTGCTTGGGCAGTATCTAAAAAATCAAAAGATCCATCAACACAAGTTGGTTGTGTTATAGTTTCTGAAAATAATGAGCCAATATCATTTGGTTATAATGGTTTTATTGCTGGTTGTGATGAAACATGTATGACATTTGAAAGACCTTATAAAGATATGTTAAGTGTTCATGCAGAAATGAATGCTTTAATTTTTGCAAAATGTTCTTTGAAAAATGCAAAAGTATATTGCACTCATATATCTTGTGAAAATTGTATGAAACATTTATTGCAAGCTGGCGTTAGAGAAATAGTTTATGATAAAGGCGATACGAATGGTGGTTTTATTAATGCAGATAGGAAAAAGGTTATAACAATGTTGATAAAATCCACTGGTTTAATTGTTAGAAATGTGAATACTGGAAAAACTTTTTTGGAAGAGGATTGAAAAACTACTGATAGTATTAAATTTGTTAAATTGTATATAAATATTTTTTAGTCGCAGAAATATAATGTGGGAGTTTGTAAATCTAAACTATTTAAAATTAATAATACTGCAAAGATATCTAAATGTTTTGTGATAGATTATTGCAAAAATGAACAACCACAATATATAGAATTGTGGTTGCTTAGTAAGTAAAATAAAAGTAATTTGTGTAAAATATAGATAAAAGATGTAATGTTTATGAGTCTGAATCGTAAATAGTAGGGTATTGTGCGTATTCATCAAAACAATCATAGGTATTTTTATTGGTAATAGATTTTACAATATTAATTTTATATTTATGAGATATTGCCAATCTATATTGTTCATAACCATATATTTTTGGACATTTTAAAATTTCATCACAATTTATATTATTATGTTTGTTTTGTGGTGTTGCGTTATAATTGGTAGTTTTATATTTTTGTTGATTTGAGCAAAAAGAATTTTTGCAATATAAAAATGGTTCAACACATCCAGTATGCATGGCGATAGACATTTTTGTTGTATTATAATTTTTACTATATTTATCAAAATCTTTTAAACTAACAACCGTTGACTCTTCTATCTTTGCATTATTAAATATTATTTTGTTATTATTAATATCATTATAAATATGAATACCATAATTGGCCAGTGTGTAATCAAAATTACATATTTCATTATCAAGTACACAGGCTTTAAAAGGATTGATATTATCTATGTTATAAATTTCTGTTGCGTTTCGAATTAGTCTTTCTGCTAAATTTTTATTACAATATTGACAAAAATTATTTTGTATTATATAATTATTGTCAGTGTAGCTACGTAACTCATATAATCGATAGAAATCGAATGATGTTTTAAGGGTCATTAAAGCAATCTGTGAGTATAGTACCATTTTTTTTATAACTGTTGTTTCATGTGCTTGTAGTTGTTGTCTGGCGGCTATCAAGCCAGCAATAAGAGTAACTATATCGGTTGATAGTGTAATTGGTATGTCCATTTTTGGGGGCATTCCTTTGGTAATTTGCTCATTTACCGGTTTACTACCAATTTGCATATCTTTAAATACTCTACTTGCTTCATCGACTTTACTCATCTCATTCGCCATAATATTTGCGATTGGCATAAACAACAAAACAAATACCAATACACAATACCGAAATAAAGTTTTAATTTTACACATTTTTTTCATTTAAAATTTTCCTATAAAATTAATAAAATTTTTAAATATTATTCTCCTTTATAATTTTAAAGCAAAAACAACTTGTCGCAAAAATATGGTATTTTGCGATTTTTGTAATAAATAATATAAAGCGCTTCAATAATACTTAATAGCTTTTTATAACCCATTATTGTGTGGGAATATATTATTGACATATATAAAGTAACATGTCAATAAAAATATTTTAAAAAAAATAATATTATTATAATTAAATATTAATAATTTATATGTAAATATAATTTGATGTTAATTTTTAATATATATGCATATAACTTATATACAATTACTATATATAATTTTTTTTGAAATATTATTGGAATTACCTAAATATCTTTGTGTTCTACAAATATTGTATATTTTTATACTGAGATAATTTATTACTAATTAAATTGTAAAAGTTACAGTATTTAAACATTAAGACTGAAAATATAAATACAAATCAATAACATATTATGTAAATCTTATTTTAAAATAAAGCATTACATATTTTTACAAAGATTAAATACAAAAATAATTATATAATATGAAACTTTTATAGTATTTGTAATAAAAGTAGTATTTAAGAATACAAAACCCACCGCAATTGGGCGATGGGTTACAATTAACAATTATTATATACTATTAAAAGAATATCTTTCCTTTTAAAGCCACAACATTATAATCGTTATTTTTATTCTTATTATTAACAGCAATTGCAAATGGATTTATGAATTTCTCTTCAATTTTTGAATATTGTAATACAATTTTAACAAAATCCATTGGAATCCAACTTAAAGATGCTGAATATTCTTCATATTTTCCATAATCAAACATTTTATTAGATTTAATATCTTGTAAATCTGTATTAGCAAACCTAAAAGATAATTCAAAAGCACCAAAACCACCTTCATTTATTGGATTTGCAACTTTTACATTACCGAAACTGCCATGTCTATACTCAATTGTTTCACCAGTTAACATAAAACCAACTCTTGCATAATAATTTGATATATTAAATCTTTCTTGATATAATTTAGATGATGGGGTTATATAACCTTTCATATATTCTGTTTGGAAATTAAACCAATTATGATTTGCTGCAAATTCAAAAGCCATACTTTCGGTCTGTTTTAAAGTATATGACAAATTTTTATTTTGTGTAAAATCTTGAAGGGTTTGATCTGGTATTTTGTGTTCTTTAGAATCATCAACTACACTATTAAAATATGATGCTCCAAGATGAATTACATTATTTTCTTCTTTATATGGATTTATATAACCTCTAAAATTAAAAGTTGTTCTATTGATTTCTGATATTTTATCAGTGTATGAGTTTCCATATACACCAGTAATAAAACCGCCATAAATATCATTATATTTTAATTTAATACCAACACCTTTTGTAAAAAATAGGTCACCAGTGCTGTAATATCTTGTATCACTAATTAATGATTCTCCGTTACTTGAGTTTTCATCTTCTAATGATAAATTGATTGACATTTGACCAAAATCTACTGTTAGTTTTGACATAATATTATAACTTAAAAATACTTCTTTAAATTTTATGTATTCTTGTGTTGATTTTATGTTGAATATAAAACTACTTTTTTCTGATAGTTTTTTTTGTCCACCAAACTCTAATGAAGTTATTTGTGAATTTATGTATCTTTTTTCTGCAACATTACCACCTAATAAACCATAAGTATTGCCATCATTACTTGAATCCAAAACTTCTAAGTGTAATTTTCCATAAAATTTTATATCATTTAAAATATGATTCTTTATTTCGTTATATTTATCCTGTGAACTAATATCATCAATCCTTTTTTTTAATGCATTAATCTCTTTTTGTAATTGCTCAATGTTATTGCTATTTTTAGCATTAACTGAATTAATCATTACTGGCATTAAAGCTACAATTCCAGCTACTATTAAATTGGTTTTTGTATTTTTCATTGTTTAATAATTTTGTTCATGAGTGCATAATAAAATATTATATTCAAAAATACAATAAAAATGTTTTTCTTGATGTGATATTAAATTTAATAATAAAAATCCACTCTATAATAAGTGGATTTATATTTATTGTAAATTATTTATTACAATTAAAGGATAGAATCTCCAGCATAGAATGCTTCATCTTCTAAATCTTCTTCAATTCTCATTAATTCGTTGTATTTACAAATTCTATCTGTTCTTGATAATGAACCTGTTTTAATTTGACCAGAATTTGTAGCAACAGCAACATGTGCTATTGTTGTATCTTCTGTTTCGCCAGACCTATGAGAAACAACTGTATTATATCCATTTCTGTGTGCTAATTGGATTGTATCTAATGTTTCTGTTAATGTTCCAATTTGATTTAATTTAATCAAAATAGCATTTCCCATACCCATTTCAATTCCTTTTGCTAACAATTTTGGATTTGTAACAAACAAGTCATCACCAACAAATTGAATTTTGTTTCCAAGTGCTTGAGTAGCATTTACCCAACCTTCATAGTCGTCTTCTTGTAAAGCATCTTCAATAGAGAATATTGGATATTCTTTTACTAAATTTTCATAGAAAGCAATTAATTGATCTGAATTTAATAATTGATTTTCTATTTTATATTTTCCATCTTTATAGAATTCACTTGCAGCGCAGTCTAATGCAAATCTGAAATCTGTTCCTAAACTATAACCAGCCATTTGAACTGCTTCACACATAAAGTCTAATGCTTCTTTTGCTGATTTTAAAGCAGGAGCAAAACCACCTTCATCACCAACACTAACTGCATAGTTGTTAGTTTTTAATATTTTTTTTAAGTTGTGGAATACTTCTGCACCCATTTGAACTGCTTCTCTAACGGTTTTTGCACCAATAGGAGCAATCATAAATTCTTGAATATCATTACACCAGTTAGCGTGAGCACCACCATTAATAACATTCATCATTGGAACTGGTAAAACATGACCGTTTACACCACCAATGTATCTATACAATGGAACATTTAAGTAATCTGCTGCTGCATGAGCGGTTGCCAATGAAACTGCCAATATAGCATTTGCACCTAAATTGGTTTTATTTTCTGTTCCATCTAATTCTATTAATCTGTTATCAATTTCTCTTTGATTTAAAGCATTCATACCAACAAGATTTTCAACTATTGTTGTATTTACATTTTCTACTGCTTTTAATACGCCTTTGCCTAAAAATCTATTTTTGTCGCCGTCTCTTAATTCACAAGCTTCATGACTTCCTGTTGATGCACCCGATGGAACTATTGCAGAACCAAAAGAACCATCTTCTAAATAAACTTCTGCTTCAACGGTTGGATTACCTCTTGAATCAAGAACTTCTCTAGCCTTTATATCTATAATTGCTGACATCTTTACTCCTAAAATTAGTAAAATATTAATTTTTTTATACTTTTAACATATTATTTATAGTTTTATTTTGCAAGATTTTTTTTATTTTTTTTGTATTTTTGTGTAATTTTTATTGAAAATTATTATTTTAAATATATCATATCTATTATATTATAAAGAATTAATTATTTAATTTGTGTGAAAAATTAAAAAGGAGTGCATTTTTTGTTTGGATTTTGATGCTTGTATTTGGTTTTACAAGTGTGGGTGTTGTGTGTCCGGTGTGGGGTGCTGATGGTGCAAAGGGTGCTGATGGTGCAAAGGGTGCTGATGGTGCTAATGGTGGTGGTCATAATGGTGATGATGGAAAATCTGGTGGCGCTGGTGGCGCTGGTGATAATGCTTTTAGTACTGGTAGTGATGCAACGGCTGATTCTTTAAATAATAATAGTATAATTGACAATGTTTTAAATTGTATATCTGGGAAAGGTGGCGCTGGTGGTGCTGGTGGTGCTGGTACTAATGGTAAGAATACTAGTGGTGCCGATGATGCTGGCAATGGCGGTAACGGTGGTAACGGCGGCAATGGCGGCAATGGAAAATCTGGTGGTGCTGGTGGTAACATATCTAGTAGTAATTTTAGTTCAAATGGAGATAAGAAGAGTGAGTTAGAAATTAATATAACTGCTGGTCAAGGTGGTGCTGGTGGTGCTGGTGGCG
>JAGAUJ010000020.1 GCA_017620845.1 Rickettsiales bacterium | reverse complement strand
TTCGTTTGGTGTAATAAATAATGCAAATGCAGAAAATAGTGACGATGGTTCTACATCATGTCTAATATTAGATAAGTTAACAAATGAGATTAAGTATAATACAAAAGGTAAAAATTGTTTTATATTAAGAAATATTGATTCCACTAAACAAAGTATAACTACTGATTTAGCAATAAAACAAATGACTGGTGAACCATGTATTGCATCAAATACTGATGAATATCTTAATGCGGAGTCTATCGCTGGAATTAATATGTTAAATGGAACAACTAGAAAAATAAATTGTGATATAGGTTATTCTGGTGATATTATATTAACTTGTAAAGAAGGAGTGATAGAACATAGTGGTGATACTAAATGTACCTTTGTAGGATGTAAGAAATATGATAATAATATAATAAATAATTCACTTAATGATATACTTACAACAAATAATATGGTTAACTGGGATAATATTAATGAAGAAGATAAAAATAATTTATTAAGTGATGATGGCGCAAGTTATAATAAAAATGATGTAGTTGTTACGTTGACTTGTAAAACAAAAGAAGGGTATGATTTAAGAGATGGTAGTAATGGTTATACATTAAAATGTGATGGTAATGATAATATAATAGTGGAAGGTAATGGATGTAGTTATAATGTTAAAACCTGTTCTGTATCAAATCTAACAGAAGAGATATTGGGTAATAGTTATGTTAAAACAATATCACAATGTAATGATGAAAGTTGTTCTACAACACAAACTGATAGTAGTATAGATATAACATTAGAAGAGAATAAATCTAAAACATATGATTATAATACTTATATTACAATAAATACTTGTAATACAGGTTATTCATCACCAGAAAGTAAAAGAGTAATAAGATGTAATGAAAATAGTGAATGGGAAGTAAAAGAGGCAACTGAAAATAATATGTGTTTATTTACTGGATGTAATGATATGTCAGCAGTGTTTGATAAGAATGGAAATATGGTAAGTAGTCAGTTATACAAGACAACGTTTGCTTATAACGCTAATGCGGATATTTTTCCAATCTTGTATTGTAAAAATACAAATTTACCAGAAGAAGCTAAAAATCTATCATCATCAGAAGATTTTGTTGTTAATACTAACGCATTAATTACTTGTGGTGAAGACAACAATTCTGCAACAAATGGTGCAAATGGTGATATTAATAATAGAGAGTTTATTTGTATTGAAGATACGACAAATATAAACAATGGAAATAGTTATTGGAAATATAATTTTGCTTCTTGTGATTTAAATGAAATAAAAAATAAGGGATATACTGTGTGGTTAGCGAAAGACTCAGTGCAGGCTGTATCTACAGCGTCTACAAGTAACGCTACAACATTAGATACAAATACATTTCAAAAAAGATATATGGCAAACACATGGGGTGTTAGTAGTGGTGTTGCCACAAGTGAATACAGTAATTTCATGTTAAAATGTAATTCAAATGGCAATTGGGAAATGACTAAAACAAATAATTCTTGTCAAGGTCTTCCAGCAATGACAACAGGAAGTATATTTTGGGAAAATGATAACAATATATTATATGTAGAAAATCAGCCAGGTATGTTAATGAATACATTACTTTTATCAAGTGATACATCCACATTAACAACAAATATATTATCTAATACAAGTCAATATTTTGTAACAAATGGAACTAAAATAGAAGCTAGTTGTACCAGTGGTTATCAAGAGATTGACAAAAATAATATAATATTAGATGGTAATAATGATATTGATAAGGGTGGGCACCATTACGAATGTGTTAATGGAACATGGACTGCAAGAGGTGGGTGTATAGCAAAAACATGTTCAGTTGACGATCTTACAACTGATATATTAGGTAATGAATTAGTAAAAACAATAGTATGGTGTGCAGATGATAATTGTAACACATTTAAAGAAGATAGTATTATTGATATAACATTAGATAGTAATAAAGGAAAAATATATGAATTTGGTACCATTATTACAATAAATACTTGCGATACTGGTTATTCTACGTCAAATAAAAGAATAATAAGATGCGGTGAGAATGGAGAGTGGGAGGTAAAAGAAGGAACTGAAAATAATATGTGTGTGTTTACTGGATGTGATGATATGTCTGCAGTATTTGATAAAAATAATAATAAGGTAAGTGATCAATTGTATGATATGACATTTGGAAGTGATAATAATCTAACCGGTATATATACAATGGCATACTGTCATAATAATTCATTAGATGCTTCTTCTTATACGGCACTTAGTACAAATAATAATTTTGTTGTTAATAATAATGATATTGCAACTTGTGGTGATAATATTGCAGTAGTGTTAGATGATACTACAAATGAACATAGACATTATATTTGTACTCTTGATACTACAAATATAAATAGTGGAAAATCTTATTGGAAAACAAAAACAGCCTCTTGTGATTTAAATGCAATAAAAAATACTACTGGTTATACTGCTTATTTAAAAACCGGTTCATCAATTGTATCTTTAAATAATAAATCTACACAATACAGATATTTTAATAGCATCTATTGGAAGTGGTTATATACAGATCAAACAAGTAATTTTACATTAACTTGTAATTCAAATGGTAATTGGGAAATGACTAAAACAAATAATTCTTGTCAAGGTCTTCCAGCAATGACGATAGGAAGTGTGTTTTGGGAAAATGATAACAATATATTATATGTAGATGATCAACCTGGCATGTTAATGAACACAACTACTCTATCAAAAGATATATCCATATTAACGACAACTATGTTGTATAATACAAGTCAATATTTTGTAACAAATGGAACTAAAATAGAAGCTAGTTGTGCTAGTGGTTATCAAGAAATTGATAAAAATAATATAATATTAGACGGTAATAATAGTAATATTGATAAAGGTGGGCATTATTATGAATGCGTTAATGGAACATGGACAGCGAGAGGTGGGTGTGCAATAAAAGTAGATTATTACAGTCCAAGACTATATGATGATGCGAATAAAAACGGAACGATATCTGTGAGTAAATATGTAAAGATTGGTGATAGTATAACTTGTAATTCAGAAACATTTAATATTTCTGATCCAGATAATGGAACATTAAAAATATGTGCAATAGGTGGATATAGAGTTGCATCAGATGGACAAACTTTTACTGTTAGTGTTCCAACAAATCATACTTTTTGCCATAAAAGTTATATACCAAGAGATTTAGGTGTTGGGCTAAATGGAAGTGTTGGTGTAGATGGGTGGTGTGATGATTGGATAACAAATGATACATATAAGGGTGTTGGTGCTAATGTGAGTAATGGAAGTAGTTTTAGTATAGAGCATACATATTCTAATGTTTCGGCAAGCGGAACTCTTATATGTAATAATGGAACTTGGAAGGTTGGAAGTGGAAGTATGACATTTGAATACACTGGCACAATAGATACTTTTTGTGCTCCATATGGATTAAAAGATGCTGGTAAAAGTATTACATTTGAGTTGTGGGGGGCGCAAGGTGGAGGCAGTTATGGTGGTAAAGGTGGTTATACAAAAGGTGTTATGAATAGTGGCAATTATATTAATGGAACTACTTATTATGTAGCTGTTGGACAATATAGTCAAAAAGGGTCTTTAACTAATGCTTTTAATGGTGGAGGTAGATGTGGTGATAGAGATGGTACTACATACCATAGTGGTGGAGGAGCGACGCATGTGGCTGCTAATGATGGGGTGCTATCTTCTCTGGAAAATAACAAAACTGCTGTATTACTTGTAGCTGGCGGTGGCGGCGGTAATGGTGCCAACTTTGATCTTAATAAATATTGTGGATCTGGTAGTGGTGGTGGCGGTAATAATAATGGTGATGATGGTAGTAGTGGCAATGGTGGTAAAGGTGGTACTCAAGAAGCTGGTGGAGATGGAATAGGGGGTGAAGCTAGCGGTTCTTTTGGTAAAGGAGCAGATTGTTCTGAAGGTCACTATTGCTTTGGTGGTGGCGGTGGCTATTACGGTGGTGGTGCCTCTTCTATGACTGGTGGTGCCGGCGGTGGTTCCGGTTATTGTAATACCTCAAAATTTACCTGCAGTGGATCAAATGGACAAAGAAGTGGAAATGGATATGTTAAGATTAGTTGGTAGAGTTTAAATTTATGTATGTAAATAATTTGCGTTTATTTTTCTCAATTATTGAAAATAAAAAATAATTGTTTATTATAAAATTATTAAAATATGGCAAAATGTGTTAAGTGACTTATAGAAAAAATATAAAAGTATTTTTAAATATGTTTATGGGTTTTTCCATAATGTGTTTTGCTATATTTATGTTACTATCTATTATATCATATAATCAGTTAGATCCATCATTTAATACTATAAAAAATTCAACAATTATATTTAATAAAATGGGGATTGCTGGTTCATATTTTTCGGATTTATTTATACAAATGTTTGGAGCTGTATCTTTTTTTATTATATTTGTAGTGGCAAAAATAGGATTTAATGTTTTTAAGTCAAAATTAGTTAGATATAATATTTACTTAAAATTAACAATGTCAATTTTATTTATTTTATCAACTTGTGCTCTTGCTTCAAGAATATTTAGTGGTAAAAATTATTGGGGTTATGAAACTTGGGGTGGTTTTGTTGGTTATTATATAAATAGTTTGACAAGTTATGCACCCTATAAAATATTAACTGTGTTTTATTTATTTTGTTCTTTATTATCTATTGCTATTTTGACAGATTTTAGTTATAAAAAAATGAATATATTATTTATAAAATTGTGGAGAAGAGGTTTAAAATTGATTAGATTTGTATTTAAAATTATAATAAAATTATTGATTATATTAACACCTAAAAAAGTGTATAATAAGGTAAAATTAATTATTAATAATATCTATAATAAAATAAATCAAAGTAAATATAGACAGCAGAATTATGAAAATCTAATAAATATACAAAATAAAAAAATTGAAGATCTTGAAAAATATATAAAGAATATTGAAAATGAAGAGAATATAAAAAAAGATAAAAAAGAAAGTGGCTTGCTATCATTTTTATCTTCCAATAAGGAGAATAATAAAAAAAATAATTTTGTTGTTAAAAATACAAAATATAAATTACCAATAAATGAATTATTAGAATCATCCAATGATAAAATAGTTATGTTGACAAAGGAGGAATTAAAAGATCAAGCAAATGATTTATTAAGAGTATTAAAGGACTTTAAAATTAATGGAAGAATTACAGGTGTTGAGGCTGGGCCAGTTATAACTTTACATGAATTTGAGCCGTCTGCCGGGACAAAATCATCAAGAATTATAGGACTTGCTGATGATATAGCAAGAAATTTAAAAGTAAAATCTGCGAGAATTTCGGTAATTTCAGAGCAAAATGCTATTGGTATAGAATTACCAAATAGAGTTAGAAATACAATATTTTTAAAAGATATTTTTGAAACAGTAGAATATAAAAATAGTAATTATGCTTTACCTCTTGTTTTGGGTTCAAATATAGCGGGTAAGCCAGTAATTATGGATTTGGCAAAAGCGCCACATTTGTTGATTGCTGGAACAACTGGTTCTGGTAAGTCAGTTTCTATAAATACAATGATTTTGTCTTTATTGTATAAGTTTACACCAGAAGAGTGCAAGATGGTTATGATAGATCCAAAAATGCTTGAATTATCAGTTTATGAAGGAATACCACATTTATTGACTCCGGTTGTTGTGGATCCTAAAAAGGCGGTTTCGGCATTGAAGTGGGTTGTAAATGAAATGGATAATCGCTATAAAATAATGTCAAGTCTTGGGGTTAGAAATATTTATGGTTATAATGAAAAGGTTAAACAGTCAATAAGAGATGGTGTTGATTTACAAACTAAAATATTAATTGGTTATGATGAGTATGGCGATCCTATTTATGAAACAAAAGAATTGGAAACAAAGCAGTTGCCTTTTATAGTGGTTATTGTTGATGAAATGGCTGATTTAATGATAACTGCTGGAAAAGATATTGAAATTTTAATTCAAAGAATAGCGCAAAAGGCAAGGGCTGCTGGTATTCATATTATTATGGCAACACAAAGGCCGTCTGTTGATATAGTAACTGGTGTCATAAAAGCTAATTTCCCAAGTAGGGTTAGTTTTCTTGTTAGTTCAAAAATTGATAGTAAGGTTATTATAGGAGAGCAGGGGGCGGATCAGTTGCTTGGTATGGGAGATATGTTGTATATGCCAAATGGTGGGAAAATTAATAGAGCGCATGGTCCATTTGTTTCGGATGGAGAAGTTGAAAGAGTTGTTGATTATATAATTAAACAAGGTATAAAACCTGAATATATAAAGAATTTTGAAGATACAGACAATAATGAAGATGGCGGCGATTTTGATATAACTATTAATAGTGGTAGGGATGGTGGCGATGAAGAATTATATAGGCAGGCTGTTGAGATAGTTAGAAGAGAGAAAAAAGTAAGTATAAGTTATATTCAAAGGCAGTTGAGGATTGGTTATAATAAGTCGGCGAATTTGGTTGAGAGGATGGAAAGAGAGGGGATTGTAACTCCTGCTGGTATAAATGGTAAAAGGGAAGTTATTGAGTAGAGTGTTAATTTTGAGGATAAGTTTTGTTTTTTAATGTGGTTATGTGTGATGGTGGACAGTATATGGTGTTTTGCGGTATTATGTGATGTATGTATGGATAGTAAAATAAATATATTAAAATAAATAATAAATAAAAAAAACATAAAGTATTCTATTTTTTAGTTAAAATAATAAAAAATTAGGCATAAATATATTTTTTACTCAAACCTATTAAATTTTAAATCAACAACTCGCTCATTTGCCAATTTTTTAGACAATTCTATCAATTTATCAAAATTATCATTTTCTTCAACTTTATTTTTTCTCTCAAAGCCACATTTTTGACATTTATGTAAAATAATAAATTCTCCATTTTTTTGTAACACAGATATTGGTTTCATTAAACCGCCACAATCACAGCTCCTATCACCAGGGTTATTATCCACGTGTTTTGAATAGAAACATTCCGGACAATGATTTGTAAAACCATTTCCTTTTACTTTGTGTCCGCAATTTTCACAGGTAAAATCTTCAACTGTTTTTGTAAAGTTTTTCATTTTTGTCTCCATACTTTCTATATATTTTATTTTTATAAATCTACATAAATAAAATATTTATTAATAATTATACTATTTTACAACTTCCCAACTCGTCTCACCTTTTCCATCTTTTAACAAAATACCTTTGTTTCTCAAATAATTTCTTATTTTATCACACTCTTCCCAATTTTTACCTTGTTTTGCAATATTTCGCTTTTCAATAAGTTCATTTATTTCATCTTCACTTATTGACAAATTATCAATATTTTTATTTTCATTTAACAAATTTTCATCAAATAAACCTAAGAATATCAAGGAATTTTTTAATTTTTCATATTCTTTATTTTTATTAAATTCATTCAATAAAGCCAATGTTTTTGGGGTATTTATATCATCGCACAAACACTCAATTAACTCACTTGGAACGATATATTTACAGTCTAATTTTATAGTATTTTTATGTAAATCTTTTAAATTTTTATCTGCCTCTAAAATTAAATTATCAGTAAAATCAAGTGGTTTTCTATAATGGTTTTTTAACATTGCAAATCTCAAAACAACACCAGCAATACCTTTATTTCTAATTTCTTCTATTGTTGTAAAATTTCCAAGAGATTTTGACATTTTTTCACCATTTACCATTAAAAAACCAGTGTGAAACCAATACTTTGCAAATGTGCTATTTGGGAAAGCACAACAACTTTGTGCTACTTCATTTTCATGATGTGGAAATTTTAAATCTACACCGCCACAATGTAAATCAAAGTTTTCCCCTAAATATTTATGACTCATTGCGGAGCATTCTATGTGCCATCCAGGCCTACCAATACCCCAAGGACTTTCAAATTTACTTGATTTATCATCAATATCTAAACTTGGTTTCCATAAAACAAAATCTAATGGATTTTTTTTGTAATCTTCCACTTCAATTCTTGCACCACTTTTTAAATCTTCTGTATTTTTGTTTGATAATTTACCATAATTTTTATAACTATTTACATCAAACAAAACGTGCCCCTGTGAAACATAGGCATTTCCATTGTTTATAAGTCTTTGTATAACTTCAATAATTTCTTTAATATGTTGAGTTGCTTTTGGTTCAAATGTTGGTTGTAAATTGTTGATATATTGCATATCAATATCACAATAATTAATTACTTCTTTTGTTAATTCTTGTATTGTTATACCTCTTTCGGTTGCTCTTTTATTTATTTTATCGTCCACATCTGTGATATTTCTAACATAAATTACATTTTTATATAAATGTTTTAAAAGTCTTACTAATATATCAACTGCTATTGTTGTTCTTGCGTGCCCTATATGGGCTTTATCATAAACTGTGAGCCCACAAGAGTATATTTTTACATTGTTTGAATCTATTGGTGTAAATTCTTGTATTTCTCCTGTTGCTGAATTGTAGAGTTTTAACATATTTTTTTGTATAATTAATTAATTTTAGTTTAATTGTTTAAATTAAAATGTAAATTGTTTATTGAGTAAATATAATTTTGTTATAGTAAGTATGGTAAAATAACCAATTAATTGTTTTAATTGGTTATTGTATATATAGTATTGTTGTATTATATTTTTATATATTTTGACTTGTTGCTTTAATATAGTCTCTTTCGGTCATTGCTGTATAGGTATTACATAACTGTGAATATTTTATCCAGTTTGCTAATTCTCGTTGATTTTTTGGTTGATTTTTTGGTTCTATAATATGATAAGATTCATCTGGTGCAACTGTTTTTACATAATTTATTACTTTAGGATTATTAAATATTAGTTGTTTATATTCTGGTTCATGCGCATATGCCACATCTGCATCTACAAGATTAAACTCATTTTCTACTGCTTCTGCTATTGGTTGAAATTTTTCTTGGGCAGAATCATCATTTATGGCTTCCAATATTATGTCTTTAAATGGTTCTGTTTCTATATCTACTGTTGGAGAAAATGATAATATATTTGTAAGCATATATTTTTTTGTTTGTTGAGATAGAATAGGGTCTTTGGCAATTTTTATTCCAAAGTTATAAAGTGCATTTTGAAATTTCATTCTTTTTATCCAACCTGGTTTGAAACAGCAAAAAGTAGGTTGTGTCATATCAAAAAGTTTTTCTTCAAAATTATTATATTCCTCTGGATATGTAGTTCTAATATATTCTTTAACCAAATTAACATGTTCTGGTAATTCGGTGTAGTTGTATTTTTTATTGTACATTTATTTCACATTTATTTTTTTAATTATGATAATAATATCATATTTTTTATCTTTTGTCAAGAAACAATATAAATGTTTAATTTTAATATAAAATATAAGTAATTACATAATTAACGTTATTAATAAATATTTTATAGTAATTAGATTGTTTTTAACTAATTATTATATTTTAAAAATATTACATTTATTTATTACATAATTTCAACTAATATGTGATTAAATATACAATTTATTCCAAGAGTATTCTGTATGTTTGCATTACGGCAGTTTTATTATTTGCACAACAATACAATATTGACTTTTAACAAAAGAATGCTACATTTTAAGTTGTTATTAACAAATTTCCACATATATGTTTAAATCAAAATTTTTACAAGAGTGCGAAAAGAGAGGTTTTTTAAATCAATGCACTAATATAGACGAATTAGATAAACAATTAGCAAGTGGAGAATCAGTAATTGCCTATTGGGGAACAGATCCAACTGGTGCATCATTACACGTAGGACATTTATTTTCTTTAATGATGATAAGACTTTTTCAAAGATGTGGAAATAAACCTATTATATTAGTTGGGGGAGCAACAGGGCAAATTGGCGACCCATCCTTTAAAGATAAAAGTAGACCAATGATGAGTCTTGAAATTCTTGAGAAAAACAAGGAAGGAATAAAAAAATCTATATCAAAATTTATAAAATTTGGAGATGGTCCAACTGATGCTATTTTGGTTGATAATCTTGATTGGTGGAAAGACAAAAATTATCTTGAAGTATTAAGAGATATAGGACCACACGTTTCAGTAAATAGGATGTTGTCTTTTGAATCAGTAAAATTAAGACTTGAAAAAGAAGAGCATATGAGTTTTTTAGAATTTAATTATATGATCTTACAAGCTTACGATTTTTATCATTTATACAAAAAACATAACTGCACCTTACAACTATGTGGTGGCGATCAATGGGGAAATGTAGTTGCCGGTGTTGAATTAGTTAGAAAATTACAATTTATAAACAACGAAGTAGAAAAGGGGCAAAAAACAGAAGTTTTAGGCTTTTCTACACCGCTTTTAACTGATGCTAATGGCAAAAAAATTGGTAAAAGTGAGGGTAACGCAATTTGGACCAATGAGGACTTGTTAGATCCATTTGATTATTTCCAATATTTTAGAAATGTGAACGATGCTGATGTTGTTAGGTTTTTAAAAGTTTATACTGATTTTGAAATTGATTATATTGAAAGTATAAAAGATAAAGATATTAATGAATTGAAAAAGATTTTAGCATTTGAAGCAACAAAAATTTGTCATGGTGAAGCAGTTGCAAATGAGTGTTTAGAAAAGGCAAAACAAATTTTTGAAAATAATAGTTTTGAACATCTTGAAGTTTTAGAATATCAAAAACAAGATGATGAAATTTTATTATATTTTATGTTAAAAGATTTAAATTTAGTTGAATCTAATAGTGAGGCTAAAAGATTAATTAAGGGCGGAAGTATTAAAATTAATGATGAAAAAATTGCTGATGAATTTTATAAAATTCCAACAGATTTAATTGATTTTAAACTTTCAATTGGTAAGAAAAAACATTATAGAATAAATATAAAATAAAATATAAAATAGTTATGCAAGAATTAATTTCTGTTATTGTTTCTGTGTATAATTCACAAGATTATATAGGTGAATGTTTAGAATCGGTTATAAATCAAACTTATAAAAATCTGGAAATTATTTGTGTAGAAGATTGTGGAAGTGATAATTCTATTGAAATTATACAAAAGTATATACAAAATGATAACAGAATAAAACTAATAAAACACAAAGAAAATCATGGTTGCGGTGGTGCTAGAAATACTGGTATTAATAATGCAAATGGAAAATATATTTATTTTATAGATGGTGATGATTTTATAGAAAATAATTATATAGAAAATTTGGTTAATACAATAGAAAAATATAATACTGATATTGTTTGTAATAGCAAAATGTTAAAGTATTATAAAAATAATGAAAGTAAGAATTGCTTTATAAAAAAAGAAGATGATTTTATTTTAAATACAGTAGTTGATTTTAATGAAAATATTGTAAAAAAAATTATGACTTCGGCGTTATGTAAAATATATAAAACTGATTTTTTAAGGAGTAATAATTTTTATTTTCCAGAAAAGTTGAAATTTGAAGATTTTGCATTTTTACATATTTTAAAAACACAGGCAAAAAGTGTTGTTTTTACTTATGATTCAACTTATTTTTATAGGCAAAGAGAGGGTAGTTTAATACACCAATATAAAACAAAAGGAAATGATTTTGATTCAATTAATGCAATAAAATATATTTATGATTTTTACAAAAAAAATAATTTGTTAGATAGGTATACAATACCATTTGCTTGGTTGAAGAAGTTTTTTAAGAGACAAGATAATAAGAATAAATATTTTGCTATATTAAAGAGTGAATTATTGCAAATGAAAGAAGATATTTTACAGAATAAAAATATTTATAATAAAAAAGATTGGGTGTTTTTTGATAGTGTATTAAATAGTAAGAATTATTTAATGTTTAAGGTGTTGTATAGTGTTAGAAAATTTGTAAAACTGTAATGTTTTATTATTTTATACTCTCAACTCTTTTACTCTTATCAAGCAAATAAAATATTTCTTCTTTTTTAAGTTTGTTTAATATTTGTTCTATATCTTTTTTTAACAAATAGGTTATATCTCCAACTTGGACTGTATTTTTTATTTTATCATCTAATAAAATAGTTACTTGATCCATAGAAACTCTACCAATAATTTTACATTTACAATCAGCAACATAAAACCACCCAGTATTGCTTAAATATCTACTTATACCATCACTATAACCACCATAAACCGTAGCAAGAACATCACCTTTTTTAACATTTGCAGTAGCACCATAACCAACAATTCCATTTTCTCCAACTCTTATAATATTTAAAATACTTGTTTCAATTCTATCTTGTAGATTCTTAATATGTGTATTTTCATATTTTTTATAACTATTTCTTTTTTTTATAAGTATATTATCAAGTTTATAATATTTTTTATTTTTTTTTGACAACATAAATCTTGAACCAAGTTCTTTTCTTAAAACATTATTACTGTCATAAAAAGATTTATCTTCTATATTTTTAACACTAAAATTATCATCTGCTATTACAACTTCATCATTAATTTTTACTGTATTATCAACACTTAACACACTATAATTTAAAGCAATTTTTTTAACTTTATATTCTTTATTATTAATAACAAAACAACCGCCATTTTTACAATACATTTCTGGGAGTCCATTATTTATACCAAATGGAACTATTGCTTTATTATTTTTTATGCTTTTGACATAAGATTTTATAGTAATTGTTTCCTTAAAATTATTTGTAATATCAGCATCAATTAAACCAATTCCTGGTCTTACAATATCACAATTTGTGGTGCAAGTAAAAATTGAATTTGTAGCAAATAGAGATTTTTTAGTATTTGGAAAATGTTGTGTTGTTTTGTTAAAATTTTCAATTTGCATTTGTGATACTATGCCATATTCTTCACCACAGGCCATATGGCTAACGATTACTTTAATTTTATCAATATTTTGTGTTATCCGTTTTATTTTATCTATATCATTAATTGAAAAGCCATTTCTATTCATTCCAGTATTAAAAAATAAACCAAAATCAATATCGTATTTTGTTAATCTTTCTAATTGTTCAAAATTTTCTATGATAGGAGTTAAATGATTTCGTATTAAAATATTTTCTTCATTTTTTAAGCAAGCAGATAAAATAAAAATATTATTTATTTTATTTTTAAATTTTTTTCTTAATTCTACACCTTCAAAAATATTAAAAACAAAAAAATTTTTACAATTACATTTATTTATTAATACTTCTGCTACTTCAATACTTCCAGAACCATAGGCATCTGCTTTTAATACTGGCATTATATCAATGTTACCAACTTTTTGTTTAATTACATTGTAATTGTGGACTATTGCATCTAATGATATTATTATTTTATTTTCTTTTCCATTCATTTTTATTGTTTGTGATAATTTTATAAAGTTATATTTATATTTATAATAAAATAAATATTTATTATTGTAAATAAAAATAGTAATTTTATTTGTTTAATTATGTTGTTTAAATTAAGTAATCAAACTGCCACGACACCCTTAATAGTTGGATGACATTGGTAATCCATTAATTCAAAGTCTTTATACTCAAAAGAAAAAATATCTTTTTTATCCTTATTTATCTTCATTTTTGGAAGAGGGTAAGGTTCTCTTGTTAATTGTAAATTAACTTGTTCCAAATGATTCAAATATATATGTGTATCACCAGTTGTATGAACAAAATCTCCTAATTCCAAATCACAAACTTGTGCAACCATCATAGTCAAGAGTGCATAAGATGCAATATTAAAAGGCACACCTAAAAAACAATCAGCAGATCGTTGATATAACTGACAACTTAATTTGTTATTAATTACAAAAAATTGAAACATTGTGTGACAAGGTGGTAAAGCCATTTTATCAACATCTTGTGGGTTCCAAGCAGAAACTATTATTCTTCTTGAATTTGGATTTGTTTTTAAAGTATTTATAACATTTGTAATTTGATCTACACCATTAAAGTTTCGCCATTGTTTTCCATAAACTGGTCCTAAGTCACCATTTTCATCGGCCCACTCATTCCAAATTCTAACACCATTATCTTGTAAATATTTTATATTTGTGTCGCCTCTTAAAAACCACAATAATTCGTGAATTATAGATTTTAAATGAACTTTTTTAGTTGTGAGTAATGGGAAGCCGTCATTTAAATTATACCTTGTTTGTGTTCCAAAGAGTGAGATGGTGCCAACACCAGTCCTATCTTCTTTTTTTTCACCATTTTCAAGTATATTTCTTAATAAATCTAAATATTGCTTCATAGGATATCCCAATTGTTGTTTATAATATTATAATTCTTCAATTTTTTCAATTCTTCTTAAATGTCTACCACCGGCAAAATCAGTATTTAAAAATACCTTTAAATTTTCAAGTGCAGTTTCATTTCCTATAATTCTTGCTCCCATACACAAAATATTTGCATTATTGTGTTCTCTTGTTAATTTTGCTTCAAGACTATTATGACAAACTGATGCTCTAATACCTTTGTATCTATTTGCGGATATTGACATACCAATACCAGTGCCACAGACTAAAACACCGCAGTCTGCTTCTTTGTTTAATATTGATTTTACAACTTTTTTTGCATAGTCTGGGTAATCAACTGGATCTTGACTATTTGTTCCTAAGTCCATAAATATAAACTCTTCACTGGAAGTGTTTTTTATTAAAAAATCTTTTAATTCAATTCCTGCTCTATCACAAGCAATAGCAATTTTTTTCATAATTTTTACCATAAATATTTAAAACCTAAAGCAATATTGCTTTTAGTGTCTAATTTTAATAAATAATTTGTTTCAATTTCTTGATATCTTCTATTTAATTCAATATCATTAATTAAATCCATATATTTAAATTTTGCAAATACAATTATTTTATCGCTATACATATATTCAATACCGCCAAAGATTTGATATGCTGGAATAACACTTCCTTTAACTCCATTACTATAAAAAGAAGCAAATGAGTCATTTTCGAAACTTTCTTTAAATGTATTCTTTATAAGTCCAGCTCCTACACCAAAAAATGGAATAATTTTTGAATAATTATTTTCTAAACTAAGGTTGACAAAATATGCTTGACCTTCCATTTTGACATTAATATTATTGAATTTTACTGATTTATTTGATAGGAAAAAATATTCAATACCAATAGACATATTGTCTCTAAAATATAAACCAAATTCAGCAGAAAAAGAATCTTTAAATTCATTATTCTTGTTTGCTTGATAAATTATTTTATTTGTATCATCTTCTATTTCTTCAAATAAACTCTTATTTATTAAATATGAAACACTTGTATAATATCTTCCTTTTCTGTCATTTTTTATCATACTATTTGATGGCTTATATTTTAATTTACCTTTATATTGATTTTGTATTTGTTCTGCTTTGGTATATCTGTTTTTGGTTTTAAATTTTATATTTTTATTTACATCTTCTACTTCTATTTCATTTGGGAGCATGAAATAAATTTCCGCATTTACAATAGAATGTGATAATATAAAAGCAACAAATATATAAATAAATATCATATAAACCTACTCAAAATCAACTATAATTTCACCAACATTAACAAGGTCGTTATCAACTTTATATATTTTTTTGATAGTAGTGTCAAAATCAGCTCTTATTATATTTTCCATTTTCATTGCTTCAATAGAATATAACTCCATACCAGCAGTAACTTTATCCCCATCTTTAATTTTTATTTTAAATATTTTTCCTGTAATTGGCGCTTTTAGTTTTTTTGGCTTTATATTTTTATCAACTACTGGCATAAATTGTTCTAATTCAGATATCCTTGGTGTTCTTATTGTAACCGATATTACTGATCCCATATATTGAAATAAATAGTTTCCAGCATAGTCATCTGACAATATTTTAACAATTACCTGTTTATCATTTATTGTTCCTCTAAAAATACTATCTCCGTGTTGCCAAGCGGTTTTTAGTAAATTGTATCCAGTTCCATATTCAACACCAAAACTATCAGCATTTGTTTTTGTGTTACACAAATATTTTCTACCATCTACATCAACAACTATTTTATCATTATCTATATTTTGTCTACTTTTTTTGGTAATACCACCACTAATATTTTTTACTCTATTTTGATAATTTGTATACATATAGAGAGCGACACTCATTAGAATACTTTTTTGTTTTGTTTCTATTTCGTTATTGTTAAAACCAGCAGAATATTCATTTTTTATAAAGTTTGTGTTAATGTCACCAGTTAAGAACTTACTATTATAAGTAATAGTTTCTAAAAATCCTATGTTATGTGTTACACCAGTTATAAAGAAACTTCCAAGTGCAGTTTGCATTCTTTCTATACATTCTTGTCTTGTTTTTGCATAAGAAAGTAATTTACAAATCATACTATCATAAAAAGAACTTATTTCACAACCTTCATAAACACCGCTGTCTATTCTTATACCCTCAATGGTTGCTGGTTCCATATATTTATTTATTCTACCAGATGATGGTAAAAAACCTCTTGATGGATCTTCTGCGCAGATTCTACTTTCCATAGCCCAACCATCAAGTTTTATTTCTTTTTGAGTAAATGGTAGTCTTTCACCTCTTGCAACTCTTATCATTAACTCAACAAGGTCAATACCAGTTATTAATTCTGTTACTCCATGTTCTACCTGAAGTCTTGTATTCATTTCTAAAAAATAGAAATTTTTATCTTTGTCCATCATACATTCAACCGTTCCGGCAGAATAATAACCAACCTCTTTACATAAAGACACTGCTTGTGAATACATTTTTTGTCTTGTTTTTTCATCTATAAAAGAACTTGGTGCTTCTTCTATGACTTTTTGGTTGTTTCTTTGTATGGAGCATTCCCTTTCGCCTAAGCATACAATGTTACCAAATTTATCACCGATAACTTGTATTTCTATGTGTCTTGGGTTTTCTATAAATTTTTCTATAAAAACGCGACCATCGCCAAAACTATTTATTGCTTCATTTGTTGCTGTTTCAAATGCCTCTTTAACATCATCTAGTTTATTAACCATTCTCATGCCTTTACCACCACCACCAGCAGAAGCCTTAATCATAACAGGAAGCCCTATTTTTTCGGCAATTTTAACTGCTTCCTCTGAATCTTTTATTACACCCTCATAACCAGGAACTACATTTACTCCGGCTTTTTTTGCTATTTTTTTAGATTCTATTTTATCACCCATTTTTTGTATTGCATTAACTGGTGGTGCAATAAAAATAATTCCTTCTTTTTCTAATTTTTCTGCAAATTGTGAATTTTCTGATAAAAAGCCATAACCTGGATGAACATATGTGGCACCAGTTTTTTTTGCTACATTAAGTATTTTATCTATATTTAAATAGCTTTCAGATGATATTGAATCTCCCAAAAATACAGCTTCGTCTGCAAGTTGAACATGTAATGAGTTTGCATCTGCTTCTGAATATACTGCAACTGTTTTTATTCCCATTTTTTTGGCAGTTTTAATAATTCTACAAGCAATTTCTCCTCTGTTTGCTATTAAGATTTTTTCTTTATTGTTATACATATTAATGTTTGGTTGTTTGTAAATATCTAATTAATATTGATTATAAAAAGAAGTATTTTTTTTTCAAGAATATATTAATATTTGCATTTATATTATTTTTATGATGAAATTAATTGATTTTTTAAAACACACAATTTAATATACTTGGCATATAACACTACAAATTTACAAAATGATAAGCATTTTTGATATATTTAAAGTTGGTATTGGACCATCAAGTTCACATACTGTTGGACCAATGAAGGCCGGTTATTTTTTTATAAATGAAGTAAAAAATAAATATGATATAAATAAAGTTCAAAAAATAAAAATTGATTTATATGGATCTTTGGCTTTGACAAAAAGCGGACACGGGACTGATATTGCTTTAATGCTTGGTTTGTGTGGTTATACGCCAAAAGATGTAGAACCTAATGATATTGATAAAATAATAGATAATATAAGAAAAACTAAAAAAATAAAATTAAATTTTGAAAAAGACATTAGTTTTGATGAAGATGTTGATATTTTAACACATAAAACAGAAGAATTACCATATCATCCAAATGGGTTAATAATAACCGCTTATGATAATAAAAATAAGGTAATTTTTTCAGAAGAATATTATTCTGTTGGTGGGGGTTTTGTGGAAACGAAAGATGAAATATCAAATAAAAAGAATAAAAAAGTATCAAAAGATAATAATATACCATATGATTTTGCAAGTTGGGAAGAACTACAAAATATTTGTGTAAAAAATAATAAAAAAATATGGGAAGTTATTTTAGAAAATGAAAAAGCAACAAGAACAGAAAAAGAAATAAATAAAAAAATTGATCTTATTTGTGATGTGATGGAAAAGTCAATTTTTAATAGTTTGAAAAAAACTGGACCAATAAAAGGTGGTTTAGATTTAGGAAGACGAAGTAAGACTATAAGTAAAAGTATTAAAAAATTGGCAAATAATGATTTTAAAATAATTGATAGTTTGTTGTTGTGGGGTATGATGGTTGGTGAGGAAAACGCAAGTTATGGACAAATAATAACTGCTCCAACAAATGGCGCGTCTGGAATAATTCCAGCAACTTTACAATACTATAAAGAATTTCATAAATTTACAAAACTTGGTTTGAAAAAATTTATTTTAACTGCCGGTGCAGTCGGTATATTATGTAAAATGAATGCATCAATATCTGGTGCAGAGGGTGGTTGTCAAGCAGAAGTTGGTTCTGCAACTGCCATGGCTGCTGCTGGTTTATGTGCTGCATTGGGTGGAACAACTGAACAGTGTGAAAATGCTGCTATCATTGGTTTATCTCATAATTTAGGACTTGTTTGTGATCCAGTTGGTGGACTTGTGCAAGTCCCTTGTATAGAAAGAAATGCGATAAATGCAGTAAAGGCAGTAACTTCTTGTAGATTGGCATTGCTTGAAAAAGGAAGTATTTATTTAACATTGGATCAAGTTATTCAAACATTGAGAGAGGTTGGGGATGATATGCCAATACAATATAGAGAGACTGCACTTGGTGGTTTGGCAAAAAATGCAAAAGTTGGCAGATGTAGTAATTGTGGTGCTTGTGGGTATTGTTCTTAAATCAATGAATATATAATTATATTATAAAAATTAAACATGTAGAAATAGCAGGTGATTGTTGACTTGCTATTTTTGTTGTTTTTGATGTTAGAATAAACAAAAATTATTTTTTATATTTATTTTTTATATTTAAAAGTAAAGAATATATTTTGTCCATTTTACTAACTTTATTATTTCTAAAAGCATTTATAATTTCATCTAATCGTAGCGGATATAAAGATTCTGGGTTTATATCAACCATTAATTTCCCATCAATAGCTCTTTTGTGTGTATTATATTCACAAAATAAATATAATAAAGAAAAATAATTGGAGAATATTTTATTTTTAAATTTTTTAAATGTGTTTGTTTTAATATACTTTTCAACTGTATTTTCTTCAATAAAAATATTGTTTTGTAATATAGGCATTTTTTCATTAATATAACGATATATGCTATAAAGTTGTAATTTGGAATCAAAAGTATTTTTCATTAAATATTTTAAGAACTTCTCATCTTGTATTATCGCATCTACATATTCAAATATGACATTATCTATGTAATTTTTATAAACATCTATATCTTCCACATTTTTAAGTATATCAAATAATGAAAACTTAATAAGTGACAACATTTTTATAATATAGAAATAATTAAAGTAGTTTTTTTCATCAAGAATTGAAGTTAACATATTAATTATATTTTGTATGTCACTATATTTTAGACATTCAGACAGAATTCGTATAGTATATTTTTTATTTGTATTATAAAAACTACTATTAATATATAACCAAACAATATTTTTTAAAAATTCTCTACCAAATATTTTTTCTAAATTGATGGAATCAATTCTATAACTTAATTTAAAGAAAAATCCCTCTGCTAATTTTTGGACATTTGAATTTGTGTTATCTAATAATAACACTTTTTTGAAAGTTTTAATAAAATTTTCATTATTATTTAAATCCTTACAAATTATATTAAAATCATATTCACTTATAATTTTACCACTCATATCGTATAAAAAGTAATAATCAAAATAATCAAAATGTCCAACAGATCCGCTATTTTTTAACTCTTTTTCATTATAATCTTGTGTATTATTACAATCTTTTGATAATTGTGGAAATAGATCAAATAGTAGCTGCATTATATTATCTTCTGTATTATTTTTTACAAGTTTTGACAGTTTTGGTAGTTCGACAGAATGGTTAGTTCTTGCTTTTAATTCATTTTTTGTTAATAATCTTTTATTTATTCTAATTTCTCTATATAAATCATTTTCAAAAAATCTTAATACTTCCAAAAAGAAAAAATCTTTTTTGTCAAAATTAAAATTATTATTTATTAGATTTTTCATTGCTAATACATAATTTATATTAAAATTATCAAGAAATGAGTAAATTTTTACAAGTGATGTAAAATAACATTTTACATATTTAAATGAATCAAAGAAACCAATGTTAATATTATATCTTTCTTGTAATTCTCTTTGTAAAAATTGGACTAAAATATCTTCTGTTATTGGTGGTAAATCTAATTGAATATTTACACAATGTTCTATAAAATCATAACCGCTATAAAAATTTGTTGTTAGGGAAGTTGTTACGACGTTTTTATCATAAAACAATACAAATAAAAATTTGTGCAAATTGCCACTGTCTGCTATGAACTGCATTAATAATTTTATTTGGTTTGGTTCTAATAAATCAAAATTATCAATAAAAATTATAATTTTATCATATGGACATTTTGTTTCAAGGTATTTTCTTAATTTTAATCTTGTAAAATCATAGTCTCGCAATTCATTATAATATAGTATTCTGTGAACAACATCAACTTTTATATATGATTTTGCTGCTACATCCATTAATACTGATAAGGTAACTTTTTTTAACTGTGTTTTAAATACAAATAAAAATGATAATATTAATGAAAATAACCTGACTAATATATTTGGATAAACTATTCCAGCTATTAAGAATAATGCAAAACCAGTGCTAATCAGTGTTTTTTTATTTCTTCTAATAGTTCCAAATAAGCCTCTATCTTTATTTTTTCCATTTATTACAGTTTCTAAATTATTTAAAAATAATTTATTTAAGTCTTTTTGATTTTGAAAGTTGGTTGCATTAAATTCTAACAATACATCATTTAATATTTTATTACTATGTAATAGTCTTTCTATTATTAGATTTTTTGTTGAAGTCTTGCCATCACCCCATTTTCCATTTATTGCTATTGTAAATGCCTTATTATTTGTGGATGTATTTTTTATGATATCAGAAACATAATTTATAAAATATCCTCTATTTAATTTATCTTCACTAAAAGTTTGTATTGATTTTTGCCTATTGTTTTTAAGTTCAGAAAACATAATTATTATTAAAACATACTTTAATAATATAATAAAATTATAATATTATTTTTCAATGTATTTTTATAGAACAAATAATTTTATTGGAATAAACTTTATGTATTTATTATAAAAATTACTTATTTTACTAAAACTAATCTACAATTATTTTCTACAATTTTTATATTTATATCAATTACATTACTTTTTGGTAAAAAATCTCTAACAACATCCGGCCATTCAATCAGCGAAACATTTTCAAAAGCATCCTCAACATCCAATTCATATACTTCTTCAATATCTTTAATTCTATACAAATCAAAATGATAAATTGTAAAATTATTTGTTTTATATGTTTTAACCATGTTAAATGTTGGGCTTGTAATCTGTTCTATTTCTCTATTTTCAAGTTTGTTAAAATAATTTATAAAAGCGTTTGAAAAAAAAGTTTTTCCACTTCCCAAATCTCCATTTAACAAAATTATATTGCCTTTTTTTGTTTGTTTTGCCAAATTTTCAGCAAATTCAATCATTTCATTTTTACTTTTAATTAAATATTCCATTTTATTTTTTAAAAAATATTGATAAATCACGAATATGTTTAACAGTTACAATATCCAACTTAAACTTATCTTTTTTAAATGCTTTTAATTTATTAACTCCATCAGGAATTATTGCTTTTACAAAACCCAATTTTTCAGCTTCTTTCAACCTATATTCTATTTGTGAAACCATCCTAACTTCGCCAGATAAACCAATTTCGCCCATAAATACCCAATTTCTTGGAATTGCTATATCTTTAAAAGCAGAAATTAAAGCAACTGCGACTGCCAAATCTACTGCTGGTTCATTAATTTTTAAACCGCCCACTATATTTAAATATACTTCTTTATCATATAAATTAATACCAAATCTTGTGCTGACAACTGCTATTATCATTGCTAATCTATTTTGATCCCAACCAACAACTGCTCTTCTTGGACTTGGCATATATGATGGCGACAAAAGTGCCTGTATTTCTGCAAGTAGTGGTCTTGTTCCTTCAATACCTCCAAAAACTGCTGAGCCACTAACTAAATCTTCTCTTGAAGATAAAAATAATTGCGATGGATTTGCTATTTCTTGTAAACCTGAATCATGCATTTCAAAAATACCTATTTCATTCGCCGCACCAAATCTATTTTTTATACTTCTTAATATTCTAAATTGATAATCTTTATCTCCTTCAAAATATAAAACTGTGTCAACCATGTGCTCTAAAACTTTTGGTCCTGCAATTTGCCCATCTTTATTAACATGACTAACTATTAGTAGGGCAATATTTTTTGTTTTTGCTATATTTATTAATTCATTTCCGCAAGTTCTAACTTGTGAAACCGTGCCTGCTGCCGATGCTATATCTGGATTAAAAATTGTTTGTATAGAGTCTATAACTGCAACTTGTGGTTGTTCTGTCAAAAGTGCTTTTACTATATCATTTATGCAGGTTGCTGATGCTAATTTTAATGTTGATTTTTCTAATTGTAGTCTTTGTGCTCTTATTCTTACTTGATTTGTAGATTCTTCACCTGATATGTATATTGCTTTACAACCACTGTTTGCAATACTACATAAAGTTTGCAGTAATAATGTGGATTTACCTATACCAGGATCGCCACCAATTAAAACAGCGGAACCTTTTACAAGTCCTCCACCTAACACTCTGTTTAACTCATTAATTCCAGTGTTAAATCTTGGTGTATCTGTTATTATAGCATCTAAACTTTCAAATTTTATTTCATTGGCAGTTGTTAGTGTTTTTGTAATGTCTGCGTTTTGTGTAATTAATCCACCTTCTTCTTTTTCTTCGGTTATAGTGTTCCATTCGCCACATTCGTTGCATTTTCCACTCCATTTTTTGTGTATCGCTCCGCAATTTTGACATATGAATACGCTTTTTGACATAGTTTGTTGTTGAAGTTTGTTGTTAAAATTGTAGGTGTTTGTTGTTTATTTGCAAGAGAAATTTGTTGAGTTGTTGGTGTTGTTATTTTGTGTAGGTTTTATTTTATAATAAAAAAATAAGTATAAAATGTATGTATGGTATCTTGATATATTGTATTATTAATTATAATTTAAATTTGTTACTATAATTTATATTTATTATATTTTTTGTGATAATAATATTTAGTAATTATTTATACTGTTATATGAAAAATATAAGAATAATAAGTATATTATTTAGTTTTGTATGAACTTTTGGACAAATAATAATTATATATAACAGTATATATATTTGTAAATTATTAATTTAATATATTTTTTATGGTAAATAAATAATTATGCAAATATTCCTCTGTTTGCTTCTTTTGCAGATTGATTTACTATAGAAGTCACCATGTTTTCTCCTGACATATCTTCTGCATTGGTAACTTTTGAAAATGCTTTTCCAATATTTGTTTGTTGCACTTGTTGTTGTTCTGAAGTAAGATCTTGATTTGATGGATTACTGCCTAAATTTTGTTGGCTAATATCTTGTTGTGCAAATGGATTTGGTAATGGTTCTTTATTTGGTTCATTTAGTTTTGGCGGAATTACTGTTGTATTTTGTTGCTGTTCACTAGCATTTTCTATTTCATTTTCATCTTTGCTTACTATTTCTGTTTTATTTTCTTCCTCATGTTCAACTTGTGTTTTGTTTTGTTCTTTTACTTCTTTCTTTATTTTTTCTTCTTGTTCACCTACTTCCTCTGTTATAACCGTTGTTACTTCAAAATTTATTTGTTCTCCTGTTAAAACCTTATCTCTATTTTTTTCTGCATTTTCCCTTTGTGTGGTGACAATATTTTTTACTTCTTCTTCTGTTATTCCATATTGTTCTGTAATTGCTTTAATTACTTGTTCTTTATTTTCCTTAGTTATTTCAACATAACCACCTTTTTTGATGTTGTTTTCATCAAAACCTTCTACATTATTCAATTTTACAAAACAATTGGGACTACTATCAAAAAAGGCCATATTGATAAGTGTTTGTGTTTCTATATCATTTTTAGTATTATTTGTTTGTGTTTCGGGATTAGTTTTTTGTGTTGATGGTGGATTTTGTGTTCTAATACTTTTTTTACTTGGCAGAGTTATTTTTGTTTGTTGTTGTTTTTCTGTCTTATGTTCAAACATTTTTTGTGTTGCTATATATGTTGTTCGTTCAATAAGCGCATAACATCTTTTACAGCAACATTGATGTCTTTTGCAACAATAATGATAATTTTCTACTCTTTGTTCCAAATCATCTTGTGGTTGATTTGGTTGTGGTTGATTTGGTTGTTTAGGCTCAGGCTGTTGTTTTTGTTCTTCTTCTTGTTTTTTTATGTCTGGTTCCTGTTTTTGTTGTGTTGTTTTTGTTTTTTTTGGTAAATTAATTTTTGGTTTAGGTTTAACTTTAATTTTTGGCCATTTTGGAAGAATTTTTAAATTTGCATATAAAGTAGCAAGACCTATTAACGCGTTTGCACCTGGTATAAACATACCAATCATAAGTAATCCATTATTAAGTGGAATTAAGGCTAATTGCGGATTTAATCCTCTTTCTTCATTTGCTTTAAGTTCTCTTCTAATCTTTTTTGCATTTTCTTCACCAAGACTATTAATAACTTCATCGCGTTCTTTTTTGGCTTTTTCTTTTTCTTCTTCTGTTGCACTTGGATCAATTGGCGGTTCTATAACGGCATTTTCTGGAAAATCTGTTTGTTCTTGTTCATTACCTTGAGGTTGAAATTGTGCCATTTCATTCATTGGGTTACCATGCATACATTGTTGTCCAGTGCAATGTGCATTACACATACATTCAATTAACCCTTGCTTTATAAATTCATTTGCTGTTTCTTCAATTAATTGTTCCGTGTTTTCTTTGAAAAATGGATTTTCTGCTTTACTGTCAGCATTGCGCAATTCGTCTGCTTTTTGTTTTATGTGAGATACTATTAATTCTTCAGTTTCTTGTTTTTCTTCTTCGGTTTCATTTTTTAGCTTTAACCTTAATTGTTGCTCATATCTTAATTTTGCTATTTCAAAGGCAGTATTTCTAAGTGCCCTCATTCTTAAAAAATTAACATCAGTATTATCAATTTCTTCTTCAATAACATATAAATCTAAATCGTTTAGAACATTAATTTGTTCTTCTTGATTTAAATCTTCATATTTTACATCCATAGTAATACCCCCTTAATATTGAATGCCACTTTTAATAATAGTTAATATGATACAATATTAAAACTTAAAATCAACAAATATTTTCATTTTAGTTAACCATAAGTTGCTCATTATTTTATAATTCAAACACATTTTATTGTTGCTAAACTAATTATAAAAATATATTTTTTTGATTATGCATCTATTAATCTATTTAGATTGCCAAATGTATTTTTTTCTAATTCTTCTTGCGTTTGTTCTAAGTTTTTCTGTCGTGCTTTAAGTTGTTTTTTATATTCTTCAAATTCTTGGTTTTTATTTTCAATTTCATTTTCAAATTGTTCAAGTTCTTCATCTCTGTTTTTAATATAATTAGAATATTCATTTTCTAAATTTTGTGCTTTTTTTAATGCTAATAATTTATTATCTCGATCATTAATCATTTCTAATTTTTCGCAATTATTATTTTTAACTTGTTCTAACATATGTATTTGCCAGCGTTCTATTAATTCTTTATTTTTAATTAATATATTAGGCACTTTTTTTACTATAGCATGTGTAGCATCGATTTTTCTGTTACCATCTTTATAATTTTGTAGGATTGATTGTATATTTAAAGCATCAGTTATTTTTTCTAAAGCTTCTGCAGAGTTTCCATTTTTTTGACTATGCATTATTTTATTTAATACTGTTGGACCAAGTAAATTAATTAATATACCAGCGATTCTAATGGCATTTTTCTTTCCTTTAAGAATAAAATTATTTTCTTCTGCTTCAATTCTATCATTGTCTATTTCTTCGCCATTTTCTGTATCTTTTATCATTTGATTAATGCTTTTCATTACTTCTTTATCGTCAAAAATTATCTTAGAAGTTGTCCATTTTTTAGATTTTAACGACCAAGCCAAAGGAAATGTCCGTTTAAGGGGTTTTACTACACTTTTAATCATTGCTGTTGCTACTTGTACCATACCATCATCGAGCCAACCAGAATTTCTAACAAGTGTTGCTGATTTTGGCATATCTTGGTAATTTTCATCATTTTTTGCTGGTGTTGGATTTGGTAATATAGGATTTTGTTCTCCACTTGTTTTTTTTGTATTGTTTTTCGATGGTTCTAAGTTTTGTTGGTCTTGTGCTTGACTATCTGTTTCTTCTAATGTTGGTTTTGGTTGATATTGATATTTTGCACCATTATTTGGTAAATCATCAGTATTTTGTTCTTGATAAGTTTGTGGTGATTGTCTAAAAAATTGTTGTTGTTGTGTTTGTTCAGGAATACCTTGTTGTGATTGTTGTTGTTGTGTATAATATTCTGCTTGTTGTCTAAATAACTGTTGTAATGGTGGCAATTGTTGTCCATATTCTTTTTGAAGAAGTTCTACTACATCATAACGTCCTATATTATAGGCAATAGTTATTGGTATATAGTCATCTGCATTTGATTGCGCTGGATCTGCACCAGCTTCTAATAATAATTTTACTGTATTATAATCCCAAAATGCATTTTTAGTTGTTATGGCATATGATAAAGTTGTTTTTCCACTATTATTTGTAATGTTAATAACTTTTTTAGCTAGTTCTTTATTTTCATTTTTTTTAAGTATATTTAATATAAACTCAACTATTTTTCTTGATTTATCATTATCTATTTCTCTAATAAGAGCATAAATTAGTGGTGTTTCATTGTATTTGTTTTTACTTAAAAGTAAATTTGGGTCTGAATTTATGGCTGTTTTAATATCTTCTATATTGCCTTTTATTATCAAATCAAAAATATCAATCTTATATTTTACTTCTTTATTTTTATTGGGTATAATCGTTGGATTAGTTCTCTTCTTTTTTTTATTTTCCTCCTCCTCTTCCTCTTCTTCTTCATTTCTCTTTTCCTCTTCATTTCCATCTCCCGCTTTCTTTTCCTCTTCCCTTTTCTTTTCTTCTAATATTTGTTTCATTTCTTCATTTTTTGCTGCCCAATGCAACGGAGTTATTCCATTTTTATCCACCGCATTAACATCCGCTTTTTTCTCCAACAACGCGTTAACAATATCAACATGTCCATTTGCTGTCGCAAAGTGCAACGGAGTTATTTTATTTTCATCCACCGCATCAACATCCGCTCCATTCTCCAACAACACTTTAACAACATCAGTATGTCCATTTACTGCCGCCAAATGCAACGGAGTTATTTTATTTTCATCCACCGCATTAACATCCGCTTTTTTCTCCAACAACGCGTTAACAACATTAACATTTCCCTTTTCTGCCGCCAAATGCAACGGAGTATCTCCATTATTATTCTTCGCATTAACATCCGCTTTTTTCTCCAACAACGCGTTAACAATTCCAACATGTTCATAAAATACCGCCAACTGCAACGGAGTATATCCATTATTATTCACCGCATTAATATCCGCTCCTTTCTCCAACAATGCGTTAACAACATCAACATGTCCATTTCTTGCCGCCCAATGCAACGGAGTCTCTCTATAATCATTCTTCGCATTAACATCCGCTTTTTTCTCCAACAACGCGTTAACAACATCAACATGTCCATTTCTTGCCGCAAAGTGCAATAAGGTTATTTCGTTTCCATATCCATCTTTTATTAGTTCATTAATTTTATCTTCTTTTAAAGAATTTATTGAACTATTAATTTCTGCAACTTTGTTATTATAACCATCCAAATTTTCTTTATTAATACTGTTTAATTCTTCTATTTTTTTATATATATCGTTTAATGTTGCATCCATATTTTCCTCACTTAAAATTAATCACAAAAGTCCATTATTTATACAACAAAATAATAAACATAATAATTAATCAGTATTATACGTATTTTTAACAAAAAGTCAAGGAATATATTAATATTTTTAACAACATGTAAAAAAATAATATACAATTTGTATATTATTATAATTATATATAATAAAAATAAATATTATAAATACCAATTATTATTGCTATGTAATGGTAGAGATGTGGAAAAACACAAACAATCAAACATTAATTTTACAGCACCAACAAAAAATAACAACAAAACTATTAATACTTTTTACTAAAAGTGTAGCCACTCCAAAAATACTCCGTATACTTATATTAGGGTAGTTATTTCAGCAAAAGTTATTTCATACAGTAAAAGTTGATTGTTGTATAACTGTATGTTTGCATTGAGGTAGTTATCTTGCAAAAGGTAGCTACTCAAAAATACCCAGTATACTTGTATCCTGGTAGTTATTTATAGTAAATTATTTAATATTTTATATATCTTTAATATATTCTTTTAAGGTATCAATAGAATTAATTGAAACAACTTTATCTTCCGGACACATTCTTCCAATCATATTACTTAAAACTTTACCAGAGCCAATTTCAACAAACTCTTTTACTCCCTTTTCTTTCATATTTAAAATTGTTTCTCTCCACCTAACTCTACCAGTTATTTGTTTCAATAGATTATCTTTAATTTCGCTCTGTTCTTCAATATTTGCTGTGTAATTAGCAAAAACCTCTACAACTGGTTTGTTTATACTAATTTCTTCAAGTATGGTTTCCATATTTTTTATGGCAGATTCCATAAGTGGAGAATGGAAAGCACCACTAACTTGTAATTTTACTGCTCTTTTAATCTTCATTTCACTTGCAATATTTATTGCATTATCAATAGAGTTTATATTTCCACTTATAACAACTTGTCCCACAATGTTATCATTTGCAATATCTAAAACTTCGTTTTCTAATCTTGCTTTGTTTACTAATTCTTCCACTTGTTCTATACTTGCACCAATTACTGCTGCCATGGAACCTTGCGCTACTTTTCCAGTATCTGCAAAAGATTTACCTCTAATTTTTAATAATTTTGCAGTATCTGCCAAATTTATTGAATTACTTGCACATAAAGCGGTATATTCACCAAGTGAGTGTCCGGCTGTATAATTACATAAATTGTTTATTTTTAATCCAGTTTCTTGTTTTAAAACTTCTAAGATAGCAATAGAGGCGGTCATAATTGCTGGTTGTGCATTTTCAGTATTTGTTAATAAGTCTTCTGGACCTTCAAACATAATTTTTGTTAAATCTTTTTGTAAGGTATCATTTACTTCTTGAAAAACTTTTTTTGCTATGTCAAAATTATCATAAAATTCTCTTGCCATGCCTATTGTCTGGCTTCCTTGTCCTGGAAAAACTATTGCTTTCATTCTGTTGTTTTGTTTGTTAATAAATTAATAATTGCTGATATTATTAAGTAAATATTAAAAAAATCAAGATAAATGTTGTTGTAAGCGTTAAAATAACAACTAAAAATTGATTGATTTTTATAATATATATACTTAATCTATATTAGATACTTTGTGAAACAATAAAATGAAAAATATTATAATATTTGTTTTATTATGTTTATTATTTTTTATATATCGTATTGGATATATACAGGTTTGTTATGATAGTGAATTTAATAAGTTAACAATATTTGAGAAAGAGAGGAAATGTATAGCATCAAAACAACTAACAGTTCCAAATCTTTTAAAAATTCAGCATTTGCAAAGTTTTATAATGATGGTTATTGTGTAGATTATGTTGTAGTATTGCTTCTTAATGATAGTGATAAAGTATATTATGATAATGAAAAAGTTGGTATACCAAATGGGAAGTGTGCAAGATAAGTTGGTATTTATACCTATGAAACAACTGGTTCAAATTTTAAAACTGTTCTGGCTGTAGTAATTAGGTAATTTTGATATATTTAACAATGAATAACTTGCGGTTGTGTGTTGCAGTGATGTTTTTAATAACAACTAAAAATTGTTGATTTTTAAAAATATATATTTATCTTAAATGTCAAGTGTCATATAGTATTAGTATATATGTTGAGGTGTATGTGTGTATTTGTTTTATGTTTTGTTTTATCTTCTTGTACGAATGCAACAAATGTTGATAGTGAACTGTATACATATAAAAATAAACTAGAAGAACTCAAAGAACTTGATATTAAAGTTTATAATGAAATGAAACGGTATTACAATCAAATATTGGGTAGTGATGATAATACATTAATCTTTTTTGATAGACAAAAATGGAAGTGTATTACTTCAAAAAAATTAGAAATATTTCAATCGTTTGGAGATGCGGCTCTGGCAACTTTTAAGCAAGATGAATGGAGACTGGATAGGGTGGTTGTATTACTTATAAATAGTATAGATAATTATGATAAATTATATTATGATAAAGAACAAATTTATGTTCCTTTTAGAGAATGTGTTAAACAGGTTGGTATTTTTAATTACAAAGCAAAATCTGGTGATTATCCTACCATTCCCATTGTAATAATTGAATAAAATTATCCCTTGTTTTTTTATATTAAAGATTTATCCTTACAAAAAATGTATAAATAACAAATGTATTAATGAAAAAGATAAGATCTGGTGTATTTTTGTGGATAGCGATTTTTATAGGATTATATTTTATTTCTACATTGACAAGCGATTATGCAAGTGGATATAAAAAAATTATATTGTCAGATTTTTTGAATAAGATTGAAAGTAAAGATGTAAAAAGTGTTAATATAAAAGGTAATATTATATATGGTGAGACAAAAAGTGGTGAAAAATTTGTTGTTAGAACTACTTATAGATTGAGTCAATTTGATGTGATTGAGAAGTTGGAGAAAGATAATGTAGAAATGAGTGTTGGTTCAGAATCGTCAAAAAGTTCTATTATAATGGATGTGCTTTTGAGCTGGTTACCCTTGATAGTATTAATTGGTTTTTATGTTTTTAGGTTTTCTTCTATTGGTGGTGATGGTGGACCGTTTAGTTTTGCAAAATCAAAGGCAAAATTGATGCAAATGAAAGGAAAGGTTACTTTTGCAGATGTTGCTGGCATTGATGAAGCAAAAGAAGAATTAAGAGAGATAGTAGATTTTTTAAAAGATCCAGAAAAATATACTGAAATAGGTGCGAAAATACCAAGAGGCTGTTTGTTAATAGGTTCACCTGGAACTGGAAAAACATTGCTTGCAAAGGCAATAGCTGGCGAAGCAAATGTTCCTTTTTATTTTATATCAGGTTCAGATTTTGTTGAAATGTTTGTTGGTGTTGGTGCAAGTAGAGTTAGAGATATGTTTAATGAGGCTAAAAAAAATGCTCCTTGTCTTGTTTTTATTGATGAAATAGATGCAGTTGGAAGACATAGAGGCGCTGGTGTTGGTGGTGGAAATGATGAGAGAGAACAGACTTTAAATCAGTTGCTTGTGGAGATGGATGGTTTTGAAGGAAATGAGGGGGTTATAGTTATTGCGGCGACAAATAGGGAGGATGTTTTGGATAAGGCATTATTGCGACCTGGTAGGTTTGATAGGCAAATTACAGTTCAGTTGCCGGATGTAAAGGGTAGGGAAGAAATTTTAAAAGTTCATGCTAAAAAAGTAAAAATGGCACCAAATATTGATTTGGGATCAATAGCAAAGTCTACTTCTGGTTTTTCTGGTGCAGAATTAGCAAATATTATTAATGAGGCTGGTTTGTTGGCTGCGAGAAATAATAAAAAAATTATAACAAATGAGGATATAGAAGAAGCAAAAGAAAGAGTTGTAATGGGTGTAAAAAATCAAAGCAAAATTAAAAAAGAAGAAGAAATAAAACTTATTGCTTATCATGAAGCGGGACATGCTCTTGTTGCTTTGAATTGTAAAAATTCGGATCCTATTTATAAGGCTACAATTATTTCAAGGGGAAATGCCGGTGGTTATGTGGCAAGATTGCCAGAAAATGATAGACATTATACATCAATGACGAAAGCAAGTTTGATTGATGATATAACTATTGCGATGGGTGGAAGAGTAGCAGAGGAGATTGTTTTTGGTAAAGATAAGATAACTGCTGGTGCTTTAAGTGATATTAAAAGTGCTACACATTATGCTAAACATATGGTTGTTAGTTGGGGTATGAATGATAAAGTGGGAACTGTTTATTGTGCTGATAAATTGCAAAATGAAAATGGATACGGACAAGAGGCTGGTTCAAATGAAATGTTAAAGGTAATAGATGATGAGATTAGGGGTGTAATTGAGGATGCTAAAAAGAGGGCTGTTGATATTATTGTTGATAATAGAGATAAGTTGGATATAATAGCAGATGCACTTATAAAATATGAAACATTGACTGGTGAAGAAATTAGTAAAGTGGTTAATGGTGAAGAAATAAGGGGTAAGGAAGAAGATAACAATGAAGATGCTGTTGTTGGTTCTTTGTTTGCTAAAACTTTTAAAGGTATGAATAATGATGAGTAGAATTAATAAATAAGCGAGAAAAAAAATGAAAACTAAAATTAGATTTTGTTTATTTGTATTGTTAAGTGTATTTTTTTGTAGTTATAAGACTTTTGCTTCAATACAAGATGATATAGAATTAAATGATCTTTTACTGATGGAATTAAAAGATGGTGTTGTTGTAATTCAAATGTATCCAGATAAGGCGCCTTGGCATGTTTATAGAATAAAATTACTTGTTAGAGAGGGCTTTTATGATGGTTTAAGTTTCCACAGAGTTATAAAAGGTTTTATGGCACAAACTGGTGATCCAACGGGAACTGGAACTGGTGGTAGTAAATTTGGTAAAATGTATGCCGAAATAAATGATTTAAAGCATACAAGAGGTGCTGTATCTATGGCAAGAGCAAGTGATATAAATAGTGCTGATAGTCAATTTTTTATTGTTACCGGTGATTATTTTCAACATCTTGATGGACAATATACAATATGGGGAAATGTTTTGTCTGGTATGGAATATATTGATAATTTAAAATCTTCCACTAATGATAATAATGGTTTAGTTAAGGAACCTGATAAAATAATTAGGATGAGGTTGGCACAAGATTTGAATTTTAATTATGATGGTGATACAGAAGAACAAATTAACAATAGAAGACAAGAGAGAATAGAGATGTTGAGAAATTTAAAAGAGTTAAAGAAAATTAATAATCAAATAAATAAGGAGAAAGGTAGTGATACTTGTTTATTGGATAGAATTTTTGAATTAAATGCAGAGTTGGAATAATAAATATGGAGTAATTATGGAAAAGTTTTTTAAATATTTTTACAGAATAATAAGTAGTAAATATTTTAAGTTTATATTAGTTATTGGTGTTATATGTGTGTTGTTTTTTTCACATTTTAGAGGTAATTTTAATAAAGATAAGTTTTTAGATGTTGTTGAACAAATTAAAAAAGATGATAAACGTGATGGAGAAGTTGTAAAGAAACAAATAACAAGGGAATCTGCTGATGAAATTGTTGTAAAAAATGATGGGGGTGGTGTTGAAAAAAAAGAAGAGGATCCAAGAATTAAAAAAGTTACAAATATATTTCTTAAATTGAAAGAATTGGAAGTGACATATAATAATAATTTAAAAAATAATAAAATAAATTATAATAGAGTAATTAAGGAGAATGACACTGTTTATTATTCTTTAAAAAGTATTTTTAATGATCAACAAAACAGCAAAGATATGCCGGAGATTCGTATGTTTATGATTGTTAATAATAAGGATTTGTTGAGTAAAAAGTTGTTGGGTAAGAAGATTGGTCAAAAGGTTCTTTTTAATCAAGATGAGTTTTTGTCTTTTATGGGTAAAGAAGAAAGAGAAAATGTTCAAAAACTTATTAAGTCAAATATAGATAATTTAAATAATAAGTATGGGAAGGGTAAACAAATTTTTAAAAGTTATAATATAACTTATGAATTACAAGCACTTGATTTTATATCTGGTGATATTATGAAAGAATTGAATTTACAAGACAATTTAAATTAACAAAAGGGAGTTAAGATGGAAAATTTAAGTATTTATGATACAAATATTAGCGGTTTAACAAATGAAGAGGTTGAAAATAGAATAAGGAAGTTTGGTTATAATGAATTACCAGAAATAAAGAAGGAAAATATTTTAATTACATTTTTGAAACAATTTTGTGATCCATTGATTTATATATTGCTTTTTGGTGCTTGTATATCTTTATTTTTAAAAGAATATTCTGATGGCATTTTTATCTTTATTATTTTATCGGTAAATTCTTTAATTGGTTGTATTCAAGAATATTCGGCACAAAAGTCAGCAGATTCTTTAAAAAATATGGTTGTTTCAAAAGTTGTTGTTGTTAGAAATGGAAAGGAAATAGAAATTGAATCAAAATATTTGGTTGTTGGTGATATAGTTGTTTTAAAAAGTGGTTTAAAGGTGCCAGCGGATATTGTTTTGTTAGAAAGTAATGATTTGGAAGTTAATGAATCAATGTTAACTGGTGAGTCTGTAAGTGTTAAAAAAGATGCAAATTATAAACAAAAACAAGATTGCCAAATACAAGAAAAGTTTAATGAAGTTTTTGCAGGAACTATAATTATAAAAGGTGTTGCAAAAGGTGTGGTTAAAAGTATTGGTGCAAATACAGAAATGGGAAAGATAGCAGACAAAATAACACAAAAATCCAATGCTGAGACTCCGCTTGTTGTGAGAATGGAAAGATTTTCAAGAATGTTTACTGTTGTAATAGGTATTGCAGTTGTGATAATTGTAATTGCTGCGATTTTAAGGGGCGATAATATAACAGAAACTTTTTTAATGGCAGTGAGTTTAGCAGTTGCAGCAATTCCAGAAGGCTTACCTATTACAATAACAATTACCTTGTCAATAGGTATGATGAATATGGCAAAAAGAAATGTTGTTGTAAGGAATTTGTCAGCAGTTGAGGCTTTGGGTTCTTGCACTGTTATAGCATCAGACAAAACAGGAACTTTAACACAAAATGAAATGCAAGTTGTTGAAGTTTGTGATGCTAATGGAGAAAATATAGATTTATATAATAAATGCGATACGGTATTAAGTGAAGAAAATTTTCAAAATTTTGGAATTGAAGAATTAGGTATTTTGGCATCGGTTTTACCAAATGAGGCTGGGAACAAAGATGGTGAGTTTTTTGGTGATGCGGTTGATGTGTCATTTTTGAAATATGCTGAATTAAAAGGGTATGATTTTGAAGAAATTTTACAAACATTTAAAAGGGAAAAGTTATTTTATTATACTTCAGAGACAAGATTTTCTGCAAGTATAAATAATATAAATGGTAAAAGTTTTGCATTTGTAAAAGGTGCTACTGAAACTATTTTGTCTATGTGTAAAAAGAGTGATTATTCTAAATTACAAGGAAAATTGGAGCAATTATCAAATGATGGTATGAGGGTTTTGGCAGTTGCTTGTGGTGAAATTGAGAAAAAAGATGATTATGAAGTTGAAGATTTAAAAAAATTGAATTTTGTGTCTTTAATGTCAATGCTTGATCCATTAAGATTGGAAGCAAAAGATGCGGTTAATGAGTGTCAAAATGCTGGTATTAAAATAGCAATGATAACCGGTGATAATGCAACAACTGCTTATGCTATTTCTAAACAGTTAGGCTTTGTAAATAATATAAGTGAGGTTAAAACTGGTGTTGACGTTAAAAATGCTTTAAATACAAGTGAAGATGAACTTGATGTTTTGACTAAAAAAACAAAAGTATATTCAAGGATGGAACCAACACAAAAATTAGATATAGTTCAATCTATGATAAGAAATGGAAATTTTGTGGCGGTTACCGGTGATGGCGTTAATGATGCACCGGCATTAAAAAATGCAAATGTTGGTATTGCTATGGGTAAAGGTGGAACTGATATAGCAAGAGAAAGTGCGGATATTATACTGATGGATGATAATTTTGCTTCTATAACACATGCTGTTGAGGAGGGAAGAATTGTTTATAATAATATAAGAAAAGTTATATTTTTTGCTGTTTCTTGTGGTATTCCAAAGGTAATAGTTTATATTTTAGCAATAATGTTTGGTCTTCCCGTGCCATTTAATGCATCACAATTGTTGTGGTTAAATGTTATGACAGAAGGTGTGCAAAATATATTTTTGGCATTTGAAAGACAAGAGGGCAATGAAATGTCTAAACCACCAAGGAAGCCAGAAGAACCAATATTTAATGATATAATGACAAAAAGGTGTGCTTTGTTGATTTCAGTTATTACTGTTTTATGTATTAGTGTTTATTATTCTTTGACTAATATTTTACAATATAGTCATACAAAGAGTGCAAGTATGTTATTAATGTTGTTTGTGTTTATACAAAACTTGCAAGTTTTAAATAGTAGATCGGAAAATATCTCTATTTTTAAGCATAGTATTAAGAATAATAAAAAATTGCTGTTGGGTATAACTTGTGCTGTTTGTATTCATTTGTTTGCAACTCATAATCCAATTTTGAGTAAAATATTGAGAATAGAGCCTTTATCTTTAATTAATGTATTGTCAATGTTTGGGTTGGCTTTGGTAGTTATTGTTGTATCTGAAATTGAAAAGTTTATTAGAAAAGTAAGAACAAAAAATGAATAAAGATTTAATACTTACTGTTAATGATGAAATAAGATTATTGACAAGAGATTATAAATATGCGGAAGATATAGTGTATTTAATAAATAAAAATAAGAGTTTTTTGAAGAAAACTCTTGGCTGGATACCAGAAAACAAATATACTATTGAGGACGCTAAAAATTATATAAAAAATACAACTTTTGATGAAAAATTTGATTTTGTTAAGGATTTTGTTATTGAATATAGGGGTGAAATTGTTGGAGTTATTGATTTGCATGAGCCTGAGAATAATGAAATAAATATTGGTTATTGGTTGGATGAGGATAAACAAGGAAATGGGATAATAACAAAATCTTGTAAAACATTGTTGAAGTATGCTTTTGAAAATTTGCCGTATGATAAGATAAATATTTTTTGTAATGTAAAAAATGTAAAAAGTGAAAATGTGGCAAAACGGTTGGGTATGAAGTTTGAGTGTATTGTTGAAAATAGAGAAAATTTGTCCGGTGTATGGGTGGATCATAAAAAGTATAGTGTGGTAAAAAGTGAGTTTGTTATATATTGATTTTTATTGTTGTATATTTATAGTATAATTATAAATATAATTTTTATGTTATGAAAACTGATTTAATTATTTCTAATACAGATATAGAAAATAAAATAATTTTAATAGAAGATAAACCGGTTATTTTAGATGTTGATGTTGCTGGCTTTTATGGTGTTGAAACAAGAGCAATTAATCAAGCGGTAAAAAATAATCCAAATAAGTTTCCGGATGGTTATATTATAGAATTAGATAAAGAAGTAAAAAATGAACTGATCAAAAATTTTGATCGGTTAGATAATTTAAAGCATTCAACCACAAATATTAAAGCCTTTACCGAAAAAGGTTTATATATGTTGGCAACAATACTAAAAGGCGAAAGAGCAACAAAGATCACTATTAAAATAATAGATACATTTGCAAAATTTAAAGAGATAACAAGCGATTTAAGTATTGCTTCTAATGTAAAAAATCAAGAAGAAAAAGCAAATGTTTTGCAAAGGGCGGGTTTAAATCTCATGGACTTATTAACTGAAAATTTACACCAAGAAACTATAACTACAAAAACAAGAATTACACTTGATTTGGGAATTATAAAAGTTGAAAGAGAGGTTGAGAAAAGTAAAAGTAAATGATTGTGAACTGGTAAAAATTTTTGATCTTATAATACAGATTATAAATATGTTATGCTATTACAATTTTTCTTGTCTTTTTTTACAAAAATACTAACATTTATATAAAAATATATCAATATAAAAACAATAATGGCATCAAATGTATGGAATCCTTGGCATGGTTGTATAAAGAAAAGTGAAGGTTGTGACAATTGTTATGTTTATTTTTTTGATGAACAAAGAGGTTGTGATGCAAGTAAAATTTACAAAATAAAAAATAATTTTAATTATCCTACACAACGAGATAAAAATGGACAATATAAAATCAAAAGTGGTGAAGAAATAGCAACTTGTTTAACCTCTGACTTCTTTTTAGAAGAAGCAGATGCTTGGAGGAATGAGGCTTGGGATATTATAAAACAAAGATCAGATGTAGTATTTTTTATTATAACAAAAAGACCAGAAAGAATTTTAAAATGTTTACCAAAAGATTGGGGTGATGGTTGGGAAAATGTATTTATAAATGCAACTTGTGAAAATCAAAAAAGATTTGATGAAAGGGTTCCAATATTATTAGATTTACCACTTAAACATAGAGGTATTATAATAGCGCCATTTATTGGAGAAGTTAGTATATTAAAATATATTAATGGTAGTAATGCATGTTTAATTCATCAAATTGTTGTTAGTGGTGAAAATTATGAAAAAGCAAGGGTTTTAAAATATAATTGGGTTAAAAAAATACACGATGAATGTGTTGAACTAAATATAAGTTTTAGAATCAAAGATATAGGGATGAATTTTGAAAAAGATGGAAAAATTTATAATATTTTTAGTAAAAAGAAAAGGGATGAAATTACTAAAAGGAGTGGTTTGGATTTTATTGGAAGAGAATATAAGTTTAATTTGGTAAATATAGATAGAGATTTATTTGATTTTTAAAAATTAATAAAAAACAAAATAGTGATATAAATTATTAAAAATGTTTTTTTTAATTGTTTTTTAAAAAAACAATGTTAATATAATGATAAGAATATTAAAAAAGTAATTTTTTAGTATAGTATACATTATGATATTAATTAATAAATAGAGTAAGGAAGATGGCAGTACCAAAGAAAAAAACTTCACCATCAAGAAGAGGTTTAAGAAGAGGTGGAAATGGAACATATAGAACAAATATGCCTAATGTTGTAGTAAATAAAGAAACTGGCGAATTTCAATTACAACACCACATTTCATTGGATGGACATTACAATGGTAAAAAAGTAATAAAAGACAAAGTTAAAAAAACTTCTGAAGAAACAGAGCAAAACGATTAGTTGATTATTATGTCAAATATTAATAATATAACCATATCACTTGATTGTGCTGGAGGTGATAACTATCCAGGTGCAATGGTTGGTGGTATGGCTAAATTCATAAAACAAAACAAAAATATAGATATTGATTTTTTATTATTTGGAAATAAAGAATCAATAAGTAAAGAATTAAAAAAATATGATATAGACAAGAAGTTTTATGAAATCATACATACTGATAAAAAAATAAGTAGTGAAGATAAGCCATCAAGTGCTTTAAGAAAGGGTAAAGATTCAAGTATGTGGTTGGCTTTAGAATCAGTAAAATTAAAAAAATCAAATGCTTGCATTTCTGCTGGAAATACTGGTGCTTTAATGGTATTATCAAAGTTTATTCTAAGACCATTGGAGGGGGTTGATAGACCGGCTTTAATTCAGTTAATGCCAGCAAAAAATGATTCAAGTGTTGCATTATTAGATATGGGAGCAAATATTGATTGTAATTCTGAAAATTTGTATCAGTTTGCTTTAATGGGTAGTATTTTTTATACATCAATAATGGGTAAAGAAAATCCAAGAATTGGACTTTTAAATGTTGGATCGGAAGATTTAAAGGGTAATGAAAGTGTAAAAAATGCAGCAGCAGAATTAAAAAATAGTGTTTTGAGTGACAATTTTTATGGTTTTGTTGAAGGAAATGATATTTTTAGAAATGTTGTTGATGTGGTTGTGACTGATGGCTTTACGGGAAATATAGCATTAAAAACAATAGAGGGAACTGTAAAGTTTATGGCACAAAATATAAAAGATTTGTTTAAAAAATCTATATTATCTATGTTTGGGCTTGTGTTTTTATTATTGCCATTGAAAAAATTTAAACAAAAAATAAATCCAGATAATTATAATGGTGCTTTATTTATAGGTTTAAATGGAATATCAGTTAAGGCACATGGTAATTCTAATGCTAAATCTTTTTGTTGTGCTATTGAGAATACGATTAAATTAATAAATGGCGATATTAATAATAAAATTATTGGTTTATTGTCAGAAATTGAAAATACAGGTGAATAAAATGTTTAATTCTAAAATTATTTCAACAGGCAGTTATCTTCCAAAAAAAATATATGATAACAATTATATGGCAAGTATTGTTGATACAAGTGATGAGTGGATTACTGAAAGAACTGGTATTAAAGAAAGACATATAGCAAGTGAAGATGAGGTAACAACTGATTTGGCCTTACAAGCAAGCATTAGTGCTATAAATAATTACGGTATTGATAAAAATAGTATTGATGCAATAGTTTTTGCAACTACCACACCAGATAGAACTTTTCCATCTTGTGCTACAATTTTACAAAAAAAGTTAGAAATTAATAATAACTGTGTTGCTTTTGATATTCAGGCAGTGTGTTGTGGTTTTATATATGCATTGGATGTTGCAGATTCTTTAATTAAATCTGGTAAAGTTAAAACTGCACTTGTTGTTGGTGCAGAAACACTTTCAAGAATTACAAATTGGGAAGATAGAAATACTTGTGTATTGTTTGGTGATGGTGCTGGTTGTGTAATTTTGCAAGCAACGGAAAATAAAAATAGTGGCATTTTAGCGACAAGTATACATGCTGATGGAAACGGAAATAGTTTTGATATTTTAAATACGAATAGTGGTGTTTCTTATAATCAAAAGTCTGGTTTTATAGAAATGCAAGGCAAAGAAGTGTTTAAGGTTGCAGTTACTAAAATGAGTGACTGCGTTTTAGAAACATTACATAAGGCAAACTTAACTACGAATGATGTAAGTTTTTTAATTCCACATCAGGCAAATCAAAGAATTATTAGTGGAGTTGGTAAAAAACTTGATATAGAAGATGATAGGGTTATAAGCACTGTTGCGATGCATGGTAATACATCAAGTGCATCTGTGCCTTTGGCTTTGGATTATGCAGTAAAAAACAATAAACTTAAAGATGGAAATATTATAGTTTTGGAGGCTTTGGGTGCTGGTCTTACTTGGGGAAGTGTGGTTGTAAGATGGTAGATTTATTTTATTTATTTGTTAAAAATATTATAAAATAATGTTAGAATTAAATTATACAATTAAAAGTAAATCTTGGGATAGTTTTTTACAACAAATAGAGATAAATAGTTATGTTACAAATATTTTTGATGCTGTTATTAGGGTTTTAAAGTATAAAATTTCAAAAAAGAAAACAATTGAGTTGTCAATAACTTTTACTAATGATAAAGAAATACAAAAAGTAAATAGACAATTTAGAAATTGTGATAAAGCAACAAATGTTTTATCATTCCCTATGTATGAAAATGAATTTTTAAATGTGCTAAAATATGAAGATTATTTGCCTATTGGGGATGTTATTTTGTCTTATGAAACAATAGTTAAAGAAAGTTTAGAACAAAATAAAACTTTTAAAAATCATTTAACACATTTAATAGTTCATAGTATTTTGCATTTGTTTGGTTTTGATCATATAAAAGATGAAGATGCAGAAAAAATGGAGCATTTGGAAGTTGAAATTCTCGGTCTGTTGGGCATTGAAAATCCGTATGCGTGAGTTGTTGTTTGCTTGATCTGGATTTATATTGTTATTGTAGTTTTGGCTGTATGGTTGCTGGTTTCTGTATTGTATTATTTTGTAAATCTGTGCTTGGTTATAAAAATAACCGATAGTAACCTGTGTGTTTATATTAATAATTATTAATTGTATAGCAATAAGTTATAAAAAATAAATATGCAATCTTTTAATAAAATTATTCTTTTATATCTGGTAAATCAGTTAATTTTATGCCATTAAATTCAAAATAAGCGCCACCATGATAAGCACCACTTGAATTAAGTTGATTTTTGTTTTTATATATTTCATAAACTAATGGAGATAATTTCCATATTTTACCTTGATATTCAACTTCTTTTTCATTAACAACGGTTGCTGTAATACCTTTATCACTTATAAATGTTATTTTATCACCATTTTTAATGCCTTTTTTATAAAAAGAGAAATAATTTTTTTTAGTAGTAGTAGATTTTTGTGTTATGTTATTGGTGTTGTTATCTTCTTTTATTATGGTGGTATTACTTATTTTACAAATAGTATTTTCTGTATTTGTATTAACACTATTGGTTTGATTGTTAATAAATTGCTTAAAAGCCAAAATTACTATTTCTTTATACTCATCAATTTTTTTTTGAGTAATTGAAGAACCTATATTAATTTTACTTAAAATAAATCTGACAAAATCGCTGCTTCCATTTGAACAGTTTTTTATTTCTTGTATTAATTTTTTTAATAATATTTTGTTTGTAATTTGATTTTTTATATCATTTATATTATAATTTTGTTTATGTAAGTTTTGTAAAATTTTTAAATCTTGTTCTTTGAGTGTTTTGTTGGTTTCTATGTTTTCAAAATTTAAAGTAAAAAATGGTTCATCATCCATTATATTTATATTTTTAGTATCTGTATAAAATTGCCAACAAATACCGTTTGTCAAAATACCAACTTGGACTCCTGATGGAGTAAAATAATTTCTTAATTGTCCCACATGCTTTGATAGATTTTCATTTATTGCTTTACACTCAATAGCAATTATTGGTTTATCATTTGATAATATAACATAGTCAACACGATTTTTTTGTTTATCTTTAAAATCAGCACTAAATTCTGGTCTTACTTCATTTGGATTATAAGTATCATAACCCAAAATATTTTGTAAAAATGGTAAAACTAAATACATTTTTACTGCTTCCTCATTAAAACAATTATTTTTTATATTTGTTATGGCATTATTAGAAAAATCTTCAATTTTATTGTAAAATTCGCTCATATTTATTATTAATAGTGACACTAATTATATATAAATATATACAAACATTTTATTTTTTCAAGTTATATTATTTAGTTAAATTATTTATATTTTTTTTATTGATTATTTTGTTAAAATTACTTAACTAATCTTAATATTTTTAACATAGTAATCATTTTGTTTAGAATTAAAAAATATTAATAACAAACTATCATTGATAGTAATTTGATTTTATAAAAAGTTAACTAAACTTATTTCAATTATCCACACAAAAATTCACAAATATTATAAATTATTATTGAAAATAATTAACACACAATTTACAATATAAACAACACAATGTTTTTATCACAAATGTTAAACAAAATAAAGAAAAATACAGCATTTATTTTTACACAATTTTTAAGTCTTTTAAACGAAAACATATTAAGAAGCATAATCACAATACTTGCAGTATATTACAGCAAAAAGTACACAAACACAGACTTACAGTCAATAGTTTTAACAACTATGATTCTACTATATTCTCCAACAATTTTATTTTCTGGCATTTTTGGGAAAATAGCCAAAAAATACAACAAAAACTATTTAATAAAACAAATTAAGAAAATTGATTTTATAATTTATACTATTGTATTTATTGGAATTTTACTAAAAAGCTGGTATATATTATGTTTAATGGCATTTTTAATTGGTTCTACTGGTTGTTTATTTAACATAATAAAATATTCTCATATTCCAGAAATAAGTGATAAAAAAAACTATTTATATTACAATAGTATTTTTATGTTATCAAATACAGTTTCAATATTAATTGCATTGGTCATAAGTTATATTTGTTTGAAGTTAAATATGTCAATTTATATAGGTTCTATTTTAACTATTATAATAGCAAGATTTACTTATGGTTATAGCACAAAATTAAAATACACAAATAAAATTGAAAAAGATATTATAATAAATTATAATTTTATATCAAATACAATTAAAAATTTTAATCTATTAAAAAGAAGAAAATATATATTTTTTGCTGGTTTTGGTATTGCTTGGTTTTGGTTTGTTTATATAATGTTTATAAATCAATTACTAACTTTATCATATAGGGCCATAAATAATAATTGGTTAATTGCCATATCTCTTATTGGTATTTTTTTATTAGGTTCAATTTTTGGTTGTAATATTTGTAATACAGTATGTAAAAGAAAAATTAATACCGCTTTCATACCATTATCAGCATTAATTATAACATTTTTTACATTTTTAATTTATTTAAGTAGTTTTAATTACGATATGTTAAATGTTAATAGTGTAAAATATTTTTTTACAAACGGAAACAATTTATTTGTTATGTTTTGTTTATTTATTATATCAACATTTTTAAGTATTTACATTATTCCACTATATTCATTTGTTCAAAAATATACAAAAAATATTAACAGAACACAAATATTTTCTACAATTGAATTATTAAGTTGTATAAGTTTAATATCATCAGTTATTGTATTTTATAGTTTATCTAAAATAGATTTAATAGATACATTTTTATTTATGGCAACAAGTAATTTAATTGTTGGGTGTTATATAATAAGTATATTACCAAAACAATTTCTTTTATTATTTGCAAAATGGATAATATCATTTTTATTTAATGTAAAAGTTAATGGACTTGACAATTATGAAAAACTTGGAGACAAAAGAGCAATTATAGTTGCAAATCATCAGTCTTTTTTGGATGTTGTATTGATAACTTTATTTGTTGAAGAAAATTTAAGTTTTGCAGTGGAAGTATTAATATCTAAAAAATGGTGGATGAAACCATTTATGAAAATGGCAAATACTTATCCAATTGATTCAAGAAGTCCAATGGGAATAAAAAGTTTAATAAATTTAGTAAAAGCGGGTAAAAGAATAATGATTTTTCCAGAGGGAAGAATTACAACAACTGGCGCTATGATGAAAATTTATGAGGGCCCAGCAATGATCGCTGAAAAGACTGGTGCAGAAATATTACCAATAAGAATTGATGGGGCGCAATATAGTATTTTTTCAAGATTAAGAAGAAGAGTAGATAGAAAACTTTTTCCGGAAATAACATTAACTATTTTACCACCTAAAACAATAGAAATTGATAATAATTTGACAGCAAAACAAAAAAGAGTTGAAGCGGGAAATAAATTGTATAATTTAATGATTGAATTGTTTTATAATTCTGAGAATTCTAATGAAACATTAGTTGATGCTTTTTTTAAAGCAAAAAGAAAATTTGGTGGAAGGCATATAATACTTGAAGATATTAATTTTAGACCATTAACATATAATGGCATGCTGTTGAAATCTTTTGTTTTAGGAAATTATGTGGCAAAATTTACAAATAATCAAGAATATATTGGTTTATTGTTGCCAAATGCTAGTGCTTGTATAGTGTTATTTTGGGGGTTGCAATTAAGAAATAGAATTCCAGTAATGTTAAATTTTTCTGCTGGTGTTAAAAATATAACATCTGCTTGTAAAACAACAAAATTAAGATATGTATTTACATCAAAAGTATTTGTAGAAAAGGCAAAATTAGAAAAAGTTATAGATTCTTTAAAAAATAATAATGTAAAAGTTATATTTTTAGAAGATGAAGTTAGTAAAATAGGTTTATTTGATAAATTAAGAGCAATAGTTTATAATTTTGCACCATATTATTTTTATAAACATTTAAATAAAAATAAGTTAGACTATAAAAATCCAGCACTTGTGTTATTTACATCAGGATCGGAAGGCGAACCAAAAGGTGTTGCTTTAAGTCATAAAAATATGAATGCAAATAGAATACAATTATCAACATCAATTTTATTTGAACCAAGAGATAAGGTTTTTGTAGCATTGCCAGTGTTCCATAGTTTTGGTATGGCTGCAACTTTAATATCTATGGCCAGTGGTTCAAGGGTGTTTTTATATCCATCACCGTTACATTATAAGATTATTCCAGAATTGATTTATAGGACAAATTCAACTATAATGTTTGGAACAAATACATTTTTGGAAAGGTATGCTAAAAACGCGAATCCATATGATTTTTATAGTTTAAAATTTGTTGCTATTGGTGGAGAAAAATTAACAGAAACAAATAGGCAAGTTTGGATGACAAAATTTGGAGTAAGGATTTTTGAAGGTTATGGAGCAACTGAAACGGCGCCGATAATATCTTTTAATAGTCCAATGAAGAGTAAAGAAAAATCTGTTGGTAGAATGGTTCCAGGTCTACATTGTGAAATTGAAAAAGTAGAAAATATTGAGAATGGTGGAAAGTTAATTGTTTATGGGGACAATGTTATGTTGGGCTATATTTTGCCAACGACAGATGGAAAAATACAATATTTGGAAAATGGTAAGTATGATACAGGCGATATTGTTGAGATTGATGAAGATGGTTATATTACAATAATTGGAAGAGTTAAAAGATTCGCTAAAATTGCTGGAGAAATGATTTCAATGACAATGGTTGAAAGTGAGGTTAATAAAGTTTGGAAGGATTTTGTTAATGCTATAATAACTGAAAAAGATGAGAAAAAAGGTGAAAAGTTAATTATAATAACATCTAAAAAAGATGCTAATATTAATGAAATTGTTGAGTTTTTTAAAAAAGAGGGTTTGAGCGAATTATCAATTCCAAGAGAGGTTCGTTTTATGGAAGATATACCGCTTCTTGGGACTGGAAAGATAAATTATGTTGAATTGGATGCTATTTTAAAAGGAAATATGTAATTTCATTGAATTTATATAAATTTATACTCAAAAATTAAACAATAATTTTCTTAATATTTTATAGTTAGTTAACACATTAAATTAAAAAGATAAAATCATTATCATCTAAACATAATCACTAAAATGTATAATTATTATGTAAACGATATGGGTAAACATTATTAATGTATATTAATATTATATATATTTATAGTTTTAATTTACTGGTTGTAAATTTATTTATTTTTTTAGTTGCAATTTAAAATTATATATATTAAAATTATACTGCCTCCTTTATAGCGATAGTCGACCTAATTGGTCGACTATTGGTTTTTATAGTTTTAGATAGATATTGTTTTAATATATGTTGTGTATTACCGAAAGTTAAAAATATTTTGGTATTTTGTTGGTTATAATTATCTTTGATATCTTAATTAAAAAAATTACAAACTCATTGTATATATAAATAAGTTAATATATTGTTTGTATAATTGAAAATACATTTTATAACATAGTTTCTACAATTTGTCCAACACAATTACTAAACTTGTCATCAATCTTCACTTGCAAATAATTTTCCAATCTGCCCATACCATTCCCCTCAATTAAAACTTTTTGTTTTGTTCCTTTTAATTTATTTTTTAAAATTTTTAAATATTTATCGCACTCTTCTCTTAATTCTTTTGCTCTTTGTTTTCTTACATATTTTACAACTTGTGGCATTAGTGATGCTTTTGTTTCAGGTCTTTCGGAATATGGAAAAATATGTCCATAAGTTATAGGTAACTCTTGTATTATTTTTATAGAATTTTGATGCATTTCATCGGTTTCAGTAGGAAATCCAGCAATTAAATCTGCACCAATAACAACTTCTGGTCTAACTTCTAAAATATTGTAACATTTTTCAAGAACTTGCTCTCTTGTATGTCTTCTTAACATTCTTTTTAAAATTGTATTATCACCAGATTGTAAACTTAAATGAATGTGCGGCATTAGTCTTTTTTCATATTTTAAAACCTCATCTAAATCTTCATTTAAATCAGCAATATCTAAAGATGAAATTCTTAATCTTTCAACTTGTGTTTCTTTTAAGATTTTTTTAATTAATTTACCTAAATTTACATCTTCATCAAGCCTTTTGCCATAATCTGTAATATCAATTCCAGTTAAAACAATTTCTTTATAATTATTATCTATTAATTTTTTGATTTGTTCTATAATTTGTTTTGATGGGGTAGAAACGCTATAACCTCTTGCTAATCTTGTTAAACAAAAAGTGCACTGATTATCGCAACCATTTTGTATTTGTATAAAGGCTCTTGCTTTGTTTTCAAAACCGGTAATTAATTCAGTAGAAAATCTATTATTTTTAAAAACATCTTCCATAATAATATTATTATTTTTTAAGTTTGTATAACTTGCAAGTTCAAGTTTTTTATTATTTCCAATAATAAAATCAACTTCTGGCATATTTATATAAGTGTCTTTATTTACTTGAATGGCACAACCAACAACACCAATAACAGCGTTTTGTTTTTCTTTTTTAATTTTTCTTATATTTTGTCTTAATTGTCTTTCTGCTTCTTTTGTAACGGCACAACTATTAAATATTATAATGTCTTTATTATCAATATAAATATTATTATCAATAAGTATTTTTTTGATAACTTCACTTTCATATGAATTTAACCTACAACCAAATGTTATTACTTCTATATTATTCATTTTTATGTTTTGTTAATTTTTTGTCATAAATTAATATAAAATCATAATCTTTTAAAATATCATTTTTATTTATATTTTTTATATCAATATTTTTATCTTTAAGCTCTTTATAATCAAAATTAAATCTAATATCTTTATTGCTTTTGTTTATAAAAGCAATTTTTTTATTATTACAAGACATCTATTTTATCATTTAAAGCCATTGCAACCATTCCACTTCTGGAAATTTCTACTTCTTTTGTAATATCGGTTAATTTATTTACAAAATCATTTACTTCATCTTCCATACCTTCAACTTTAAAAACTGTTATTTTTTCTTTTGATACAATCGTCTGACCTTCGTAGTTTCTAACTAAATTCATAATTTTATCTATTTTGTTGTTGTAAGATGATATTTTAATTAAGCACATTTCTTTTTCTACATATTCATCATTTGTTTGGAAATTTACAACTTTTATAACATTTTCTACTTTTTCAAGTTCTTTGCACATGGCATTTACATAATTTCTGTCGCCTTCTAAATAAGCAATTGTTCTATGTATTTTGTCATCCTTGTCTGCTGCTGATAATACAAGTCTTAAAATATTTAAATTGTGTTCGCTAAAAAATGTTGTCATTCTTCCTAATTGTCCTTTTACATTTAATGCTAGTATTGATACTAAACTTTTTCCTGTTTCATTACTCATATTAATATAAAGTTATTATTAAGTTGATTGAATCATATTAAATAGTTTTTTAAAATCAATTAAATATTTTGTAATTATTTTATTAAATAATAAACTTGACATTTTTTTATATTATAATTTTAATATGTATATTAATTATAATTTTTAAAACTATTATGAATATTTTAGCATTATTGTTGATTTTTATTTTTGGAATAAAAAAAGTTTTTGCAAACCCTGTTGCTTGTCCAGTTTGTGCTGTTGTTATAGTATCTGGATTAAGTATATCAAGATTTTTAGGCGTTGAAGATTGCGTTGTTGGTGTTTGGGTGGGCGCTTTATTATTGGCAATGAGTAGTGGAATTGTGTTGCTTTTGAAGAAAAAAAATATAAATAATATATTCTTGAATTTGGCTATTTATGTGCTTGATTATTGCATGATAATACCTTTATATATTGGAAAAACTCCGCAGTTAGTGTTTAATTCAAAAACAATATTGTTTATTGATGAATTTTTATTTTCAGTAATTGCTGGAAGTGTAGTTTTGTTTTTTAGTTCTAAATTGTATTATTATATGAAAAATAAAAATGGCAAACCGCATTTTCCTTTTGAAAAGGTAGTTTTGCCAATAGTTAATTTGGTTACATTAAGTATAATTTTAAGTATTTTTAATTAATTTATTTTTAAAACTTATTTATTCTTTCCCAGATAATATTGATGCAAGTAGTATTAAACCAGCACCGAGAATCTGTAACATGGTAAGTTTCTCATTAAGCAAAACAACACTAAGGAAAATTGATAATACTGGTGCCATTGTTAATATTATTCCAGTTTTTTCCGCTCCTATTGTTGCAATAGCCTTATAAAATGTTATGTATGGTAATGCAAAATTAATTACTGCAATACATAATAATAAAGTTATTAATTTTATATCAAATATAAATAGACCAGAAACAGTTGACAATTCACCAATAAACAACATATAAATACTTGCATATATAAAGGAACCAAGAAAAGCAAAAAACCAATATTGCATATAATCTATTGTTGAGTTACTTCTTTCACTTGATACTGAATATACAGCAACAAATAATGAAGATAATATGGCAAAAATAATGCCGGTTATTATATTTGAACCATTGAGATTTAATTTACCAACTACTAAAAATAAACCAATAATCATTAGTAGCATTGTAGTAATACTTTGTTTGGTTAATTTATCTTTAAATATAAATAAATTTATAAGTGCTATAAAAAGTGGATTTGAATATGTTATAATTTTTTGTATACTAACATCAACATACTGCAAGGCTTTTAATACTGATAAGTTTGCCAAAAATAAACCAAATAATCCACCAGACAGTAAAGATAAAATTAGGTCTTTTTTATTAATTTTTAAAAAAGAAAAATTTTTGTATTTTATTAATAATATAACTAAAAAAAATAAACAACTTATTAGTGATGAGCTAAAAAATAAAGTATTAGCATTTACTGCATCATAGTTATAAGCAAATTTTGTAAAAATACCCATTGTAGCAAACATTATTGCTGTTGATGTGGCATATAAAAAACCTTTATTTAACATTTGTTTGATTGTATTATTAATTGTTATATATAAAATAATAATAACAAATTAATAAAGCAAGAATTTATTATTATACATAAAGACAAAATTATTGATTATTAAATTATTAGTTTGTAGTATTGATTTGTATTTATTAATAATATATATCATGACAAATATTTTTAAGACATTATATAATAATTTTAAAGAAAAACCACTTATTATAATAGATGAAGTAATTGCATTAATAACAGCTATGGTTGTATCAGTATATTTAGCTATTAGTTCACCTAATACAAATTTTTTAATTGTGTATAGTTTATATTTTATAAATGCTGTGACTGGTTTAATTTCAGCAATATATAGAGGTAGTGGTTCTATAGCGCTTATGAATGGTTTTTACGTAATGGTAAATACTTTTGGTCTATTGAAGGCTATTAGATAGATTTTGTTTTTTATAAAAGAGGTTAATTTATTTTATTAATGTATTTAAGGTTGCATTGTGAGATATATTGATCTTAAAATGGAGGAGGCTATTGCAAATGGAAATTGTAGACATGTATTTTTGTATGGGGATAATAAGTGTATAAAGGTTTCATTAAGAGAGACTTTGTTAAGAAGAAAAGGTGAACAAAAGAAAAAAAGTATTGTTAAATATTTATTTAAACCATTTCTTAAAAGTTATGATGAAAATTATAGAGATTTAAAGTTTTATAAAATTAATAAAAATAAGGATATATATGAAAATATACCAAAATTTTATGGTATTTGTAGAACTAATTTTGGTGTTGGAATAATAGTTGAATATCTACAAAATGAAGACAATTCTATGTTGCAAACTATCGATGAATATATAATACAAAATGGTGTAAATAATAAATTATTGCTTGCAATAAGTAATTTGTGGACGAATTTATTAAAAAACAATATACAAATTAGGGCGCCACATTCAAAAAATTTTTTAGTAAAAGAAATTGATGGTGGAAGGTTGCAAATTTATATGGTTGATGGTTTTGGAAGTGCAAATTTGATACCATTATTTGATTATGTTTCATATTTTGGAAGACAAAAAATAAGGAAAAAATTGGTTGTATTTTTAAATTCCTTAAAAACAGAGTTTCCAGAGTATGGTGAATATTTTAGTGAAAAGTTATTTGATATTGAATTATATAAATAAATATATTTTCTTTATATTATTTTTTAACTTGTTGTTTTTGTAAGTCAAAAGCACTGTCTAAATTATATTTAATGTTAAATAAGTTCTCTATAGTTTTTTGCTTAAATAAGTTTTTTATTAATTCTATTTCTGATTTTAATTTTAATTTTTCTTCTTGGGATTCAGTGCGTTGTATTTGTTGATTTTTTTTCTTACAAAAATTATCAAGCATTTCTTTTTCAAATAAAGCATTTTTACTGGCTAAAAATGCAACAGTTTCTGTTTGGCCACTTTCAGTAGCACAATATAATGGAGTATGAGAATATTTGTTTATTTTATTAATATTCATATTTTGCTCTTCAACTAAGTATTTAGTTGTTTTTATATAACCACATTCAGCAGTATAATGTAGTAAACTATAAAGTTCTGCGCCTAATTCATTAATATTTGCGCCCAATTCAACTAATCGGCGAACTTCCTCTACATTGTCATTTTTGCTGGCGCTAAATAAATCATATGTCATATTTTCTCCTTTAAAATAATAAAATAACGTTTATAATAATATGTTTTTTTATAATATCAATAATTATTATATAATTTTATATGTAGTTATTTTTTACAAACAGAGTTTCCAGAATATAGTGAATATTTTAGTGAAAAGTTATTTGATATTGAATTATATAAATAAATCAGTGTTTATAATATATCAAAAACAGTTAAATATGTATTAATATTTTTTACAATTATTTTATATATTAATTAATATTTTGATAATTATAAATATACAAAAAACCCATCAATTTATTGATGGGTTATGTTTGGAAATAAATATTTTATTATTTTTTAGCAGTTGTTGCTTCTGTATTTGCTTCCGCACCAGCTTCTACACTTGTATCTTTACCTCTACCTATTACTCTAACTAATAATAAATCTTTTTTAGATACTGGTTTAACACCTTCTGGTAATTGTAAATTAGATATTTTAACAGATTGTTTTAATCTTAATTTAGAACATTCAACATCAATTGAACTTGGAATATTTTTTGGATCGCAAATTACTTGTAATTTTCTAACCAAAACATTTACATAACCACCGCTTTTAATACCAATTGCCTTATCTCTATTTATATAGTTTATTGGAACAATTGTTTTTATTTCTTTTTTACCTTTTACAGACATAAAATCTATATGTCTTGGTCTATCAGAAACTGGATCTAAATCTATTTGATAACAAACAACTTCAAATGTTTCTTTATCTGTTTTTATTTCAAATATTTTAGTTTCAACACCACCTTTGTAATAGTGTTTTTCAAATTCTTTTATATCAATATCAATAAAGATATTATCTTTATTGTTTTCTCCATAAATAACTGCTGGTAATCTATTTTCTCTTCTCAATCTTCTTGTTGAAGTTGTTCCGATTTCTTCTCTTATGTTACCATCTATTTTTATAACTTCTGTCATAATATACTCTCACATAAATTATTAATAAAAAATATACTGCTTTTGCAATATCTTTATTATAATAGATACTTTTATAAAAATAACAAGAGTTTTTTTAATATTTTTTTAAAATAAAAAACTATTTTTCTAAAAATCTATTAATCCAACTATTTATCAGCATATATTTATTTTGAAAAAATATAACAATTTCATTATAATCTCTTATTAATGCTTCAATATTTGCCATTTTATATGGAAAATAACATAAACACAATAAAATAATTAAAGTTATAACAAACATTTCTCTTGATAAAAACACAGGCTTTATAGTCTTTTCACTAATTTCAACATTTTCAACATTTTTTACCCTATGTTTTGTGAGTGGATGAGTAGAAAAAATAGATATATAACCTTTTCCGCCAAGTAAATTTAAAGTTTCTGCCATATTTATTCCGCCAACAACCATACTTGCCTGTTTATCTGCTCTATATTCAATATTTCTACTTAATTGTAACTTAATAAAATTATATACTTTTAGTAAAATATATTTATAAAAAAATGAGATAATAAAATCAAAAATATTATATATATTTACTATAAAACTAACCATATATCTACCAACAAATGGAATTAAACTACACAACTTAATAAATACATTAAAAAATATAAAAACAAAATGTGAAACAAATTTTACCGCTCTTTCATTTACTAACAATAGCAAACCAGTGAAATAATCATTATTAATCAAATGTGACATTTCGTGTGCCATTATACCCTTTATACTTAATAACAATTTATTTTTATCTTCAATTTTAGAAGCATAAAAATTTAATATTCCAGTTGTTAAAATTATAACCTTTCGCCTTAAACTTCCAACTGCATAAGCATTTACGGCATCATCATTTGAAATATATAACTCTACATTTTTTGTATTATATTTATCTTTAACGGTATTAAATATTTTATCTAATATTTTATAATTATCATTTTTATCATATCTAACGGTATTTTTTGTTAATTTTCTAACACTATAAGAAAACAGGAAATCAAAACATAACAAAATAATTGTTATTACATTTATTGCTGAAATTATTAATAAAAATATAGTTTGTATATGTTGGCTTCCTTCTGTTATATTTAAAAAATATTTACTAATAAATAAAAAAGTTAATGGACTTAAAAATACTAAAAAGTTTAATACAGTTAAGATATATACAAGCAAAAAAGATATGAGTTTTGTAAGCATTATTCTAATATATTGTTTAAATAATTATAAAAACTTGTTGCTGAGTCTAAAACATTATTATCCCAATCATTATGTCCATCTTCATCAAGTCCATCAGTTATATATTTTATTGATATAAAATCAATATTTTCTAATTTACATACTTTTGCCAAGGCATAACCCTCCATTTCGCATAAATCTACTTCTTGTATTTCACAAGGTTTTGTTGCAAAATTATCACCAGTTCCGCAAACTCCATACTCTAAATCATTTATAAATTTTTTGTGTTCTATTATATATAATTCTTCTTCTCTTGGTGTTATTCCTAATTTTCCACAGTCTATATCTCTTTGTATAAATTGATTGCAAGCAACCAATTGACCTTTTTTGAATTTTCTACTTCCGCAACTTCCAATATTTATTACATATTTTGGTAATTTGTTTTCAAGTTTTTTTTGTGTTAATGTTTTTGTTAAGTGATATGTTGCATTAATTTTGCCAATTCCTGTATAAACTATTTCTACTCCTAATTTTTCTATTAAATTATTACTTTCTTCCTGACAAGCAATAACTATTAAGACTTCGTTTTTTTTCATTTGTTTTGTTTTTGTGTTGAGCTAAAATTATTATAAAAGTGAAATATTATTTGTAAATGATTAAGTTTATTTTTAACTTGTTTTTCCAAAAATAATTACTATATATTAAATTAGTTATATATAAGTATTTGGAGGGATTATGAATATAGAAAAATACACAAACAAATTAAGAGAAATATTACAAAACGCACAAACAACAGCAATAAACAACAATAATCAATTTATTACTTCAAAACACTTACTTATTGCTATGTTTAATGATAGTGATAAATTAATTTCCAAAATTATTGATATTGCTGGTGGAAATAGCGAAATTATATTTAACAATATACAATTAGAACTTAACAAATTGCCACAAGTTAGTGGTAGCGGTTATGATGAACCAAAATTATCAAGTGAAGTTGTAAAAATATTAGCAAATGCTGAAAAAATATCAAACAAAAACAAAGATTCATTTATAACCATTGAAAGAGTTTTACAATCAATAGTTGAAATTGATAATGAAGTTGCAAATATTTTTAAAAATGGTGGAGTAGATTTAAAATCTTTAAATGAAGCAATAAATCAAATTAGAGCCGGAGCAACTGCAAATACAGAGGATGCAGAAAACAATTATCAAACACTTGATAAATTTACAAAAGATATAACAAAACTTGCAAAAACTGGTAAATTAGATCCAGTAATAGGTAGAGATGAAGAAATTAGAAGAGCAATGCAAATTTTATCAAGAAGGATAAAAAACAACCCAGTTATTATTGGAGAACCTGGTGTTGGTAAAACTGCGATAGTGGAAGGTTTGGCACAAAGAATTATAAATGGAGATGTTCCGGAAAGTTTAAGAAATAAAAGAATTTTAGCACTTGATATGGGTGGACTTATTGCAGGTGCAAAATATAGAGGCGAATTTGAAGAAAGACTAAAAAGTCTTTTAAATGAAGTTGAAAAAGCCGGTGGTAATATAATTTTATTTATTGATGAATTACATTTACTTGTTGGGGCTGGTAAAACTGATGGTGCAATGGATGCATCTAATTTATTAAAACCAGCATTAGCAAGAGGTGATTTACATTGTATAGGCGCAACAACCTTAAATGAATATAAACAATATATAGAAAAAGATCAGGCGTTAGCAAGAAGATTTCAACCAGTTTATGCCTATGAACCAAGTGTAGAGGATACTGTCTCAATTTTAAGGGGTATAAAAGAAAAATATGAAATGCACCATGGAATAAAAATTAAAGATGATGCCCTTGTTGCTGCTGCAACTTTATCAAATAGATATATTACAGATAGATTTTTGCCAGATAAAGCAATTGATTTAATTGATGAGGCGTCAAGTAAAATAAGAATGGAAGTAGATAGTAAACCTGTTGAATTGGATGAAATAGATAGAAAAATTATACAGTTGAAAATTGAAAGTGAAGCCTTGAAAAAAGAAGATGATGTAGCATCAAAAGAAAGATTAGAAAAAATAAATATAGATTTAAAGGAACTTGAAAATAAATCTGCTGAATTGACAAGTATTTGGATGACCGGAAAACAAAAACTTGATAAAATTAATAAATTAAAAAGCCAAATTGATGATGCAAAATATAATCTTGAAGTTGCACAGAGACAGGGAAATTTAGCAAAAGCTGGCGAATTATCTTATGGTGTTATTCCAAATTTAAAAAAAGAATTGGATAAATTGGAAAAAGAACAATATAAAAGTGGACTAATTAAAGAGGCGGTTGATAGAGAAGATATAACAAGTATTATATCTAAAATTACAGGTATTCCAGTAAATAAGATGATGGAAGGCGAAAAGGAAAGATTGTTAAAAATGGAAAGTCTTATAGAAAATAGAGTTGTGGGGCAAGAAAATGCAGTAAAATCAATATGTAATGCAGTTAGAAGAAGTAGAAGTGGTTTACAAGATGAAAATAGACCAATAGGAAGTTTTTTATTTTTAGGACCTACTGGTGTTGGAAAAACTGAACTTTCAAAGGCTTTGGCAGAGTTTATGTTTGATGATGAAAGGGCGATTTTGAGAATAGATATGTCTGAATATATGGAAAAACATGCTGTTTCGAGATTGCTTGGCGCACCTCCTGGATATGTTGGCTATGAAGAAGGTGGAGTTTTAACAGAAGCAGTAAGAAGAAGGCCTTATCAGGTTATATTATTTGATGAGGTAGAAAAGGCGCACCCTGATGTATTTAATATTTTGTTACAAGTTTTAGATGATGGAAGATTGACCGATTCACAAGGTAGAGTTGTTAATTTTACAAATACTTTGATAATATTAACTTCTAATTTGGGGTCAAAATATATTTCTGGTTTGCCTGATAATGCTGATGTTGAAAGTGTTTATGATGATGTTATGAGCGAAGTAAAAACAATGTTTAGGCCTGAATTTATAAATAGACTTGATGAAATAATATTATTCCATAGGTTAACAAAAGATAATATGGGAAACATTGTTAATATTCAGTTGAATAAGTTGAAAAATAGACTTAAAAATAAAGGTTTTAATGTTGAATTTAGTAAAGAATTAATTGATTCGCTTGCAGAGCAGGGTTTTGATCCAATTTATGGTGCAAGACCATTAAAAAGAATTATACAAAGAGAAATTGAAAATTTGTTGGCAAATAAGATTATTGCTGGTGAGTTGAAGACTGGTAAAAAGATTGTGGTTGATTTAAAAGATAGTGATGTTGTGGTAAAATAATTTTACTAAATTTTTTATTTGACATTTAAAAAGCAAATAATATCATACAATTAATTATTATTAATTTTCATACCTATTCGTTCGGCGAATAGGTATTTTTATAAATGTTAATTAGGATAAAAAATATGGCAGATATAGTTAAAGGAAGCAGAGAGTTATTATTAGTTGCAGAAAGAATGGCAATGGATAAAGGTATACAAGTTGAAAGCATAATAAGTGCTATGGAAGATGGTATAAAAATGGCAGCAAGAAAAAAATATGGTCACGATTTAGAAGTTGAATGTATAATAGATAAAAAAACTGGTAACATAACTTTATATAATATTTTAGAAGTTGTAGCAGATGATAAAATTAGAGAAATGAATCATAAAACACAAATTACATTAAGTGATGCAGTAGAAAAAGCACAAAATGGTCAAATTTTATTTCAAGAAAATATTGAAGTTGGTGGAACTGTAAAGGTTGAATTACCACCTATTGATTTAAGTAGGTTGGTTGTTCAAGTAGCAAGAACTGAAATAACAAAAAAAATAAGAGAAGCAGAAAAAGAAAAAGAGTTTAATGATTTTATTAACAAAGTTGGAACAATAGTTAATGGATCGGTAAAGAAGATTGGTATAAAAAATATTGTTGTTGAGGTTGACGGACACGAGACATTATTAAGTAATGATAATTTAATTCCAGGTGAATATTTTAGGGTTGGCGATAGAATTAGAGCGTATGTTGCTGATGTAGTTAGAAGTAATGATAATCAAATATCTTTATCAAGAACAGATAATAATTTCTTGGCTGAATTAATGAAACAAGAGGTTGTTGAAATATATGATGGTTTAATTGAAATACGAGGCGTTGCAAGAGATCCTGGTTCAAAAGCAAAAGTTGCAGTATATTCAAAAGATAATATAAATAATCTTGTTGGTATATGTGTTGGTCCAAGAGGTTCAAAAATACAAGCAGTTTCAAGTGAATTAAGGGGCGAAAAAATTGATGTTATAGAATGGTCAGAGGATAGGGCAGAATTTACTGCGAATTTGTTATCACCAGCAAATGTTAGTAAGGTTATTGTTAATGATTTAACTGGTATTACTGATGTTGTTGTTCCACAAGATCAATTCAATTTAGCAATAGGAAGAAGTGGACAAAACATAAAATTGGTTCAAAGAATAATTGGTGGAAAAATTAATATATTAACAGAGGAAGAAGAAAAAGAAAAAAGAGCAACAGAATTTAATGATAATACAAACTTGTTTATGGAAGCATTAGATGTTGAAGAAGTTATAGCACAGTTACTTGTTGCAGATGGTTATTCAAGTATAGAAGAAATAGCAGAGGCTTCTGTTGAAGATTTACAAAAAATTGAGGGTTTTGATGAAGATGTAGCAACAGAAATAAGGAATAGGGCTATTGAATATTTTGAAGATGATGAGTATGAAGAAGAACAAGAAGATAATGATAATATGGAAGAATAAAAATTAAAATTGGAGAATATATATGCAAAAAGATGCAAAAAGAAGTGTTTTAACATTAAGTTCTACAAAAAAGAAGGCTGATAATGTTTTTAATATGTCAAGTAGTAGTAAAGAATTATTGGCAGAAAGACAAAAAAAATTGAAAGAAAATCAAGTAAAGAAAAATGTTCAAAATAATAAAACTACTGTTGAAGAAAAAGTAAATAATGTTGTTAAAAATGAACAAGATGTTAATAAAACTAATCAATCTGTAAACGGTAATGTAAAAAATTATGCAAATGCTGATAATAATTCTAAAAAAAATAATAGTAATTTTAAACCAAATACAGATAAAAATAAAAATGAAAATAAAACCGATAATAAAAATACAGATAAAAATAATTTAGCAAATAAAAATAGTAGTAATAATAATGATAACAATAAGAATCAAGGTAATAACAACAATAATAACAATTTTAAAAAACAATCAAAAGACAATAAATATAAAAGTGATAAAGATTATTTAGATGAAGATGTGAGTGATAAAACAAACAAGAAAAGTTCATTTAAAGATAAAAGTGAAAAATATTCAAAAAATATCCATACTTATATTTTTAATGAGGATAGCGATGATGATGGCGAGTTAAAATATAGTTTAAATAAGGCAAAAAGAAAAAATAAAAAAAATAATTCTTTTACAAATAATAAACAAAATACACAAAAAATTATTCAAACTGTTAATATTCCAGATTTTATTTCTGTTGCAGATTTAGCAGATAGAATGAATGAAAAAAAAGCAGACATAGTTAAAAAATTATTTACTATGGGAATAAAAGCAACAATTAATCAGGTGATAGATGCAGAAACGGCAGAATTGATTGTTATGGAACTTGGACATAAACCAAATAGAGTTTCTGATTCGGATATAGAAAATGTGTTAAAAGAAAGTGCTGGAACAAATTTTGTTTCAAGAAGTCCAGTTGTAACAGTTATGGGACATGTAGATCATGGTAAAACTTCATTATTGGACGCTTTAAGAACAACAAAGGTTGCAGAAGGAGAATCTGGTGGAATTACACAACATATAGGTGCTTCAACTGTTGAGGTTAGTGATGGTAAGTTTATTACTTTTATTGATACGCCTGGGCATGAGGCATTTACTGAAATGAGAATAAGGGGGGCAAATATAACCGATATAGTTATATTGGTTGTTGCGGCTGATGATGGTATTAAAGATCAAACTATTGAGGCTATAAATCATACAAAAGCCGCAAAGGTGCCTATGATTGTTGCAATTAATAAAATTGATAAAGAAGGTGTTGATCCAGAAAGAGTAAAACAAGAATTATTACAACACGATGTTGTAGCAGAAGAATTTGGTGGTGATGTAATGTTTGTAAATGTTTCTGCAAAAAATAAAATTAATCTTGATAAATTGATGGAAGCAATTTTATTGCAGGCTGAAATGTTAGATTTGAAAGCGCCAATAGATTGTAAGGCAAGTGGTGCGGTTATTGAGAGTAAAATGGATGCACAAAGAGGTGTTGTTGCTACTGTTTTAGTCCAAAAAGGTATTTTAAAAATTGGCGATATAGTGCTTGTTGGAACGAGTTATGGTAGAGTTAAAAAAATGATTGATGATAAAAAAAATAATCAAGAAGAGGCTACACCATCAATGGCAGTTGAACTTTTGGGCCTAAATAGCACACCTAATGCTGGTGAAATATTTAATGTTGTTTCTACAGAAAAAGAAGCGAGAGATATAGTTTCTTATAGAGAAAGAAAAGAAAGAGAATCAAAAGGTTTAAAAATGTCTAATAAAACTGCTGAAAGTATGTTACAACAAGTAAAAGGCAGTAATAGGAAAATATTACCAATTATCTTAAAGTGTGATGTTAGCGGATCTACTGAGGCTATAATAGGTAGTTTGTCAAAATTAAATACTGATGAAGTTGGTGTTGATGTAATACATTCTGCAATAGGTTCAATAAGCGAGTCTGATATTAGTTTAGCAACCGCATCAAATGCTATTATAGTTGCATTTAATGTTAGAGCAACCAATACAGTAAAAGATTTAGCGAAGCAAAAAGGTATTGAAATAAGGTATTATTCAATAATTTATAATATTGTTGATGAAATAAAATCTATTATGTCTGGTTTATTACAACCTACTACAAAGGAGAATGTTATTGGTGAAGCGGAAGTTAGAAATGTATTTAAAATAACTGGTGCTGGAAAAGTTGCTGGTTGCTATGTTACAAGTGGAGAAATTAGAAGAAATTTAAATGTAAAATTAATTAGGGATGGAATAGTTATTTTTGATGGTAAAATAAAAACTTTAAAAAGATTTAAAGATGATGTTAAGGAAGTTAAAAATAATTATGAATGTGGTATAGCGATTGAAAATTATGACGATATAAAAGAAAAAGATATAATAGAATGCTATGAGGTTGTAGAAGAAAAAAGAAGTTTATAATTTTATTAATAAATGTGTTGGTAGTAAAAATGGAAAATAAAAGTGTTATAGTAAATAATAATGCAAAAGCTTTTAAAAGAGTTTTAAGTTTTTTTATAGATTATTTTTTTATAAATATATTGGTGGCTTTTGGTGTTCAAAAACTTGTGTTTACAAAGAAAAATTTGGAATCCATAAATAATACAATAGGTGAATTTAAGACTTTATTTGGACCTGTTGGAGTAAGTGATATAAAAGATCAACATATTAGATTTATTGTAAATAGTTCTGTTTTTGATTGTTTTTTATATAGTTTATTATTAACATTTTTATTTGCTATTTTATATAATTTTTTAAGTTATGTTTTTTTGAATTCTTCAACGGTTGGACAAAAATTACTTTCGTTGCGAGTTGTTAATATGAAAAATGATGAAAAACCAAACAAGCTAAAAATGTTGTTAAAGTCAATTTTGGTTCAATTTCCATTTATGTTAATATATATTATGGTTATTTGTCAAATGTTGTATTTGATAAATTTTCATTTGTATGCTCCAATGAAAAATATTGGGACAATTTTTATGATTAATATGACAAAGATATCAAATATTTATACTATTGGTATTGTTTTGGTGTTTTTCTTTTTTTTCTGGTTTAATATTTATTATATAACTGATAGGTTAATTTTAAGTGATATAATATCAAGAACAAGAGTTGTTAATTCAAAAATTATTGATATTAATAATACTAATAAAAAAGATATTACATTTTATGTTGATAAGATGTTTGATGTTGTAGAAAAAGTTAATACAAAATTGATGACATGGCTAAAAAAGTGGATTGATTATTTAAAAGGTAAATTTAAAAATAAATAAATATTTTATTTACATTAATTATTTATAAATTAATATTGGTGTAATAATTTATTAACAAATTGGATTAAAAAATATGCAGAAATACGATTTAACATCATTTGCTGATATTAAAGATAAACAAAATATATGTTATAGTGTTATTGGTAATCCAGCGACGATATTTATTTTAGATGAAAATGAAAATATAGTTAAAAATATAACAGAACTTGAAAAAGAAAATAAAAATGGAGAACAAATAAAAATTAAAGAAGCAAAATTTTCTATTGTAGATAATAATGGCACAGTTATTAATACACCGTCACAAATAGCAATAGAAGAACACTCTCCGATGGCTTGCTTTATTAAAAATAAATCACATAATGAATACAACGTATGGTTTTTTAACTTAGATGGTTCACAAGCGTATATGTGTGGTCATGGAGCATTAGCAATAGCAAGTTTATTGCACAGAGAATATAAAATGGGTCAAATAAAGTTATATTATGATACAACTAAATTTGAATTAAATGGAAGAAAAATTGAAGATAATTCAATAAATATTTCAGTTGATGATAATGGAAAAGTAATGATTCAAATGAATATGTTTAATTATTCAATAGTTGAAAATTATAAAGATAATGAAGACATTATAAAATGTAGAGAATGGTTGGGTTTAGAAGAAAAAGATGTTGAATGTGTAATTTGTGGAAAAGAATATTATGATTTAACTTTTATCTTAAAAGATGGATTGAAATTAAGAACAATAAAACCTGATTTTGAAAAATTGGCAGTAATATTAGCAGAAGATAAAATGGATGTTAGAAATCTTTGTGTTTCTGCTAAAAGTGTTGAAAATAGTTTTGATTTTGAAACGAGAGTATTTTGTCCACACGATGATTTAAATGAAGATATTGCCTGTGGAAGTTCAAATTTAACAATATCAAGATATTGGCACAATACTACTAAAAAAAATGAGTTTAAAATATTGTTCCCATATAATGTTATTACAGATAATAATGTTGGCGGTATTCAATTTATTAGAATTGAAGAAGATAAAATTTTTATAGGTGGTTATTGTAGATAAATATGGAAAAAGAATTTATATATAAGGTATTAAATAATAAAATAGATAGTAAAAGAGAAATATCTATGCTAAAAAAACAAGTAAGTATAGATGTTTTTACAAGATATGTTAACTTTTCTGAAAGTTATAATGATAAAGTTGGAGAAGTTCCTTTTAATGATAAATCAATATATTATTCATATCAAAGACATGATTTAAGATTAATATGTAATAATTGGTTAAAATTCTTATATAATGTAGATAATGAAATTTGTTATTCTTCTGGGGTGTTTTTTGCAAGTTGTATGGGTGCAATATCTACACTATTAATTTCCTTAAAAGACAATGGTTGTAAAAATATTGTATTTTCCAATTTGCCGTATTTTGAGTCTTATGATTTTGCAGAAGAAGCGTTTGATAAAAATAATGTTAAAGAATATAAAAACTACAACGGTGAAAAAGTTGATATTTTATGGATATGCACTGCTTCGCCAAAGTTTTTATCAGTAGATTATAAAAAAATAAAAACAAAAAATATTGTTGTGGATACATCTTGTATTGATTGTTCCAGTTCGTATATAAAAGAACTTGTTGATTTTTGTAAACAGAATAATATATCTTTATTTTTTGTTAGAAGTCATATGAAACTTGATTGTTTTGGACTTGAAATAAATAGGCTTGGTTCTTTGGTTTGTTTTAATGATAAAAATAATATTTTAGAATTATGTAAAAAATTAGAAATATATTTTGGAAATAATACGACCATAAAAAATATTTACCCTTGGCTTGGTGAAGAAGAATTTTTCAAATTAACAACAAAAAATATATTGAAAGTTCAAAATATTAGTGAAGTTTTATCTACAATGTTAAGCAAATTATTAGATAAGAACAAATATGAGATAAATACTTTTGATAGTAATATTTATTTTGCAATTAAATTGAAAAAACAAGTAAATAACTTGGATGCTCTTAATAGAAGTGTTAGTTCATATTGTCAGTCTTTTGGTCTGCCAATCGTTACTGCTGCAAGTTTTTATTTGGAAAAAGTTGGGCTTGATAATTTCGCAAGAAGGCTTGATAATAATAATCAGTTTTTGAGAATATCTCCATCTTTTTATATATCTAAGAAAAAAAGTGTGGAAATAGCAAAAAAAATTGCAGAGTATTTGAATAATTTAACTTAGTTTTATATTTTATATATTTTTACATAATATATATTAATATATTTTTTAAATTATTTCTTCCAATTTCCACCTTTTCATTACAAAACATCTCTTCATCTCTTCATACGTATTATCATATATTATCACGCAAACCCTATTTTAGCAATGTTAATCGCATTACACTCATCCATACATATTATTATGCTTATTTATTACACAGATATATATTATTACATTTTATACCATTTAATATTTTTATTTTTTTCTACTTATTTATTGCTTTTTTAACAAATATATATTATAAGTATATTAGATATCAACAATAGGGGCGATTGTATGATACCTTTTTTAAGGAAGAAATATCACAATAAAACTTATTATTTTTTATTATGCTTATTATTATGTTTAGTATATTATAGTATTATATGTATCTTTAATATATCATTTGCTGAAATTATTCCAGATTTAAATGATACGAATATTCAAATACAAACAATCAATAATACACCAGTATTAAATATAAATAAACCAGATAATATTGGAGTAAGTAAAAACAACTTCAAAGATTATAATGTATTAAAAAATGGATTAGTAATAAATAACAGTAATATTGATACACAATCTCAATTATTAGATACAACAATAAAAAGCAATCCAAATTTAGTAAATGGCAATACAGCAAATGTAATAATAAATGAAGTAAAAGGTAACAATATAACACAACTACTTGGTAAAACAGAAATTGCTGGCTCAAAAGCAGAATTAGTAATAATTAACCAAAATGGTATTTATGTAGATGGAGCAGGTTTTATTAATACAAGTAAATTAACTCTTGATAGTAAAAAAGATATAAACATTGTAAATTTTGATGCCTCAACAGTAGATGAAACCAAACTAAATGCAAATACAATTAGTGTAAATAAAGGTGGTATAGCATTAACAAACAGAATAACATTAATAGCGTCTGGTGTTAATATAAATGGTAATCTTATAAGTAATTTTGATGATATAGATATAACAAGTGAAGGAACAGTATTAGTAAAAGGTAAAATTGAAACAAAAGATGGAGATATAAACATTAAAGCCAATGAACTAATTAATGAAGGAACAGAAATTTTAGACAAAGGTGTTAATAAAAATAACTATGTAGTTAAAGAATCAATACCAACAGGTAATCCACTTCCTTTATATGAAACTGCATTAACATCTGTTGAAAGAGTTAAGGAAGTTAATTTAAAAGTTAATCCAGCAGAAATTAAAGCAAACGGTAACATAAATATAGAATCAAATGATATAAGTAATATAAGTTCAAATATAACAGCAGTTAAGGATATAAACATAACAACAAATCTATTAGATGCGGATAGAATAGGATTTGATGCAACTATGACATATGTAAATACATATAAAGATAAAAAACGTAGACATGGAGTTGGTAGTAATAAAATAAAACTACGAGATAGATCGTTTAACAAAAATCAATTTGTTTATTCTTCTATCCCATCTTTTATTGGTGCAGACAATATTTTTATTAATGCCACTAAACAATTAAAACAAGATGAATTACAAAATCGCATAGATCCAGCTTGTAGTGAAATAACAGCAAATAATGAATTAAATATATATACAGCAGAAATATTAAATATGGGAAAAATATCTTCAACAAATGGATCTATCTACATGGAAATTGGTAATTCATTAAACAATCATGGCGGCATTATTTCAGCCAAAGATGATATAATAATTAAATCAACTGGAACAATAAATAATGAAGCATTAACTATATCGTATATTAGTGGTTCACAAAAAAATATGATATTTAATGCAGGGGAAGTAAAACCATCTACAATATCTGTTGACAATGGAGATATTTATTTAACATTTAATAAATTTATTAATAAAGGATCTTTATTAGAAAGTAAAAACACAATAGAACTTAATGGTGATAATATAGAAATTGGCTCCAAAGAATTAGTCAATAGAATGATGTTGTCTCACATACCTGGTGAGTATTTATATATAGGTAAAACAGAAAACTTTAATTCTGGCATTCTCAGTAATAATTTAAACATGAGAGCCAATAAAGATATTAAAATATCAGGATCAGATATGTATACGACAAATAGTATAAATATTGAAGCAGACAATGTATCTATAAAAAGTGCCACAAATACATACGATATGAGTTATAGACATCAAAAATATTCAAGTGGTTTTGATGTTAGAATGCATGCAAAAAGTATATCTACTGGTGAAACATACGAAACAAAAACCATAATGTCTGAAATAGAAACTGGTGGAAATATAAATATTAATGCACAACAAAATGTAGATATAGGATCTGTAAATATAAAAACTGCTGGTAATATAAATATTGATGGAAATGATATACATTTGGAAAGCTCTCAAGATGTTTATGATGCTCATTCCAGCAAGAAACATAGAAGAGTAATTGGAACAGATACACTAAAAGGGGGTGAACATAAAGCAACAACAATAGTATCAATAATTGAGTCCAGTGGAAACATAAATATTAACAGTAAAGGTGATACAAATATAAAATCTATGGATATTAGAGCAAATAATTTTGATATTCAAAGTGACGGTAACACAATTATTGATGTGAATAAAGACGAATTAATCCAACATGCAGAACATACAAAAAAAACAGTTGCCAACCTTCAACTAAAAGCAAAATATAATGAACTTTCTGGTGGCGTTCAATCTAAAATAAGTTCAAGTGAATCAACAAGAATTGAGGCACACGAAATACAGAATACTGTAAAAGTGAATAATTTTAATATAAAAGCAAACAAAAACATAAATATAAAAGGTTTAACAATAAGTGCAGACAATGAAATAACTTTAATAGCAGAACAAGATGTATACATAGAACCAAGCAAACACGAACTCACTGAAAACACTAAACATAAAACAGAAGAAGTAACAATAAAATATAAAATAGGTAATAGTTACACAGATGTTGTTGAATCTACAACAAGTTTAAGTGATAATACTAAAAAACTTAAACAACTTGTTAAAGAATATGATAGAATAGAACAATTATACAAAGAAGGTAATGCCACAGAAAAAGCATTGAGAGAGATAAAACTTAGTATATTGGCAACGACAGAAACGATAGCTTCAAGCACTCTTTCATTAGCGAACAATGCCGCTGTTGCAGCAGGAACAACTCCATTAGGAGGATTTTATGCTGGTCAACAAGTTGAAACTTCAGTATCAACACACGAAACTGATTTACACAGAGTAGTCCACACTCAAAACAGCATACAAGCGAACAAAATAAACATTAATTCCAAAAATGCCAAAATTATTGGAACAGAATTAGAGGGAAAAAATATAAATATAGATGTAGCAGATAATTTATCTATTGAGTCTGTTCAAGATAGATATGAATATACATCAAGTTATAAAAATACAGAACTTGGAACAAACAATGTAGGTTTTAATACACATATAGTAGATTCTGTTGCCAGACAAACACAGATATCTGGAATAAAAACAGATAATTTAGAACTTAATGCACAAAACTTACACATGAAAGGATCTGTTATAGATTCAAATACAAATAACATTAATATTGAACAACTTACAGCAGAAGATTTAAAAGATACTTACCATACTCATGAACATGGTGTTGGTGTTGGTGTAAGTATATCTGGTAAAG
>JAGAUJ010000019.1 GCA_017620845.1 Rickettsiales bacterium | reverse complement strand
CTTGGTAATTATTGCATCATGGAACCACTCAATACATTCCGAACTTGCAAGTGAAACGTGAGTTGCGCCGATGGTACTGCTCTTTTAAGAGTGGGAGATTAGGTCGTTGCCAAGCTTTTTAAGGACAGTTTTTTTTGTGTTGTAATAGTTTAATTAAGTAGTGGTGTGTTTAATAATTATAAGGAGTTGTTGTGATAATGTTTGAAATAATACTAAGAGCAATTTTTATATTTAATATTTATATATGAATATATATGTGTTTATTTATTTATCACAGAACAGAGAAGTAATGGGCTATTTGGGATAAAGTTTTATTGGACTAATGCTTATATTTTTATGGATGTTATGTGTTTATTTAGTTTTTGTTAATTTTACTTCTTTTTCATAAGAAGATAAACTACATTTTAGAAGTCTAACTATATTTTTGCTAATCATAAAAACAAAACTAGTCCAACCTTCATTTTTTATCTGGAAAAATATTTATAAGAAAATTACTTAATGTCTTTACATTATACATAACATTCTCCATTTATAATTTTATAATTTCATTAATTTTAACATTTTTCTTAAACACCTCATCATGTGAAACAACCACTAAAGCACCTTGATATTGATTTAAAATATTTTCTAATATTTTAATATTATCTAAATCCATGTTATTTGTTGGTTCATCAAGCAAAATTAAATCTGGTTGTTTCAATAATATACAAGCAAGAGCAACTCTTAATTTTTCCCCACCACTCAAATCACAAACTTTTTTATAAACTGCATCAGTTCTAAATAAAAATTGAGCCAATAAATCTCTACAATCTTTTTCACTAATATTTGAATTAATATTTTGTATATTTTCCAAAATTGTTTGATTATTATTTAAAAATTCACAATGTTGATCCAAATAAGAAATATTAATATTATTTATCCTAACTGTTCCGGTAAAAGCTGTTAACTGCTTATTAATTATTTTTAGTAAAGTGCTTTTACCAGAACCATTTTGTCCATTAATTGTAATTCTATCATTACCATAAATTACAAGTGAAAAATTTTTAAAAATAACTTGTTTATCATAAGAAAAATTTAAATCTTTTATTTCAATTAATATTTTGTTGTCAAATTTTGCTGGTTGGAATTTAAAATAAATATCTTGTTTAATTTCAAGTTTACTTTTTGCTTCTGTAACAATATTATTTGCTTTTTCTACTCTATTATTACATTGTCTTGTAATTTGCCCAATTTTACTTTCGGCAGACATTATAATTAATCCAGTCTTATTTTTTGGAGTTCTTTTGTTTTGTATTAAATTTTTTTCTCCTTGTTTTCGTTTTTTGTCTTTTAATTCCTTTTCTTTTTGTAATTCTTGTTGAGTATGTTTTATTTGTTTTAAAGAATTGTTATAATTTTTTTCTGTTGCCAATGTTTCAATTTCTTTTTGTTTCATATAATAATCAAAATTTCCACCATAAGTAAACATTTGTGTATTTGACATATTAATTTTTCTTAATTCAAATATTTTATTTACTAAGTTTAATAGTTCTCTATCATGTGAAACAAGAATTAAAGTTTTGTTCCAATTTTTTATAAAATTATAAAATATTTGTTTTGTTTCATAATCCATATTATTGGTTGGTTCATCAAGAATTAAACAATTTGTGTTTTTATTAATAATATTTGATAGAATAACTTTTACTTTTTCGCCACCACTTAAAGTATTAAAATTTCTTAAAATATCAAAATTAATATTAAACAATTTTAGTTTTTCCTTTATTGTTTCAATACAGTTCCAATTATCATCTAAAATTTCATAATCTTTTATATCACAATTACCATTTTCAATATTAATTAATGCTTTTACTTTATCTTCAAGATTAAAAACATCGGCAATAGTCTTGAAATTTAAGTCATTAAATTTTTGTGGAAAATAAGCAATATTATTGTTTTTATTTATAATTTTACCACTGTATGGTATTAATTCGCCAATTAGTAATTTTAATAAAATTGATTTTCCAATACCATTTTGACCGATAATTGCAACTTTTTCATTATCATTTATTGTAAATGATAAATTTTCAAATATTGTATTAATATGATTAATTTTATATGTTAAATTTTTGATTATAAACATAATGCACCCAATTTTTTAGTTATTAAGAATAAAAAACTTAAAAATTAGTATTGTCGCATTGTATTTATAATTATTAATAATTTGTGTAAATCCTATAAGACTTATTAAATCTGTTCGGCGAATTCATTATAAATAAATTTTTATACAAAGTCAATAAATAAATTAGTGGGAAAATATTACTATTACTAAAATATTTAGTATGGCATAGTGTGTAATGATATATTATTTTGTTTTAATATATTCCACTCTTTTGCATAAGCAGATTTAATTAAACCCTCTTTATTGTCAAATAATAACCAATATTCTCTGCCGGTTCTATTAAGTGGATAAAAACCAATGTATGGAAATTTTTCTTTGTTTAAGAATAATTCAAATAAACTTGAATGTATATAATATACATATATTTCTTTATCTTTGTCTATAATTTTCTTTTCTGTTGGTTTACTTTTAAAAATATTGTTAATTACATCATTCTTACTCATACCATATCTTAAATTATTTAAACTATAAGTTGTATTAATGCTTGAAGAACAAGATTGTAAAAATGATATAATTAAGGTTATTATAATAAATTTTGACATATTTTAAATATAATTATAATTATTTAAATTGATAATATATTATAATTATGTAAAAAGCAAATATTTTAAAACATTTATTATAATTCAAAATTCTTATTGTTTTAATACAATCGTTTTAACACAACCTACTTTCCACCCTTTTCACCATTACACCTTTGACACAAAAATTGTAAATTATCCACATCTGTTTTGCCACCCTTACACCAAGGAACAATATGATCTGCCTGACACTGATCTAATTTTAATTTTTTACCGCATTTCTTACATACACAAACATATTCACCATTTTCATCAAGTTTTTTATGTTTTTCAAAATACTCTCTTTTTTGGTTATCAGTAAAAGCCCTTAAATTCAAATGTTTTTCATTTTCACTCAAAATATATTCATAAATACCTTTTTTATTACTTACTTCATCATCTTCCATTAACTGTTTTATTTTCTCTTCCGTATCTCTACTATTATAGACATTATGTTTATGTTTATTATAAAATAAACCCCACTCCAAGCCTTTCATTTCTTTTCTATAAACTATAAAAACTTTTTCAACCCAATTTATAACATCTTGAAAATACTGCCACAATTCTTCTGCGTCTTTATCATGTTGATGCTCTGCCATATAGTCTTCAATTTTACTTTTTCTCACATCACTTATCCAATACAAACTCTTTTCTAGATATTCTTGCCTTATAGCGCTACCATTTAAATATTTTCCACCAATTTGATAAACAACGCACTCTCTTTTACTAAAATGTAATTTAGCATCAGACAACCAAGGACCAGTATAAACCGCATTTCTTAATTCTTGATCTGTTAATTTTTCTCCTGCTATATTTATAGTTTCAAACCAGTCTAATTTTTCAGAATCCTCACCTTCACATACGTATACCATCAATTTATAATTCAATATTTTTTCTTGTATATCACTTGGTAAATTTTCAAAATACATATTATTTACACTAAATACATTGTTACAATATTGACAAATACTTATAATTCTTTGCTGTCCATCCAAAACTTCATATTTATCTTCTTCATTTTTTACCCAATAAATACTATTTAATGGAAAACCTTTTTTTACTGTATCAATAACTGCTTCCCTTTGTTTATCTTTATACACAAACTCCCTTTGATATGGTGGTCTTATATCTAATTTGCCACTATACCCAATAACCCCATTTTCGTTTTTATCTTCATAATTTTTAATTAAGTCTCTAATTAAAATTTCTTTTAGTTCTATTTTCATGGTAAAACTCCTTTTATTGTTAATATTTTTTAATTAGTATTCTTGCATAAATACTTGAATACAATTCTCCAGTTTCAACATTTTTAAAATTTGGCACTTTATCTTTATTAGGATTGTATTGTCTATATAAAGTTCCTTTTGCATTATAAGTAAATTTTCCAGTTCCATTTCCATTTTTATTTAAAATTTCCATTTTTTTATTACAAGTAAACTTACAACTTCCAACTATACCTAATTCAACAATTTTAAACTCGTTTAATGAGGATTCGTTTGAATACATATTTACCTTTAATTTTTCCCGTCCACTCTGTTCCTCTAATGTGACATTCTGGACTGTCAAATTCATACATTGTTCCCACGATAACGAATGAGTATTCTGAAGTATGGCTGAACTCTTCTCTCTCTCTCTCTCTCTCAATTCTTCATCTTTTAATGTATAAACTAAATCTTTATCATCATCACCTTTTCTAAATTTTTCTATCTCAAACTGCCCAGGATTATACTTATCCAAAAATGTTATAGGAACACCCATAACACCATCATAATCAATTGGTATATCTGCAACTCTACTTACTTCAATAGCATTATAATTATCATATTTTGGATATTCTGGATTTATATAATTTGGATTATTTTTATCTTCTTCTGTTTTATAATATTTTTTGTATAAAATTAATTTTTCAAGTTGTTTGCTTGTTTTTAGATTTGTGAACCAAGATATACTTGGTACTTTACCAAATTTCATTCCGTTTTCAATTCTTGTATATTTTTCATAATATTTACTAAGTCCAAATTCACAGGTTTTGTTATTATTATATCCTAACCATAATTTGTTTTCTTTAATATGTTTAAATACATCTTTATAAGTTACAGCATTCATATTGCCCATAATCAAAAACTTTTTATCAAAACTCATAAGTTGTGAAATATATTCTCTAAACAAACTAAAAGGCGGGTTAGTTATTACAATATCACTTTGATGTAACAACCAAATACATTCTTGACTTCTAAAATCGCCATCACCTTCTAATTCTGTAATAAAACCTTTTTGTTTTAATAAATTAAATAATTCTGTGTTACTCATAGATTTATTAGAATTATCAATAATATATTGTTCTAATTCTTTATCTACTTTATTTATTTTTAAGCAATAACTTGTTTTTAATGTTCCGCCAGTTGTAAATAAATCAACACTTAATGCCCCAGCTCCTTTTATATAACCAGTTGCTATTAGACCTTTTAATTTATAATAATTAAATTGCATTATAAAATGTCTAACAAAATTTGACCAAGCAGGGTCGTCACAATTACAATATATCGTTTTACCTTCTAATTGATCTTTGTATTTATATACTTCTTTTTCGATATCTTCTAATTGTGTATAGAATTCATCATTTTTATTGATATTTGCTTTGTGGAGATTTTCATTAGATGACATAAAAACCTCCATTTTTTGCTGTATTAAATACTATATATGTGTTTTGTTTATTACTTTTTCTATCTATTGCCATTTTGCCACCTTTATTAAAAAATAATTACCCCCCAAATCCACAAATGGTCTTATATATCAACACTTTTTTGACATGAAAAACCATTGCAAATAAAGGAACGTTTATTTGCAAGGTTTTTTATGTTAAAAATAGGTTATATTTATATGATTATTTTGTTATGTTTTTTATTGTTTTTGTATACTTCCAAGTATTATAAAATATGATTATAATAAATGTTGATAGATATTTAAATTAATAAATATTATTGATTTTTTAAATAATATGTATAACATTGCAAATAAACGTTCCTTTATTTGCAATATAATCAGTATTAAAATATTATTTATTAATAATCAAAAAGGTAATATATTATGATATATGGTTATATTAGAGTATCAACAGATAAACAAAATGTTAAAAATCAAGAATTTGAAATAAATAGATATTGTAAAGATAATAATATAATTATAGACAAATGGATAAAAGAAACTATATCATCAACAAAGAAATTAGAAGATAGGAAATTAGGTAAATTATTAAAACATTTAAAGAAAGATGATATTATAATAACAAGTGAATTATCAAGATTAGGAAGAAATCTATTACAAATAATGAGTATATTAAATTATTGTATGAATATAGGTTGTCAAATATGGACTATAAAAGATAATTATAAATTAGGTATAGATATACAAAGTAAAGTATTAGCATTTGCATTT
>JAGAUJ010000018.1 GCA_017620845.1 Rickettsiales bacterium | reverse complement strand
TGAAATTAGATTAATTAAAAATTATAATAAACTTTATATTAAATTAAGAAAAATAATCTATAAATTTCAATGTTGTATTTTTGATAAGTTTGGTTTGTTTGTAGTATATGTTTGTGTGTAGTGTAGTGTATATTTTTATATATAATCTGTAGTAATATAATATAAAAAATTAAAAGATTAAAATTTAATTAATTTTGTTAATTTATTGATATTGTATATAAAAAACATATCTTTGTAACTTTATTATATATTATTGTTTGTTTTAATCTTTTTTATTATATGTATATCCGTATTTTTGTGAAAGATTAAAAATATAATTTTAATTGTATTAAAATAAGTTGCATTGATATGTTTTTTATGGATGTATTATGATGGATTGTAATTTGTTTAATGTAATATTGTTGTTTGTGTAGATTGGGTGTTGTTGTTAATTAATGCCAAATTAAAATATTAATATGGTATTAATTTAGTATCTTGTTTGTTGTTATTATTATTCATTTAATAATAAACCACATTTTCTTAAATATTTAATAAAAGTATTAATAATTAAATTATTTCTATCTATAATGTCATCTTCTATAAAATCGTCTTTTGTATTGGATAATTCAATAAGTTCAATTATATTGGTTTTTTCTTTATTTTTGATTTGACCAAGATAATATCTCTTTTTATCTTCAAAACGATAGTCTGACGCTCTTATATTAATATGTTTTTCTAATAAAACTTTATTACCCAGCAATTCAATATTCTCTATATTTTGTAGTAACTTTTCCTTTTCTTGACGATTTTTTGCAAAAATATGTTCAATATCAAATTTTGTATTTATATCTTCTGGTATTGTCTGTTTCTCATCATAAAAAGTCCACCAAGTTAGCATAGATCTTGTAATTTGACGATTGTATGAAAAAGTAAAGTTATTAAAAATACTTTTTAGTTTTTCTACATTAAATCTATAATCACTATATTCTACTGGTTTATTTAAAATAATATTAACCATTTCATTATATATTGGAGTTCGTAAAGCGTTAACACCTGGGTTTGTTATAGCATAAGTCCAAATAAACGCTATCATTTTATTTAAAAAATTATAAAAATCATCCATATTAAAATTGTCTTTATTATGGAGAAAATATACAGAAACAAAATATTCCCACATTCCATTTGGCGCATACTTTAAAATAAATAATTTTTTACATATTTGTTCATTAAATTTTGTTTTATTTATTTCTTTTATATCTTTCCAAAAATCTGCTAAACAAATTAAATTATCAAATATATAGTCATTTTTTAATAATTTATATTTATCTTTTTCATAAAATCCCCTTAAAGACTCTGTTGTGCTTTTTTTAAGACCAGCTTTTGCTCTTTCATAATACATATAATTTGTAAACAATGTGTCCATTGGTGTTCCGCCATTTATGGGTGAGAAGATTGAATTTATTTTATCTTCCAATAATCTCCATTTACAAATAAAATCTTCTTTTTCATTTTTAGATACATAATATTTATAAAGTTGTGCTTTAAATATATCCGCATCAGATAATGGCTTGCCTCTATCATTTAATGTAGAAAATATTCTCAATGCCGTATCTTGCGACTCTGCTTCTATTGGAAGCAATATAAGGTTATTTAATATTCTTGTTGCTAAATATGGAAAATAACCAGAATATGTTTGTATAAATTCATCTATTTTATTTTCAAAAAATTGGTAATTTATTGTATATTTACTTTTATTACCTGTAATAATATTACCATTTTTTAATAATTCTAAAAATTCGTTTTTATCATTATCACTTACAACTTCTGAATCTAATTTTAATTTAGTCATATCTGGGTTGCCAAATTCATCTGTTTTCCATAGGCATTTTGCTATATTTTCACAAGTTTTTATTGAATTTGTGTCTTGCATATTAATAAGTTTTTTATAACAAACTCTTAATAAAAGCATTAATGTTGTTAATCTTTGTTGTCTATCAATAATTTCTTGTTGTCCCTTGCTATTTTTAAAAAATACCATTGGACCTAAAAAATATTCTTCATTATTGTCAAAATTTTCATAATTATTGTTTGGAATTGCAAAAGATAGCACATCGTTCCATAAAGTATCACATTCATTTTCATCCCAAGCATAAGGTCTTTGATAATCTGGAATTAAAAAATCGGCTTTTTTATCTTCAAATAATTCTTTTATAGTTTTTTGGTCTATGTTTAATTTTGACATATTTTGTAATTATTATTTAATATTAATGTTAATATTAATTTTTTATTTATATAATTACAATATTTATTTGTATAATAATTTATAAATGTAGATGTTTATTAATGATTTGTATAAATATAAAGTATTTGTTTTTAAAAAACAAAAAATCCCACCAAAATTATTTTTAGTGGGATTTACACATTTAAATACTTATACCCAGTGTTTAATTAAAACTTACAAATTATACTCTTTTTCTTTTAATTTAATTTTCATTTTTACCGCATCAATAAACTCATCAAGTGACATATCCACAGTTTGTTGACTACCCAAAATTCTTATATTCAAAGTATGACTTGCTTCTTCTTTTTTACCAACAGTCAAAATATAAGGGATTTTTTCCAAAGACATTTCCCTAATTTTATAATTTATTTTTTCATTAGAAACATCAATTTTAACCCTAAAACCCTCATTTCTCAATCTGTCTTCAACATACTCTGCATAATTTTTCACTTCTTCTGTAATTGTTGCTATACCAATTTGCAATGGACTTAACCACAAAGGAAATTTGCCCTCTGTATGTTCTATTAATATACCCAAAAATCTTTCCAAAGAGCCAAAAATCGCTCTGTGTAGCATAATAGGTCTATGTTTTTGTCCATCTTCACCAATATAAGATATATCAAACCTTTCTGGTAAATTCATATCAAATTGTATAGTTCCAGCTTGCCATTCTCTTCCAATTGCATCTTTTAATACAAATTCAAGTTTTGGACCATAAAAAGCACCTTCACCTTCAAATATTGTATAACTTAAATTTAATTTTTTTAAAGATTGTGCCAAGGCATTTTCGGAAATGTCCCAAACTTCTTCTGAACCTATTCTTTTTTCTGGTCTTGTAGATAACTTTATTTTAACATCTTCAAAACCAAAATCTTTATAGATATCTAATAAAAACTCTGTTAATTCTATACATTGTTTTTCTGCTTGTTCTGGGGTGCAGAAAATGTGCGCATCATCTTGTGTGAATTCTCTAACTCTTAATAGTCCTAACAAAGCACCACTTGCTTCGTATCTGTTTACTTTACCAAATTCTGCCATTTTTAATGGTAAATCTCTGTAAGATTTTATACCTTGTTTATAAACTAAAACACTTCCTGGGCAGTTCATTGGTTTTATACAAAATTGTTTACCGTCTTCTGTTTGGCCTGAGTAGTTGTGTTCGCCATATTTTTCCCAATGTCCTGATGTTTCCCATAATATTCTGTCCATAACTCTTGGTGTGGAAACCTCTATATAATCAGCATCATCTTGTTTGTTTCTCATATAAGAAACAAGTTTATTATATATATAAAGTCCTTTTTGGTGATAGAATGGTGCACCTGGTGCATATTCTGGTTCAAAATGTAATAAATCCATTGTTTTACAGATTTTTCTGTGATCTCTTCTTTCTGCTTCTTCTATAAAATTTAGGTATTCGGTTAATTTTTCTGCACTTTCAAAAGCAACACCATAGATTCTTTGTAGCATTTTATTATTACTATTACCTCTCCAATAAGCACCTGCAACTTTTGTAAGTTTAAAGTTTTTTAAATATCTTGTAGATGGAATATGTGGACCTCGGCATAGGTCTGTAAAGTTGCCGACTTTGTAAATGCTTATTTTTTCGTTTTGATCTAAGTCGTTTATAAGTTCTACTTTGTAGTTTTGGTTATTTTTTGCAAAATATTTTATTGCTTCGTCTTTGTCCCAAACTTCTCTAATAAATTTATCATCTTGTTTGATTAATTCGTTCATTTTTGAGGTTATTTTTTCAAGATCATCTTCTGAAAATGGTGTATCTATGTCAAAATCGTAATAGAATCCATTTTCTATTGATGGTCCTATGGCAAATTGAACTTTATTGCCGTATAGTTCTTGCACTGCATAGGCTAAAAGGTGTGCAGTTGAGTGTCTTATTATATCTAAGCCAGTTTCTGAATTATTTAATATAAATGTTATTGTTGAATTTTCTGTAATTGTTGTTGAGAGATCTTTTATTGTTCCGTCTGTTGTGATTGCTATTATTTTTTTTGCTATTTCATTGTCTGAAATAATTTTTTTGATGAGTTGAAAGCCGTTTATTCCTTCTTCAACTTCAAATTCTTGATTTAGATGTTGTATTTTTAACATTTATATTTTTTATTGTTTTAAACTGTTTAGATTATAATTACTGAGTTTAAAAAGTAAAGATTAAAAGTGATTGTATAAATATTTTTTGTTGATATGTGTTTTTGTTGAAGAGTAATTAATATGTTTGATTGTTGGTTAATGATTTGTTATTTGATATATTGCGAATACAATAATTTGTTTTATTGAATTAATATTGTGTGTTATATTTAATAAATTATTGATTTTTATAAAGTATTTATTATAATGTATGTATTAGTAGATATTTATTAATTATTTTTAGGTGAAATTATGGGATCTAAGAACAACCCAAAGAATAGGGGTACTGAATCTAAAAAAAAGGTTTTTAATGGAAAAGAAATAGAACCTATCGTTTTTTATGATACAGAAAAAAAATTAAAATATGTTTCTGCAAAAGTATGTAAAAGTACAGAAGTTATATGCGATAAAGATGGAAACCCAGTTAAATGGGCCGATATTGAAAGCGAATAGATTATTTTAATAGAATAATAGTGAGGGAGTTTATGATAAAAGGTCTTACTACAAGAAGCATTTTGTGTTGTAAAAATGTTTATATCGTATCCCTCATCTTAATGTTTTTGTCTATTAGTGTAGTTTGTGCGAAGGAGTATGCTAATTGTTATACCCTTGATGTTGATTTGGTGGCGAGTCAAGATTATTTGGAGTATAAAAATAGAGTAAATGCTAGCACAGCTACTGTTGATGCTCTTAATAGAAGATATAATAATTTTATACAACTACCAAATTCAACCAGTAGTAGTTTTTTGTTTCTTGTATTAAAAAATGATGTAAATTTTATAAAAACTGGATATTTGTCTTGTGGTTTTAATAATGGTGATTCTTTTGAATGTGAGTCTAATAGACTATTGGGCAATGATAGTTGTGCTACACAATTTGTAGAAAAAAAGATTGTTGATGGTAACGAACAAACACAAACTTATGATATAGAAAACTGCGAATATTTTGACAAACAAAATGTTGCTTATAATGTAGATTTAACAAAAACAGAAAATGAAAGAGAAAATCTTAAGCCAGCTTGTTACCCACAAAATCATATTTGTAATAAGTATAAAGAAAATGAAGAAAATATTTATTTTAGTATTGATGGTAAGTACTTGGATGAAAGTGGTGAAGATAATAATGTATTTTATATATATAAAAAAAATGTAGTAAAAGAAGGTGAAAATAAAACCTGTGATTTTGAAGTGTATCCTTGTGATTTGAAAGTAAAAAATGAGCTATCTGGTTATGTAAATGTTGTATTTAATAATACGGTCAATAAGTATAATAGAAAATTTGTTGAGAATATTTTTTCTGGTTATGATGAAAATAAGAGGTTTTTTGATTATGTCGGAACAATAAAACAAGGTGATGCTAAATATGAAGAAATAATGAAGGCATCATATTATTATAAATATGTTAATAGTTCTGCTGATAATTTTAATTCAAATACTAAAATATATTATTATACAAAAAATCTTAATGGTTTAAATAAAAGTGAAATTTGTAATGGTTATTTACCAAATTGTAAATATCTTTTGCCAAAAGAGTCAAATGAACCGTTGTATAATAATTTAAGTAAGAATAATAATGTGGCAATAAGAAATAATTTTTATGGTAGTAGTAAAGCAAATGTGAGAGAGGAAAATTTGTGGTTTGTTAATAATGATAATTTTGTTAACTCTTTTTGTTTGGCTATAAAAAATGGTTCTGGTTCTAATTCTGTTGATTATGATATTGGGTATTGTTCTGATTTAACTGATGATTTAAGTAAATTAAAATATACGAACGGTTTACAATATGATAATAAAGGAAAACCAAATTGTTATCTGAAAAGTTGTATAGATTTAACACCGGAAGAGTTAAGTGCAATAGTTAGTGAGGATGGTGAAGGTAAAAATAAATATTGTAGTGAATATTATTGGCTGAATAATAAGTATAATTTTAAGTATTTCCCAAAAGAAGAGCCGAGTTATTGTTCGGATTTAAGTAAGGATAATCTATTGAAGTATGCAGATGGCAAGTATGAATATTGTAAAGAACAAGAAACTGATAATAATAAGATAAATAAGTGTAAAGCGAATGTTGGTGGTTGTGATAAGCTTGATGGAGGTTCTGATGAAAATAAAATAAAGCGATGCAATGATTGTTCTTGTAAAACTAAGGACTATTATAGTTATGGTGGTGGCAGAAATTCCACAAAGAGTAATTGTTATTTAAAAAATTGTTTTTCTTTGAATGATAGCGAAAGAAAAGTTGTTGCAAATGCCAATATTACAAATATTGGTTTTGAGATGGAGAAAAATGGAATTAATTTTAATAGAGATGATTTGCCAAAATATTGTGATAATGGTTTTTTATTTACTAATAAGATGGATGAGTATAAAGATTTTGACTATTTAAATTTAAATGTAATACCTTGTTTTGATTTTTCATATGATCAGTTAAATGCTATTGGTAATGCAAAGGGTAGAATGGTTGTATTTACTGATTTGTTGGTAAAATATGATGCTAATTCAAAAAATGTATTTTGTAGAACTCATTATAAGCCTTTGAATACTGTTGATTCTGTTAATAAGCATCATGAAAGAAGTAATTTTTTGGAAAATACTTATGTTATTGCTGATGAGGTTGATAGAACTAACAATAACAATAAGTATCTTGAAATGTTAAATAATAATTATAATAATTATTATAATGATATTGGTAAAGAACCATTTGAAAATTTAAAACAACGTCAAATAACTGATTATAGAAAAATAAAGTTTAGTGAAATAAGTGGAGTTAATACAGAATCTGGTGAATATAGTGGAGCTACAATAAATACTAGTAAATATTTATTTTCAAATATTTGTTCTTATGTTGATAATTCATTTTTGTATTATAACGCTGATGCTTGGGATTTACAGCATGGTGTTTTGTCTACTGATTCTAATGCTAAAATTTCAGAAGCGATTGATTATTTGCAAAAAAATAATGCAAAAAGTTATTATGATTGTAAAAATAAAGCAGATAGTAATAATAGTAAAACTTATAACATAAATGATAGTAACATGCCACAAGCATGTAAAGATTGTAATAGTAGGGTAGACAAAGTTAAAATAGATAAATGCTTGTATGAAACTGATGGCTGTAAAGTTTATGCTTATGATTATGGTTGCAAAAGAAACAATGGTTGCTTTGAAGATAATGGTGAAGCATTTAAAAACAAATATTGTTTTTTGAAAGATAACATAAGTGAATATGTTTTTAATTGTAAACAATATATGTCAGAAATACAGGTGACCAATTATTTTGATTGTTCATTATTTACGAGAACTGATGATGCTTATAAAGATATATATGATAATTATTTAAATATTACTGCAATGCAAATTAATAATAAGGAAGAGCCAGTTTTTAAAGAAGTTGATTTTGCAGTTATTCGTAAATATTGTGATGAAAATAAACCATTGACTGATAGTAGAGTGTTGCCAAAACCCGATCCCAATTCAAAGTTATTAAAACCATTTAAGTTAAGTAATGACGGTTCTGAGATTATTGAAAATAATTATTATGATGAATGTCGTAGAAAATGTCAAGATATATATAAAAACATATATATATATGATGAAGATTATTGTGATATTATCTGTCCAAATTCGCTGGGTAAAAATGATGTCGGTAGATATGGTTGTGCTATATATAAAGAGCCGGCTGATGTTACGGATGTTCTTGATAGTAATTTATGGGGATGTAAAGTACCAACTGTTGAAAGCTCGTATATATCGAAGTATGATGGTGTTTACATAAAATCATCAACTGAAATATTGAACGATGTTATTAAAGGTAATAATATCAGTATTTTTGTTAAAGGTATTGATATAAATAATCAATCATTTAAAGATGGTTTTAAGCAACCATATTTAGCGCAAATGGGTATTTCTGTATGTTCAAGATATCCAGAAAGTATTTACTCATCTGACGGTTGTGGAGAGAGAGCCAATAGTAGTTATAAAGATAAATGTTTATTGTTGACTGTTGGTGGTGATGAAATTTCAGATACGCTTGAAGAAGCTGATGGTGGTAGTTGGTATATTGAATCTGGGACTGGCGGTTCAAGATTTAGATACGAACAACATGGAAGAGATGTTTTAGTATTTAGAGATTTTTATACATATTATAGATGCACAGCTTCTAATTATCCAGATTATTATTATTATGATAGTAAGTCTGCAGGTTTAATTACTGCTGAAGCCATAGGTTTAGGTACGGTGATTGGTACTGCTGTTGGTGTTGCTGGTTGTGTAATCTGTGCTTTTTCACTATTTGCGACGGCAGCATGTTGTGCAATTGTTATTTCTGCCGCAATTGTTTCTGCTATTGCTATATCTATAACTTCTATGATGCTTGCAAGAACTGAAGAGTATAACTTATCATTACAAAATAATTTTTATTATCCACATGAATATTATGGGGTTGATGATAATTATGGCGAGTATGGCTTTTTAAATAAAGCAAATATTACCAATAATGATAATTATATATACAGATATTATAAGAGAGCCGATACAGTAGAAGAAGATTTAAAAAATAAGTTAGAATCAAATGTTGATTATGATAGTGATAGCACAAGATTTTTCTTTGGTAATACTTTAAGTAAAGATATAATAAAAAAATGTAAAATACAAAATTTATTTGGTATAACTGGTAATTGTATTGGTGTTAAACCAGAAAGTGGAATTGACAAAGACGAAAGACAAATAATGGAAGATCAGATTATACAATGTAGTGATAACGGTGGATATAATTATACATTTTTTGTTTTAAATGATGATGGAAGTAGGACTGGTGAAAAGTGTAAGGTTGATAAAAATGAAACTCCTGAAAAATGTTTACAAGAATCACATATAAGATGTTTGGCTGGTTATGGTGTAAAATTTGTTTTTAATAGCGAAATTGACAATGATTTTGTAAATAGAGACGGTGATTTTTTAAAGACTTATGTTGAGGGTGATTCAATAGCATCAAATTGGGGAACTAATGAAAATGATAATTTTAATTGGGTTCCAGTAGGTATTGTTCCATATACACTTGATATAAGTGACAAACAAACATTAAAACAAAGAAAAGCTTGTTCGCTTAAAAAATATGGTGATGCTTATGGAACACTTGAAGAATGTAGGGGGTTTGAACATGACGGAGAATTCTATACAGAAAGTCAAAGTGTAAAATTACCATTATTTTCTAGTCCTGTATTTTTTTATACATTAATTACTGCAAGAAATATCCCAGAATTATTTAATCCAACATTGTTATTAAAGTATTTTTATTTGTTTTCTAATTATAAAAATGGGATTATTAGTGATTCAAACAAAACTGAATACGAAGATTCTAATAGAGTGATATTAGACTTTTTTAATCCAAAATTACAATATGATTATGATTTTGTTGGTGGAACTACTGATGCTAATTATGTTAACAAACTTGCAAGTAGTAATAATTTCATTGCTGAAATAAAGACAAATAAACAAACTAGTTCGGCTTATGAAGTTGTATATAAAAGCGATATTTTTACTGATAAAATGAGTTATGCTTTTGCTTTAGATAAAGTATATTCTAAAGATCTTTATAATTCATATACTCCAAAAGTATGTTTATATCAAATAAAGAAAATTACTGAAAATGATTTAAATAACACCCTAAGTGTGGATAATTGCACTACTGCAAATGGTAAGGGATGTTTGGAAATAAGTAATGGCGAAAGGATTATTGTTGTTGATAATAATGTTGAATGTTATTCAAGAATTATACCATTTCTTACTGATTTTGTGTTTTTTCAAAGTCCAAATATTAGTTACAATAATCCAGTTATAAATGTATTTTTAAAACCAGATTATCTTGATATTAATGAAGTTATCAAAGATAAAGATGTTTACATGTTGACTAGTGGCGAGGTGGAGGATGTTACTTTAATTGCTGAAAATACAACACAGGGTTTTGGTTTGAACTTTGAGAGGAGTTATTGTTCAAAAGTTTATTATGATTACTATAGATATCTTGATTTATTAGAAAGAGAATTGAGTAAGACTGATGGTAGAGATTTATCAAAAATAAATTTATATAGAAAAAATATATCCAGCATTGAAAGTGCTGTTATTCCAGATTGTAAAAAAGAGAATGGTGATGAGGTTGAAGTTTTGATTAATGAAAATGAAATACAAACTTTTAAAGATGTAAATGGCGATAAAACAAAAGTTATAGCAAAAGAAATAGTAAAAATTAGAAAAAATAATGAATTATATGGTGGTTTTAATGAAGTGTGTGTTGCTGAAAAGGATATAAATAACATTTTGACTACTTATAATAAGCAACGTGGTGTGAATAGAGATTTGGGAACTGTTCTTGTTTATAGAGATGTTAATAAAACACAAAGAAGAACAAAATGTGTTCTAAATGATATGAGTAGGAAAAAAAGAGAATGTTTGGTTGCTAATACGGTTTATGTATATTGTAAACAAGAAGAAATTGGAGAGTCGTATTGTTTAGAAAAATTAGATATTGATAATAATAAAATAATTCATGTAAAGTCTATAGATTGCACAAAATATCTTAAAGGTGTTGACATAACAGAAGATAATATTGAGGAAATACAAGCATGTTATAAAGGTGGTTTTAATTCAAATGGAAATGTATATAAAAAATTACAAGATAACCCAGAAAAAGAAATTAGTTGTTCTTGTGAAATTGCCAAGGATGAGTATAATAAAAATCTTTATACTGAGCGAACCATGACTGCACGCGAATATGGTTTATGTGTCAATTTGTTAGAGCCACAAATTTGTCCGGCTGTTAAATATTATGATTCAACAAAAGAGTATGTAGATGATAATCTTGCTTTAGGCAAAACAGAAGAAGAGTTAAAAGATAATCCAGAGTATTATGAACAGCATGAATGGCGAACAAATGAGAGACAGTTAGGTATATTGCCATCTGTATTTTATTCTTATAATCTTGGAAATGCAGAATTTCCATCAAGTGTGTATTGTGGAGCAGATAAAAATCTTGGTAATGATTATTATGATAAAAATTGTATTGGTGGAAAAATAATTGTTGAAGGTGAGTGTAATGGTTTTTGGAAGGAAAATATAAGTTCTGCACCATTGGCAACTTGTGTTGCAAAACAAACAACAAGTGGTTCAATAATTTATGAATATGAACTACAAAGATATCCATGTGAAAGATATGTTTGTCCATCGATTGGTTATAATGATGTGGGGGTAATTGTTGATGAACAAGATATAGCTTTTAATGAACCAAATATGTTTACATCAAATGAATTAGATACTTTTTCCAAAATAAAAATAACTGATTATTCTTCATTTGTGAATAATGAAGAAGTAAATATTGATAGTATTGATATAAGGGGTTCATCAAATGGTTTTGCGATTTGGCAAGGACAAGTTTCTAATGATTTTGCGCAGGTTGTTACATCCAAGGAATGTTTAACTGGTTTTGCTCCAGCTGGAATGAATTATTTATTAAGAAATAGTTTTGAATTAATGAATGTTAATAATAGTCAAAATTATAATATTAATTATACTTATGCAAGTATGCATAATTCTGAAAATAGCACAAATAGAGACTCTTTAATATTATTATATAGAGATAGAAAGGCCGATTATAGATCTTTATTGAGTGAAAATAATGGTAGATATCCACAAAGGAGGTGTAATCAGTATGGAGAGTGGATGACAGTTCAAGATCCATACAATTTGGTAGAAATTAGTGGTGATATTTTTGAAAATAACTATTATTACAATGATAATAACAATGCTTGGGTATTAAATTATAATAAACAACCAGATGAATTGGGTTTAGTTAATAATCGCTATTGTGAAAGACTTATATGTGACTCAATAAGTAGCGATAATAAAAATTATTTTATAACAGAATTTTTAAGTGATGATAAAAAATCAAAAAATGATATAAATGCTTATAAAAGTTATTATAGTGTTTGGAAACATTCTGGTGGTGCTTTTTGGGATAGGGTTAGCGCGCCAAGAAACTCTTCCGATGACATTGTTATTAATGGTGAAGGAAGTGTTAGTTATGGTGATAGTAGTAGATTTGTTAATAATATTTTTAGCACAACAACAAATGACTATGTTATAAACAATAAATATAAATATGTTAAGAAAGTTTATGGAGTTTGCGAAACTGAATATGGTTATTATAATAGAGATAGTTCTTTTGTTAGTTCTGATTTTAATAAACAACTTAATTATCTTAGGGAAATTGTAACTGATAATTTAGTTGTAAATCCAAGATTAAAAACATTATTAACCAATAAAACAGGTGTAACAAAACCATCAAGACATTGTACAAGTATTGGTTTATGGAGTGGTGTGTTTGACCCTTGTTTTAGAGCATGTGAGATGATGGATATTTATCATACTGAATTTGACAATGTTTTATATAGTAATGAAAATAATTTAAAAGCAAGTAATAAATATTTTGTAGAAAATAATAATATTTTAACCATAAATACAAATGGTAATTTGGAAGATAATGAAATGGAAAATAAATTTAAACAATTAAATTTAGATAGTGATAATTTGGATAAAGATGATAATGGATACAGTTTGGGAGATTATTTAACAGGTGGTGCAATTTGGCCAAGAAGCATAGTAGATGTAAATAGTAAAATTGAAACATTTGGTGATAAAAAAGGTTTAAGATATATTGAGATTGAAACTAATTGCGATAGTAGTTTTGCTCCAGACGATGAAAGAATAAGACAGTTTGTTTCTAATGGTTTAAAACCAAAAAGAAAGTGTTATGAAGATGGAACTTGGGGGCCTGTTTATGATGATACAAGGTGTATATTATCTAAAAATTGTAAAAATTTTAATTTAACTTTGAGGGACTTAACGGAATTAATGTGGATGTATAATAATGGTCAATCTAGTTATGAAATTAATTATTATATATCTCAATTGGCTTATAATTCTCAACAAAATAGTATTGCTGGTATTATTGGTGACAATAAAAATAATACAATAGCCAACAGTATAATATATGGATTTAGTGCTACTAATACAAGTATAACAAGTAGTGTAAGTTATAATGTTATTGATCCAATAAGTAGCGGTTATACATATGGATATACTGATATGCCAAATAAACAAAATAGTTTAATATATTGTGTCGCTGATAGTAGTGGTATTTGTAGTTATGCAAGTATATGCAATATGAGTCAAGCTAATGATTTGGCTGATGTTGCTGGATGGTCATTAAATTTTGTAAATGATAAAGATATAGGTAAATATTTTAAACCAGTTAATTGTAGTTCTAATTATAATAATGATAATTTTAGAATTGATAACATTATTAGCGGTGGTCTTATAAATAGACTTGTTCCTGCATATAATTTAAAGTATAATAATAAATTACATTATGCAAAAGAAAGCAATTTAAATTATGCTTATAATACACTTACTATTGGTTATAAACCTAAATTATATCCAAATACACAAATAGAAGATGAGAGTTATAAAGAAGTTAATATTGGCAAATCTAATTATAATTCACATCAATTATATTATCATTGTAACGATTATTTTTATAATCTTATTGATACAACAACTCCAACCAATGAGAACTCATATTATAATAAAAATATAATTTTAGAGTGCAAAGTTAGTGATATTGAAAGCGATATTAAATCCGGAAAAGGAAGGTTTGATTATTATATTAATAGTAATAATGATATAAATTCAAATATAATAAAAGCAGATGCTTGTTTACCAAAAACTTGTGGTATCAGTGGTAATATCGGTAGTGGTAATATATATCAAACTAATGGTTGGACTAGTGCGGTAATAAAAGAAATTATAGAAGGGTCTTATGGTGTTAGTAACGCTGGCATCACTAACACTTCAATATTAAAATGTGAACCAATAAAAGTTGATAATAAAACTATAGATACTGCATTTGTTATTAAAAATCAGTCTGTAGATTCTAATGTTGTTACACAATATATAGTTGGTGATATAAAATATGATACTGACAGTTTTTTTTATTCACAAATTAATGGAACTTGCATTAATAATATAGATAATAATATTAATGGAAAAGATGTTTATACAACGTCATATGATTATAAACGATTTGGTGAAATAAATGTTAGTGGTTTATCAAGAACTTTTTGTAGAAATATTGATACAACAATTGATGGTGTATGTCATGATATAACAGATGATGAATTGTTCAGAAGTTCTACATTTACAAATGCTGTTACTAATACAAATACCAATAGTGGTTATTGTGTTCCTATGGCTTGTTCTGGTAAAAATTTGAAATTTGATGACGCTAACAATAAAATTATTAGTAATGCTACTGATGGAAATATTTTTCATCTACGAGATGAGTATTATAAATTTGGTGATATTGTTGTTATTGAATCTATGAGTGGCGATTATGCTGGTAAAAATAAAGGTAAAGATCCAAACCATACTTATGTTCAATATGGTGCTGGCGGTGGCACAGCAATTAGTGGCAATTTATGCCCAAATAATCAAGATATTTATAATAAAGGAGTTGCGGCTGACTATGATGTGTATCAATATTTAATTCTTGATAGAGTGAGTAATAATGCTTTACAATGTTTTAATAATTTGGATAATAATAGTATATCTAAAAAAAATGGTAATTGTCCAACCGATTATGATAATATTAATAATAAGGTTTGTGTAAAATATAGTGATGCATATGAAGATAAAACTAATTTGAATAATTTAGTCGAATTAAAAAAGACCTTAGATGATTATAAACCAAATGAAACTGAATTGAAAAATAAAGTAGCAGAATATATCGTTAACAAAATAATATTTGATGGTATAAAGGTAAGAGAAGACAGTGATTTTGTAAGTCAAGCTAATGTTATAGTTAATTCAGCTGAAAAAACAGCTGTTAAAAACACTAATAATTATGTTAATAAAGTTGATGGTGATGGTGCTGATTTTTCATATCTTGCCTGTTATTATACTGATAATGGATATAATCCAAATAACATAGAAATAGTTGATAATACTTCATCTTTTGATATTATTCAAAAGTATAATGAAATAGTTGGTAATAATAATAGTCAATTTTATAAATATGGTGATAAAGTTGGTATACTTGCTAATAAAAATGAGAATATATGTAATGCAAATGTTGATATATATACAATAACATCTTCAACAACAGGTTTTTATAAAATTAAAGATGAGAGTATGTGTGTAAATAGTAGTTATGTTGATGCTAATGGAAATTATACCGAAGATTCTGGATATACAAAAAGTGATGCAACAACTTGTGAGTATATGATTGATGGAAATAAGTATACCACAACATATAATTTTGATATTAGTGTATTTGGAGATGGTAATACTTATACTGATGTTAAAGGATTTACTTGGAAAAAAGCTGATGGTAATGAAACTACTATTTCGGCAACTACTGAAATTTGTATTGATAAAAATAATGAAAATATAATAAATAATAGTAGTTATACTTGGAAAAACACAAATGAAAATTGTTCAAATACATATAATAATGGTGTTAAGGTTGCAAAAAAAGAACCTGTCGGAAAGTGTTTTTATGATATAGATGAAAATGGTGTTGCTAATTCATCGATTTTAATGTCTGACTCTTCTAATATTGATTGTGGAGATGTTGATAGTGATATATGTAATGATGCTAAAAATTCACCACTTAATAAAACTAGTCAGTTTGTTGCTGGTGTTACAGATAATAGTGAACATGAAATAGGTCTAATTAAATGGATACCTTCATATTTGGCTATAATACCAACTTGTGCTCCAGGTTATTATTTTACTAAATCTACTATTAAAATGAATGGTAATGGTTTTATAAGTTTAGATGATTATATAGAACATTATGAATATGAATATGAATTAGCTGTTGAAAATGTTAAAAAAGATCTTATAAATAAAATTGCCTCAAATGGTTCTGTTAGTGGTGATTATAAAGATGTATTTGAGGAATATTATAACGTATTTTATTTGCAGGGATTTTTTGAGGATGAAAATAATCTTAGTTTATATAATACTTATGATCCATATAAAGATGAACAAAATAGTGAAAGTAGTTCTTCATTGATGTTAAATATTGCCAAGGATGGTATTGTGTATAATTTAGGAATTGATGATACTACTATGAATGTGTATATATATAATCAAGATGGTTTAAATTGTAATAAGATTGTTATGGATGAAGGTGGAACAATAACATCTCAAACTGATTTCAGTAATGAAAGTGATTGTATTAATTTTGTAAATAAAAGTGACATGAAGACAAAATTTGAAGAAGTATTTAAAAAAAGCAAGGAAGATATTATTAATAATATTGATAATTTTACTAAGAATTTAAAAGATAGCATTAATGGTTGCAATACTATTTATATTGATTATATTAATACAGCAACAGAATTTAATAATAATAAACCATCTGCAAACTACAACAGTGGTCTATTTATGGCTATGCACTGTACACCAGAAGGTTGGATGGTGTTTGATCAACCATCTTGCAAGAGTAGATGTAAAGCGAGTAAAACTGTTCGTCTTGATCCTACTGGTACTGGTGATTGGTATGTAAATGTAAGTGTTAGTAATCTTAGATATACAAAAACTGCAGAAGCTTATTTTGCATCGCATGCAGATGATTCTTGTCACAAAAATAAATGGACTGATCATGCTAAAGTTAAGTTTGGTTGTAATGATGGTGGTGGATATGTTATGGAAAGTGAAAGTGAGGCTACTGGTGTTTTAGGTTGGTATAGGTGGTATAAATTTCCAGATCATAAATGTAATGCTGATACATATTTTAAGGGTGATGGAACTGAAGTTTATTGTAAAGATCATTATTGGAAACAAACTTGTTTTAATTCTGCAGAACAGGTGTTTGCTTGCAAAACTGATGGCGGCAAAATTGAAGTTGAAGAGAGTGACACTTATAGCGGACATTTTGGTCCTGGTGGAATTAGTACAATACAGTATAAAATAGACAGAAGATAATAAGGGGGTCACATGTTAAACAAAAAACAAAGATCAGTCAAATTCAACAAAAATAACTTAAATGCCGGACACAGACAAAGATGCAGAGAAAGATTTATGTGCAACAGAAATTGCATAAAAGATTATGAACTTGTTGAATTGATGTTATTTTTTGCTTTTTCCAGAAAAGATACAAGAAATATAGCAAAAATATTAATGGACAAATTTAAAAATATAACAAACTTAATTAATGCTGATGTTGATCAATTAAGAGGAATTGATGGAATAGGTGAGTCTGTTATATGTGTTTTAAAATTATTTCAAGAAGTTCACTTACGAATGTTAAAAGAAGATATTGAGCAAGATGAAATAATGTTAAATAGCACTGAGAAGGTTATAAAATATTGTAAATCAAAAATTGGACATTTAGTTCATGAAGAAGTTTTGATATTATTTATAAATAGTTCTGGTGCATTAGTCCATGAAGACATAATTAGTTCTGGTAATGCCGATGAAGTGAGTGTATATAAAAATTTAATTATAACAAAAGCCACACAGAATGGCGCTTGTGGTATAATAATGGCACACAATCATCCATCTGGTAATCCAAAACCATCACAACCAGATATTAATTTAACAAGTGAAATGTATAAATTATTAGATCAAGTAAATATGACTCTTGTGGATCACGTTATAGTTTCTAAAAACAATAGTTATAGTTTTGTGGAAAGTGGTATGTTGCATAAAATAAAGTTTTTGGCATATAAACAGTAAGTATAAAATTATAATAATTTATTTCTTCTTCCCAAACTCAAAATACTCAACGCCATTATCCAATTTTTTCAAATCTTTACCTTCAAAAAAGTTTTTACAACTTTCAGCGATCAACTCATTATCCCTATCCAACAACAAACTTTCCACCCACTTATTATTCATATTTTCCACATTTGCAAATTTTGACCTATGATTTCTAACCCATTCTTTTTTGTATGGCTTTAAATTATTAACAAAATCAACAGATAATTTTTCCACATCTTCATCTGTTTTTTTCTTCAAAATTGGTATTAATTCATTTTCAACCCAAGCAACAGTATTTGAAAAATAATCAAGTATTTCATTGTAACTAAATTGATAATTTCCCCAATCGCCACATTCCTTTGATATTGCGATCATTTCAAAGAATCTTGCAAAAAGTTCTGCCATATGGCTTTCTAATTTATAATTTTTTAATTGATTTTGCATAACATCTTTAACAGCAGATTTTAATTGTATAGAATTACTATTATTTGTTTTAAAATCTTCATATAGAGCACTTTTAAAGTCTTCATTTATATTTATATTGCTTATATGTTCTATTGCATGTCCTATTTCATGTATTATTATATCAGGAATTATTTTTTTTATAACTATTGTATAATGTCTTGAAAATAAACCTTTTTTAAAAACGCTTTCTTGTGATTTTACTTCTCTTGTAGCAGTGGTGCAGTGTCCTAAAACTCTATCCCAACTTTTTAGTGGAGTAATCTTAAACTCTGCATTTTTATGTTTTATTTGTGTTATTAAAGCATTTAAAAGTGGTACAAATATTGGTATTCTATATAATTCAGTGAGACAATAAATAAAATACTCCAAATCAGTTTTTCTTTGTGCCACTGTGCCAGAATATACATAATTTAAAATAGAATTATTTTTAACATCAAATTTATTATCAAATAAAACTAAATCATTTGCCATAATTATATTAATTTAAAATCATTTAATACATTTTTATACAATTCTTTTTTAAATTCTGGAACAAGTTTTAATAGTTCTTCTGCATTTTCTAAAACCTTATAGTCGCAAAATTCAATTTCTTCTTTCATAATATCATATTGAAATTGCACTTCTTTATTTAATTTTATTAAAAAAAATAATTTTGCTTGTCCATCAAATCCAAAATGATTTTCTTTACCGTCTTTAAAAAGATAAGTAAAAGACTTACTACCTTGTTTTAATATGGTATAATCTTCCTTTTTTAAACCTATTTCTTCATAAACTTCTCTTTTCATTGCTTCTTGTGGAGTTTCATTGTTATCAATTCCGCCCTCTGGTGCTTGCCAAGATTCAGGAAAATCAGATCTTTGAAAGGCAATTATTTTATTTTGTGTATTTAAAATTAAAATGCCAACTGCTTGCCTAAATTTTAATGTCATAAATTACCTATTATCTTCTTCAATTTCTAAACCAGCTATACAACCATAACCGGCAGCAACTATTGCTTGCTTGTGTTTTTTATTTGCAACATCTCCTGCTACATAAACATGTGGAATATTTGTTCTTGTGCTATCCCTTTCGGTTATAATATAACCATTTTCATCAATATTTAAGCCGCTATCTTTAAAGATCGCACTTTCTGGATCTCTTCCAATAGCAACAAACATTGCATTTACTTTAACTTCACTTACTTCTTTTGTTTTATTGTTTATAACTTTTAAGTATTCTACTGATTTTGGTTGTTCATTTCCACAAACTTCTAAAACTTCGCTGTCAAATAATATTTCTATTTTTTCATTTTCTAAAACTTGTTTTGCAAGACTATCTTGCATTCTTATAAAAGAACTTTTTCTATATATTAAATATACTTTTGACGCAATATGACTCATATGTAAAGCTTCTGTTCCTGCTGTGTCGCCACCACCTATAACTGCTACTGGAAGATTTCTAAAAAAATTACCATCGCAAGTAGCACAACCAGAAACACCATAACCTAAAAATTTCTTCTCACTTTCAAGACCGAGCCATCTTGCTTTGGCACCTGTTGAAATTACTATGTTGTCTGCAAGTATAATATTGTCATTTTCTGTGGTGCAAGTAAAAGGTCGCTTTGAAAAATCTACACTTTTTACTGAATCATAAATTATTTCTACACCGAGATTTTCGGATTGTTTTAATGTTCTATTCATTAATTCAAGACCTTTTATTGGTTCTGGAAAGCCTGTAAAATTTTCAACGTCTGTTGTGATTGTTAATTGTCCGCCGATACTCATACCTGTTATTAGTGCTGTTTTGAAACCACTTCTTACTGTATATATGGCAGATGTGTTACCGGCTGGTCCTGAACCTATGACTAATACGTCGTATTTTTTTTTGCTCATTGTTTTGTTTTTTATTTGATGATTAAATGATATTGTTGTAAAAAAATAAATCAATAAAAAAAGTTTGGGGGTTTAATATAAGTTGATGTTGGTTTGTTGTGGTTGAGTGTAAGTGTGCGAGTATGGTTGATAAATTGTTGGTAGAGTGCTGGGTATTATATTTTAAAACATTTTTTGTTTTTTTGTTGATATTATGAAAAAATGTGTTACTATTATGCAGTTTATTAATTATAAAAATTGAGGAAATATGGAAAATAAACATATGGAGCAAATTGTATTAGTTGGAAATCCTAATCAACATGGGCTTTCTTCAAGTTTGGTGTCAAAAAATGAATTGGATAAGTTAGATAGGCGAGTAGCTGAACCAACTACACCAAGAAGAAAAAATGGAAGAGTGCGGATACATGTAATCAAACAAGGCATGCAAGGAATAAATTATAACAACAATTATTTAACATCGTTGCCAACCACACCAAGAGTTATTCCAGTAACTGAACTAATTACGCCAAGAAGAAAAAACGGACGACGAGTATATGTAAATAATGTGCAAAATCAATCTATTGAAAATACTAAACAACAATTGTTTCAAACACAACCTTCTGAATTTAAGGCTAAGCGAATTATCTTTGATGTTAACAAAATAGAACAATTAAAAAAGGAAGAGTTCCAGCGAATAGACGAAAATACAAAAAAAAAGAAAAATAAAATAGAGAAATATTATAATAAAAAAAATAAATTAAATAATCAACAGCCAGTATTACCATTGCATTCAAGGAAAACAGCTTCTATACTAAAAGCATCAGAATGCTTAAATAGAAATAAATCTTGGCAAGTTGAAAAGACTATTGAGGATGAAGATAATTACGCTATACAAGAAGATAGAAGAAAAATGGAATATAATAAACTTATAAATGAGATAAATATGAAAATAAAATTAAGGCAAATTGAAGAAGAGAATAAAAAAAAACAAAAGCAAGAAGTATTAGTAAAAATACATAAGGAATATTTTAATCAACGCTCGATTGCCCAAAAAGAAATAAATAAATTACAAAGACAAATAGAAGGATTAGAAGGAAAAATTAATATTATAGAAATAGAATTAGCAAAACATCAGCAAGAATATTTAGAAGATACAAATACTTTTACAAATAATTGGAAAAGGATAGAATATAATTTGGTTATTAATAAAGAAAAAGAAGAAAAAAGAAAAAAAGAAACAGAAAGGAACAAGAGAAAGAAAAATGTATCCAGGATCATGTTAATAAAGTTAATACTACTCGTGAAAATGAAGAAAAGGAACGAAATTATAAAAAACTCAAACAAGATCCAGAACATAAACCATCAACAACTGCTTCACTTGCTTATTCTTCTTGTTCTAATCCACATGTTTCTCCAGCTACAATTGTGAAATACAATACAAAAAAGCAGAAAGAGAAACAAGAATCTAATTCAATATTTAGGCAACATGAATATAATAAAAACCAACAGCAAAAAGAAAAATTGAAAATTGTTGAGATAAGGAAACTTATGAAAAAATTTAATAATCATAATAGTTTGGTTCAATTGTTAAATAAAGATTTAAAATTATATACGGATCAATTAATTAAATTAAATGAAGAGTTAGATAAAAAAGAAAAACAATTAGAACAACTTAATATTTATGGCGAGATAAAAACAAAAAAACATTTTAATAATGTATTGTTAAAAAGAAAAATAAAATGTTTAGATAATATTGAGAGCGAGTGTGATTCAACATTTTTAACTAATACCAATAGATATAGAGTTTGAGGTAAATTAATAGTGGGTAAATTTTATTAAGTTTATTTTTTGTAAGATTTACCACTGTAATTTAACTTATAAAAATTATAATATAGATGAGTTATTTATAATTCTGTTGTTGTGACAAAAAATAAACTAATAGAAAAATTTTAATAGTTTGTTTTAATATTAAACTATATTGAGCACGTTTGTAAAATGTTATTTGATATGTTATTTGTATACTTTGTAACACTCCAATTGTTTAAATTGGAGTGTTTATATATAAATTATACTGGTTAAATTAAGACTTCATTGGCATTGTCGCAACTGCTACTTTACCTTGAAGTTCTGCACTGCAAGCAGTAAGATCTCTTTGTGCATTTTGTAAATAAAATTGAGCTATTTCTGGATTTTGTTTCATAAATTCAGTTGTTTGTTGTTTTACAACATTTGAATATTCTGCTGGATTTTCTAAATATTTTTCTACATCAAACTTCATTTGAATTACTTTAATATTTGGATCTCTTGCCCATCCTGTTACTTGAATTGGATAAAAACCGCCATTATTTGCAGCTAAAAAAGATCTGTAATTTTCTTGTTTACAATCTGTGTATAATTCTATCGGCTTTTCATTAACTGTTTTTCCATTAATTTGTCCTATTGCATCATTCATAGAATGTGCGCTTATTGCACTTGCATAACCGTTTGATCTATGTTGTTTTAAGAAAGCAAGGTTTGTTTCGATTAAATGCGGTTGTTTGTCATCAACATATAATGTCCAACCACCAAAACCGGCTGGTTTACCATTAATTTCTATAACTTGTAAACCTGGTATTTGTATACCATTTTTCTTATAAAATTCTTCAACTTCATCACAGGCAGCAACACATACTATTACTTTATTTGTTATATTCATAGGAATTCTTGGAACAACTGAATGTGCTGCATCTTTATCTATATAGATTGAAGCAAATAAAGGAAGATCTCCTAATTGTTCAAATAAACGTGTTGTTTCTGGGTTATTTGATTTTTTTAATATACCATCAAAACTTGTCAATTCTCTGTCAATACTTTCATCTGTTTGTCTAATTAAATATCCGCTGTGATCTTCTGCTACTTCTTCTATTAATAGTCTTTCATCAAAAGTTCCTCTGTTTGACCACCATTCACTATCTAATGGATTTGTTAAAAATCTTTTATAGTTTTCCATTGCTTCTTCTTTTGTTATATTACCAGCCATTACTGATAATATTAAGTCTCTTTTTATATAACCAAGTATTATATCTCTTCTTTCTTCAAGTGTTTGTGTTTTTGATAATGGCTCAAGAAAACCTAAACCAATTGATTCATTAAATGCAGATACAGATTTTGCTTTTGGAACCGTTATTAATCTTGTTGTGTATTCAAACTCTGCACCATTTTTTGTTACTAATTTTATTTTTTCACTCATATTTTTTATTATAATTAATAATATTAAAATAATAATTAAAAATAATAATTATGCAAGATAAATTATATTTTTGACTTTACATATTTAAAAAACAAAATCATAGTACTTTTTAAAAATAAAAAATATACTTTCCATTTAACTATAAAAATATTATAACATTTATATAAACTACTTATTTTAATACATTAAAATAACAAACAAATAAATTATTAAATATTTATTATTTTTTTATTGCATTTTTTTAAAAAATAGTATATAATCATATTTGTTATTAATAAAAATTAAAAAAAATATGGAAAAATTAGAAGAACAATTAAGAATTACAGAAAAAGAAATAGAAAAAGTTAGTGCGGGTACGAATGCAGAGATAGACAGATTACGAAATGCTCATTCAAAAAGACTAATGAATATAGAACAAATACGTTTAGAAAAAGAAAGAGATATTAATTCTATGGGAAAAATAAAGGGATTTTTTTAACCCAAAAACTAAATATAGAAACATTTTTTAAAAAAGTTGGTAGTTCTTTAAAAAGTATAAAAGAAAGAGGAGAAGCAAGAAAATTAGAAAATAACCGTGATATATATGTATTAGGTTTAAAAAATGAACGTGATAGATTAATTAAAGAAATTAATAAATTAAAAAAAATACAAATAATAAAAACATAGAAGAAAATAAACAATTAAAAGAAGAAGAAGAAAATAAACAATTAAAAGAAGAAGAAAATAAAGAACAAGAAGAAGAAAATAAAGAACAAGAAGAATATAGTGATAGTTTTTCATATCCTACGTCTATTGATGAATCAATACGAAATACAGGTTCGTCTAGTGAAGAAGATATGACTATAGATCGCAGCGATATTACACCACCTTCATCTAATAATGATTTACAAGAAGGAAATAATTTGGATTGTGATAGTGATAGTGGTAGTGGTTATTCAGTAAAGATACCTTCATCTGAGTCGATAGATTTAGATAATATAGAAGAAAAAAATAGTGAACCTTCATCTGAGTCGATAGATTTAAATCACAGCGATATTACATTATCAAATTTAAAAAAAGAAGAAAATAAACAATTAAAAGAAGAAGAAAACTCATTAGAAGAAAGTTCAAAGGAACTTACAGAAAAATTTGTAACAAGAGATACAGAAGACAAAAATATTATATTTCATTAATAAATAAAAAAAGACTTGTGTTTTTCACAAGTCTTAATTAATTACATTTATATGGAGAAATCTGTAAATAATAATAAAAATTCTTTATTTTTCTATCACCACAATATACATTACCCAAACCAGTATTTAAAATCATTTTGGAATAATCAAATCCATCTACATAAACATATCTTAAAGGTCTACCATATCTATCTTTGTCTGTTTTGTCTTTTACTAATAAAACATCAATTTATAATTTTATTAATTTATTAATAACTTTGTTGTATGTTAATTTTATTATAATTTATATTTACATTATCTATACAAAAATTACAATTTAAACAATCTAATTCATCAATTAACTACATTTATCAATAATTAAACACCAACTATCAACAAACAAAAACATTTAATAAACATATCACAACCTTATCATTTGTTCAAACCATCTATCAGACTTAACTTTTGTATTACTCTTCCAAAGATAATTAAATCGTTTATTATACTTATTAACAATTTTTTTATTCATAAGAAACACACAATTTTCACTATTTTTATATGTAGCAGAATTTGTCCAATTA
>JAGAUJ010000017.1 GCA_017620845.1 Rickettsiales bacterium | reverse complement strand
AAATGCAAATGCTAATACTTTACTTTGTATATCTATACCTAATTTATAATTATCTTTTATAGTCCATATTTGACAACCTATATTCATACAATAATTTAATATACTCATTATTTGTAATAGATTTCTTCCTAATCTTGATAACTCAGTTGTTATTCCAAGCATATAGGGTATTCTTGGAATAAAAAAATATTAACTTTATATTTATATAAGTTATTTATTTTTATAAAATTATTTACAAATTTTTATAAAAAATATTTGAAAATAATAATTTTTAGTATACAATTGTTTTTGTTTTAATAATAAATTTAGAAAATAAATGGATGAAATTAAAAAAAAAGGGTGTTTACAAATTATTGATAAAATATTAAACACTCCTCTCACAAAGTGTTTGAGTTTAGATAAAATAGAAGAAATACCAGATGAAAAACTACCACCAGATATTTTATATTTTAAGAGAAATTTTTCAGACCTTCCAACAATTAAAAAAAAACTCACACAAAACGAATATATAACAGTAGATCAGTTTAAAAATGATGTTGAGAATTTTTTTGATACTACTAATATTTGCTATTTAGGTTATAATGAAATATTATCATATGCTGCTGTGTATTTAAAATGTAAATTTCAAGAAAATTTTCAGAAAACATTTTGTGTAAATGACTTAAGATGTTTACAAGATGATATTAAAAAATTAATGTATTTTGTAACAAATAAAGCATGTAGAGTTGGCAGATTAACTGATAAATTATCTTCACTTAGACCAACCAACAAGTATAGAATAGAAAGAATTGAATATTATAATAGAATAACATCAGAAGAAATGTGTGGAATATTAAATAAAGAGTATAAATTTATAACTACAAAATTAGAATGCTTGAAAAAACGAATACAAGAAAAAAGACGAGAACAATTACGATTAGCAGATTTGGCTGCAACTGCTACTCCGCGTAAAGAAGGACGACGACTTATGCGATTAAATGAACAAAATATAAAAAAACAAACTCAATGTCAAAATCTTGGACGAGCCATTAAAGAAGTGACGAATATTCCAGAAAGGCCAGATAAACCAATAGATACTCCTTTACCAGTTTTTTGGCAATAATTAAAATTAATTTATATATTATGTATTAAATTACAGTCTTATTTATATATAAGGCTGTAATTATATTTATATATTCAATATATTTTAATAATTCCTAATTTCTAATTCCATTACAACATTATTAAACAAATTCTAATTACATATAAAATACCCATTACTCAAATAATAATTTTAATCAATACTTATTAAATCTTTTAAATTTTCAACTTCAACACCACCTTGTCAAGGTATGTCAAATGCTGGTAAAAAAGATAAAAACGACCCAAGAAATTTATTAATAACTTATGTTATTGATTTTATTAAAAAAGTAGAACCAGAAAATATTATAATTGAAAATGTTCCGCAAATACTAAAAACAACAATAAATATAGACAATAAAAATATTTTAATAAAAGATTATATAATAGATGAATTAAAAAAATTAAATTATTTTATTAATTATGATATTTTAAATTCAGCAAATTATAATACAGCACAAACGAGAAATAGGGCAATATTTTTAATATCAAAAATTACAAAATGGGAATTTCCAAAAAAAGCAAATACACAAATAACAGTTAGAGATGTTATTGGAGATTTACCAAGTTTAGAAAGTGGTGAGAAATCAAATATTAAATATCATTATTCAAAAATACATAATAATAGAGAAATACTGTGGTTAAAACATACTCCAACTGGATGTTCGGCTTTTGATAATGCAGTATATTATCCACAAAAAGAAAATGGTCAAAAAATTAAAGGTTGGCATTCTACACATATTCAAGAATTTATTGGGATAAACCAGCACCAACAATTACAATGAGTAATGGAAGTTTAGGAAGTCAAAGCAATGGACATCCTGGTAGATTATTAGAAGATGGAACATATTCTGATGCACGGGCATTAACTATTTTAGAATTGTTGAGATTAACTGGACTTCCAGATAATTGGAATATTCCAGATTGGGCAACTGATAATTTTATAAGACAGGTTATTGGTGAATGTTTTCCACCAAAATTTGCAAGTGCTTTATTAACTACAATACCAAAAAATGAGTAGAGATTATTATAGATGGAGGGCACCGGGTAATGCAAATATTTTTGATACAGATTTAAAAGATTGGCAAAATAATGATGAGAAAAAATTTTTATCAAAAAGAACTATTGGTGTATTAAAATTTATTCAATTACATAACAATTGTGAAAAAATTTTTTTCATAATAATATTAGAGAATTTTTATACAAAAATTATAATAATAAAGAAAATAAAAGTGATATATTTTCTTTTTATTCACCACTAATATGGCTTGGTTTTATTAACTATTTTAAATGCAAAAATGACTATTGTTTATCATTATCGATTGATGGTAAAAATTTTTTACAAAAAATAGAAGATAATAATTTTGATGTAGCAAAAAATTGTTTGATTTTGCAAATGTTAAAAACAAAATATCCAAATTGTGGAACACATGGTGTTAAGTTAAATTTATTTCCTTTCAGAATTATTTTTAAATTATTGATAGAAGGTAAAGTAAAAAACAAACAATATTTTAATACAAAAATACCATATATAAAGAACATAAATGATTTATATAATTTGGATAATATTAATGGAATGAATTATGGTAAGTGGTTACAATGGGAATTGCCTTGGTTAGAAAAATTTAATATTTTAACAATTAATGGTAATGAGGTTCAAATATCTAAAAAATATATTGATTATATAAAACAATTTGTTGATAAAATGGAATATGAAGATATGTTTTTTACAAATAACGAAGAAGAAATTAATTTAAAAAACAGTATAAATAAAACTATTAAAAGAAATAATAATATTATTATTGATGTTATACAAAAAAATAATTATAAGTGTTTTTTTAATCATAACCATATTACTTTTCCAAATATAAAAAGACCAAATTATGTTGAAGGGCATCATATAATACCAATACATTTACAAGATAGTTTTCCTAATAATAATTTAGATGTAGAAAGTAATATTATTTCTCTATGTCCAAATTGTCATAAGGCTATACATTTAGCAAATAATGAATATAAAGAACAGTTATTAAAACAAGTATATTACAAAACAAATATAAAAAATGATTTTAATATTAGTTTAGAAAATTTAAAAGAAATATATTTTTCTGTGAGAGATTAATTAAATAAACCAAAAAATACCCCAATACAAAGTATTGAGGTATAAAAATTATAGAATAATCTAAAAAAACTAACGTTTGCTGAAAACTTGACCTTTTCTTGCTTTCTTTAAACCAGCTTTCTTTCTTTCAACTACTCTTGAATCTCTTGTCAATAAACCTGCAAGTTTTAAATCTTTTCTATACGCTTCAGCATTAAGTTCATTTAATGCTTTTGCAATACCGTGTTTAATTGCACCTGCTTGACCTGATAAACCACCACCACAAACTGTGCAGATTACATCAAATTTTTCTTGTGTTTCTGTAACAACAAATGGTGTATTTATTATAACTTCAAGTATTGGTCTTTTTAAATACTCACCAGCAATTACATTATTAATTGTAATTTTACCAGTTCCCTTTTTTAACCAAACTCTTGCTACTGCATCTTTTCTTTTTCCAGTAGCATAAGTTCTATCTAAACTATCAGTTTTTGATTTTGCTGGTTTAGTTTTTTTAATCATTTTTACTTGATTACTTGAAATTTCTTTAATTTCAATATCTTTTTCTACTTTTTTACCATCAACTTTTTTAGGAGTTGTTGTTTTTTTAGCAATAGTTTTAACTTCTGCTTTTTTAACCACTGGCTTTTTAATAGTAAGTTTTTCTTTTTTTTCAACTACCATAGACACTCCTAATTTCTTTTAGAATTTTTAACATTCATACTCTTAACATCCAAAACTTCTGGTTTTTGTGCTTCGTGCGGATGGGTGTTGCCAGAGTATACAAACAATTTTTTGATGATATCTCTTCCAAGCGAATTTCTATTCATCATTCTTTTTACTGAATTTTCTATTAGTCTTTCAGGAGTTTCTTTTCGCATTTTGCCTTTTGTTCTAAATTTTATTCCACCAGCATAACCTGTGTGCCAATAAAATCTTTCCAACTCTTTATTACCAGTCAATGCAACTTTATCTGCATTTATAACAATAATGTAGTCGCCACAGTCCATATTTGGAGTATAATAAACTTTATGTTTTCCTCTTAAGTAGTCAGCTATAACAACTGACATTCTTCCAAGTATCAAATCAGTAGCATCAACAACATACCACTTTCTGGTAATATCTTTTGGTGTTGCTGAAAAAGTTTTTGTAATATTTCTTGCCATATTATTTTAATTAACTTTTTTATAAAACTTATAAATCTTTTTTTGTTATCGTTTAAGTGGGAGGGAAACGAACAAAAATACTTTTTCTAAGCTAATAATATGATAATTCATTAGTTTTTATAAGTCAATAAAAATAATGTTTTTTATATTACATTATTTTGTATTTATATTAATGATGAATATTTATTATTTGTTTGGTAGTGATGTATTGTAATTTTTTAATAAAAATATATTACTTTAAAAGTAAAATATTTAAAATATAATCAATAAATACAACATTTTTTTACAAATAATTTAATTTACTTTTAAAGTATTTTGTTAAAATAAATTAAATTATAATAAATTACTTTAAAAGTATTTTGCAATAAATTATATAAAATATTGAAATATAAACATTTATTTTATATAAATTACTTTAAAAGTAAAATATAATTACATACTACATTCACAAATTATATCTGTAAAATTATTATTAAGATTATTTATATATTTTATTGTAAAAATTACATTATTGTATACTAAACGATTATTTTTATTAATATTATTTAACGATCTTATTGTTATTAAGTGTGTTGCTTTTATTTCAAGCATACTATAATTATTAGTATTTATATTATTTATCAATTCTATGTTACCCCAAATATCTTTAACTTTTATCCAATTAGTATTAAAGCCCCCTGCTCCATCTGGGACTTTTTCAAGTGTTTGTAATTCTATTTTTTTGTTTAGTTTGTTAATTTTGTTTTTCATAATTAAGCCTATATTATTTTATAACTTTTTCATTTTATAATTTTTATATATGTTGTATGATGCTCTTGGTATTGGCGAATAACCCAATTTATCTTCAAAAATCTTTGCTGTATGAAATAGTATTGCCTGTTTTAAGTCTTCTGTTATATTATTATTTCCTGCTGTATATATAATATCTAATCTATAAAAATTTGTTGGTTTTGTTTTGAAAATTATTTTATTATTTATATCATCTAAAAAATATGTATCTGGATTAATTAAAATTTCTTCATTATTTTTATTTATAAAATACATTGATTCTATTGATTTTATTGGTCCATATAAAAGTTGTAAATCATTTTTTATTTCATTATAAAAAGAATATTTATATTTTTTCTCAATTAATGACTGTCCTATTAATAATTCACATTGTTTTAAAGCGGTTTTAAATGATCTTGTGATTATATTATCCTCATCTTCATAATCAACCTTTAAGAATAGTTTAATTTCTTCTAATTCTATTGGTAAATTAGAACTTTCTTCTAAAATTTTTATTACTGTCATTTTTTCTTGAAAATTATTAATAAAATAATATTATTAAGAAGATAACAATTGTTTTTTGGATGAGGAAGAACATAAAATTTATATTTTTTATATTTATTTTTACATTATTTATACATAATGGACATAGTTATCTTATACCAGAAAATGAAGTTAGAGAAATGGAAACACAAGACAATGAAATCTGTTTATCAAGAGGAATTAACACACAAACAGAGTTTGGAATAAGATTTTATTGGGAGTGCAGAAAACAATTAATTAACGAAAGAATTAAAGATTCTATTGATTTAAAAGGTAAAAATAAGTTTTACACAACAGAATTAAAAAGAATAAAAAAAGTTATCAATAATGTTATAGATAAATTAGAAAGTGAATTTAAAACTAAACTAAATTATTATTTAGAAGATGATATAAAATATAAAATAGTTTTAAAAGGAAAAGATGAATATTATTATAATTTATTGACTTTTTTAAATTATGATTATCCACGTTTAGATGTTAATAGTAAAAAAGAGATTTTAGACATTATAGAAACAAGAAAAGAATTAAAAATATCAAAAGAAGAAAAAAATATTAAAAAGAACTTAGAAAAATTTCCAGAGTGTATAAAATATAATATAAAATCAAAAGAATTTACAGAATGTATTAATTTCAAATATAAAGTTGAAGAATGTAAAGAAATGGTTGCAAATAAATTAAAAAACAGAGATATAAACAACAAATTTTCTTGCAAACAACAAGCAATAGATAAATACCCAGACCATTTAGCACTTTACAATAGTGAATATATAGACTTAAAAAATGAAAAAGTTGACGAATTTAATATAAATAGAAAAAAAACAGCAGAAAAACAAAAAAGATTAGCAGAATTAAATCAATTAATGTCCGGTCCAAGATTATCAAAAGTGCAACTTATAGATTTAAGAAAATTTGAAGAAAAAAAGTGCTTAATGGATAAAGAATTAGAAAATAATTTATTTAAACTTACAATAAGTAATCAATGCGAAGAAATGCTAAAAGGGGGATATAAAGTTGAATAAATTAAGAATAGTATTTATGGGAACACCAGAATTTGCAGTTCCTACATTAGAAAAAATTTTAAACACAGAACACAAAATTGAAGCAGTCTATACAAGAAAAGCAAAAGAAAGTGGCAGAGGTCAAAAAAAACAAAATACACCAATTTACAACCTTGCAGAAAAAAACAATTTAAGAATTTTAACACCAGCAACCTTTAAAAATGGTAAAAATTTAGAAGAATTAAAAGAAATACAACCTGACTTAATTGTTGTAGTTGCTTATGGTTTAATTTTACCAAAAGAACTATTAGAAATACCAAAATATGGTTGTATAAATCTCCACCCATCCCTACTTCCAAAATACAGAGGTTGCGCCCCTATGGAGAGATGTTTATTATCAAATGACACGGAAACTGGTGTTTGTATAATGAAAGTTGGCGAGGGACTTGACGATGGGGATATTATATCTACAACAAAAATAGAAATTAACAAAAATACAGACATAACAAACTTAAAAGAAGAATTATCCAAAATCGGCGCAGATATGATTATCAAAGTTATTGAAAAAATAGCAAATAATGAAAAATTAGAATATATCAAACAAGATAACAATTTAGCAACTTTTACCGACAAAATAACAAATGAAGACGCCAAAATAAATTGGTTAAATGACAGTGTTATTACAATACACAATAAAATAAGAGCCTTAAATGATTCTGTTGGTGTTTACATTTATCACAACAGCAACAGAATAAAAATTTTAAAAAGCGATTACATTTTAGGAGAAGTAAAAAAAGAACCAAAAACATTACTTGATAAGTTTTTTTCAATACAATGCAAAGACGGTATTTTAAAACCACTAATTTTACAAAAAGAAGGCAAAAAACCCTTAAATATAAAAGATTTTATTAATGGTTATAGATTTAACATTGGCGAAAAAATAGACGAATAATGTAATTAAAAAATAAATTAACGTTTGCAAACTTAATATTATGGAAAAACAAATGAATAGTATACTAAAACCCATACAAATAGGAAATATAACCATAGAAAACCCACTAATGTTAGCACCAATGGCAGGTGTAACCGATCCACCTTTTAAAGAAATAATTAATAATTTTGGCGGAGTTGGTCTAATGTTTAGCGAAATGATACCTTCAAAATCCTTATTTTTTGGAAACAAAGATAAATCAATAAGCAAAGTTAAAAAATCCTTTAAAATCAATGCAGTTCAAATTGCCGGAAATGACCCATATTATATGGCAGAATCTGCTAAAATTAATGCCAACCTTGGTGCTGACATTATAGACATTAATTTTGGCTGTCCTGTAAAAAAAGTTGTAAAAGGTTTTGCTGGTTCAGCAGTTATGAAAGACGAAAAATTAGCAAAAGAAATAATGGAAAATGTTGTAAAATCCGTAAATATTCCAGTGACTGTAAAAATGCGAATGGGTTGGGATTTTGAACATTTAAACGCTCCAACAATAGCAAAAATTGCAGAAGATGTAGGTATTAAAATGGTAACTTTACATTGTAGAACAAGAAGTCAAATGTATGAAGGAAAAGCAGATTGGGCTTTTGCCAAGAAAGTTAAAGAAAATTTAAAATATATACCATTAATTGTAAATGGAGATATAAAAACTGTTGAAGATTTAAAAACTGCTTTGAATTTAAGTAATGCTGATGGTGCTATGATTGCAAGAGGTATTTATGGAAAACCTTGGCTTTTTAGAGAAATAACAGATAAATTAAATAATATTAATTTTATACCCCCTACTCTGCCAGAATTAAAAAATGTTGTTTTAAAGCATTTAAAACTTGCTTGTGAGTATTATGGAGAAAAAGAGTCTTGTTCTTTGTTTAGAAAACATTTGGGGTGGTATAGTGCTGGAATTCAAAATAGTTCAAGTTTTAGAAACAGTATAAATAGAATTAATGATTATAATTTATTAATTAAGGAAATAGAAGAGTTTTTTGTTTAACTTTTTTAATTAAATACTAATCATATTTTATATTAATTAGTTTAAATAAATACATTTATAATATAGTAAACAATTTATGTTTTATGCACCGTTTCTATTTATGCACCAAAATATACATTTTGGTGCATAAATATGTTTGTAATAATAAATAAAGATTTTTTAAAGTCAATACGGTGCATAAATTAATAAATTTTTCAATTTTTCTTGTTTGTGAAATAATGCAATTGCGTATTTCTGTTGTCCTAATGCACCAAAATGTATATTTTGGTGCATTAGAAAAGTTTATAAAGGTGGCATAACAATACAATGAATACAATAAATAAAGAAGGCAACAAAAAAAGAGACATACTTGAATATTTACAATGTATGGTGAACACAGAAACACCAACACCAATAGATGTTGTAAATAAAATGTTAGATCTTATACCAGTAGAAGTATATAATAATGATAATTCAACATTTTTATGTCCTTGTTGTAAAGATGGAATATTTTTAAGAGAAATAGCAATAAGAATATTAAAGCACAAATACAATAAATTAGGCGAAAAAGAGTTTTTAAAAAATCAAAATAGTATATTACAACATATATTAGAAAAACAATTATTTGGTATTGCTATATCTTACAGGGGTTACGAGATTACAAAAAGAACACTGTATACAAATAATTTAATAAACTTATACAATGTCAATAATATAGAAAAACAAAAAGAAATAACAGAGATAAAAACAGAAAAAAAGACAGAAGTAAAAAATGAAAATAATATTAAAAAGATAGATAATAAAATTCAAAATACAACAAAAGACAAATATTCAGTATTTAGCGAATTTTTTAAACATCATTTTACTGATTATATTAATAAAGCAAGAGAAGAAAGAGAAAAAGAAAGAAAAAAACAAGAACAAATAGAAAAAGAAAAATATATTAGAAAAATAATTGTTAAAAGAAATACTGATAATATATTTTTTTCAATAGAAAGACATAATAATAATGAAGAAGCGTTTTTAGCTAAAAGACAAAATGATGAAAGAATAAAACCCGGTAGTGTTCCCAAAATTGAAAAAGAAGGTAAAATTAATATTAAACAGTCAAAAGAAGATATTATAAAAGACTTAAACGAAGAAATTGATTTTTATTTATATGGATATAAAAAAACAATAAAAGAAACAGAAAATATAACAACCAACAATACAAATAGCAATACATATTACAATTGGTGTGAAAATAACTATAAAGAAATAGAAGAACATTCAAAAAATATAGATAGAGTTAAAAAATGTTGCTATGATTTTAGTGAAGCAAGATGGTTTGTTAATGCTATACACAATAGTTACTTTAAACATAAAATTAATATAAAAGATAAAAAACAAGAATATATAAACATAAATAATATTTATTTTAATGAAGCACTTGGGGAATTAGTGCAAGATAAAGACGGCAATGAAACAGAGATACAAGCGCTTCATTTTATAAAAAATCTTGAAGAAATTTCACAGTTTTTTGAATCAAAGGGGGTAAAAGATATGCAATTTGATGTTGTAATTGGCAATCCGCCATATTCAATGAAAACTGGTGGTAAAAGTCATCAATTATATTTACAATTTTTTAAACAAAGTTTTCAATATGCAAAAAGAAGTATAATGATTTTTCCAAATGGTTGGCTTACTGCAAGTGGCCAAGGTAGTGGTATGCCCCTTGCTCCAAAAATAAGAGAAAATAAAAATATAGTTAGTATAGATGTGTATTATGAAGATATTAAAAAAAATGATTATGTTATATTTAATAATGTTGCCTTTGGTGCCGTAAATATTGTTTATTGGGAAAAAAATTTTAATAATAAAGGTTTGGTTAATTATTATGAATATGGTGTATATAAAGGACAAAAAAATTTGACAGAGATAAAAACAAAAGACTCAATAGATATTAATATTTTAAATAAAACAAAATCTAACAAGTATTTTGATTTGTTGGTTACAGGTAGGAATCCATTTGGTATAGGAAGTGCTTTATTGGCACATCCAGAAAAATATAATTTCACACAGTTTATAAAACAAGAATTAAATAATGATACAATAGAAATATTTGATGGTAATAGTGGAATAGAAAAATGGTATATTATTGATAAAAATATACAATATAAAGAAAGTTTTTCAAATAAAACAGTAAAAACTAAACTGGGTAATAAAGATAAATGGAAAGTTTGTTATGGTAAAATGGGTGCAAATACAATTTATAGAAGATTGTTTATCATAGAACCAAATAAAATATGCAGTGATAGTTTTTTGTGTATTTATGCAGATACAAAACTACAAGCAGAAAATATAATAACTTATTTAAAAACTTACTTTGTTAGATACTTAATAAAACTTAATCAAATTACATTTTCTGCTTATAGAAATGTTTTTGCATCAGTTCCTGATATTAGTAATAAATTAAACCCAAGAACAAACAAAATCGGTTGGGAAAGTGATTGGACTAACGAAGATTTGCAAAAATTATTTAATCTTACTGATGATGAAATGGAGTATATAAAAGAACAGGCAATTCAAGCAGATAATGGAAAAGGTGGAGATGAGGTAGATGATGATGGATAGTATTAATTATTATTTAATTTTTGATATAATAACAAAGAAATATTTACAATCAATACTTTTTTGGTCTGTAAATATATTAATTTGTTTTTTGTTAAAAAAATTTAATTTATTAGAAATATTATGTTTAGTAGATTTAAATAAATTATTTTATATTTGGTATTATATATGTTATATATTTTTATTTTTTAATATTTGTCTTAAAATAAAGATATTTATAAAACATTGTTTTATAAATATAAAAATAACAAATAAAATAAATAAACTATTTTCAACAAATTACCAATTTAAGATTACATTATTTCTTATATTTGAACTTTTAGATAATAAGAAAATATCAAAAAAAGATAATATAATAAGTATTTTATATCAAATGGATGAATATGAATATTGTTGTGAAGATGGAGAGGTTAAACAAAAATTTTTTGAGCAACTTCTTAAAACATTATCTTTGCATAATAAAAAATATTTTTACATTATCTGTAATGATTATGAAAAACATTATTATAGTTTATATGAAAAATATTTTAAGAACAAAAATATTAATATTTCTAAAACAAAATGGAAAAATGAATTAATAGAAAACACTTTAAATGATAATATTTTTAATGATTATTGGCAAAATAGAGATATAATGGCAGTTATACATTTTAAAAACAAAAATTTTCAAAAATTTTTTATAAAAGAATACAATAAATATAATAAATTTATTAATAATATAAAATTTAGTAATGATATTGAATAATGAAGAAACCGATAGAGTAAAAGATTTTGGTGAGGTATTTACACCGGAAGATGTGGTTAAAAAAATGTGTGATTTAATACCCGAGGATGTGTGGCAAGATGTGGATAAAACTTTTTTGGAACCAACTTGTGGTAATGGTAATTTTTTAGTAGAGATTTTGGAAAGAAAGTTAAAATTTTGTAAAACAAAAAAATCTAAAATTGATGCTTTAAAATCTATTTATGGAGTTGATATTTTGGAAGATAATGTTGTAGAAACAAGAAATAGATTGGGTAAAATTATGATTAAAAATAAAAATATTGTTAAAGATGAAATTGATGAGATTTTAAATTTAAATATAATTTGTGGTGATACTTTGAAGTGTGTTGATAATAATGGAAAATATATAAAGTTTAGGGATTGGAAGACTGGGGAAGATGTTTTATTGATTGATATGATTAATACGCAAGGAAGTTTTAATTTTTAGTTGGAGGAGAAATGAAAGAAATATATATTATAATTAATCCAAATGATAATAGAAGACAAGTAAAAGTTGGAGAAACTGTTAATTGGATTAATAGAGAAAAGCAATATAGAACAAGTGGTTTTGTGCCACAAGTTTTGCATCATGAATATAATTGTTCTTTTGGTGATGATGATATAAAAAAAATACTTGTAAATGATTTTGATTATAAAATAAATACAGAAAATGGTGATGAGTGGTATACTTTGAAAGATAATGAAACTAATGATGATTTTGTTGAAAAAGTTAAAGCTATTATAACTCATTTAAAAACTGGGGAGTCTTTGAATTTGAAAAGAACAGAGTGTTTTTCTATGAGAGATGAGCAAAAAGAATGTGTGGAAAAAACTTATGATGCTTTTGAAAATAAAAAGTTTGATAGGTTTTTGTGGAATTGTAAGATGAGATTTGGTAAGACTTTTACGACTTATCAGTTGGTTAAAAAAGCACAATATAAGCAAACTTTGGTTATAACTTGGAAGGTGGCAGTTGAGAGTAGTTGGAAAAATGATTTATTGAGTCATGTTGATTTTAAGGGGTATAATTTTATAGAAAAAACTACTTTAAATACTTTTGATATAAATAAGACAAATGTTGTGTTTTTATCTATTCCTTTGCTTTTGTTTAATAAGAGTGAGGGTGAGATTGAAAGAGATATTGAAGAAGGAAAAATAAAAGAAGAATTAATAGAAGAAAATATAGGATATTTTAAGGATAAATTAAAAAATGTTGCAAATGTAAATTGGGATTTGTTGGTTGTTGATGAGGCACATTATGGAACAAGGGCAAAGCAGACTGAAAAGATTTTAAAAATGCTAAATTTTAAAAGAAAATTGGAGTTGTCTGGAACTCCTTTTAAGATAATGGCTGATGCTGAATATGCTGATAATCAAATATATAACTGGACTTATAATGATGAACAGAAAAAAAAGAAAGAGTATGAATATTTGGGCGATAAAAATCCTTATAAAGATTTGCCGGATATGAATATTTATACTTATCATGGTGTTGAGGAAATGCTGATTGTGGATAATAATTATGATTTTAATTTAAATGATTTGTTTAAAACTAAAAATGGAGAGTTTTTTGTTGAGGATAATGCTTGCGTTGAAGGTGTAAGTAATAAGGAAAATTTGGCTGTAAAAAAAATTATAGATTTTATGTGTGGTGAAAGGTTTGATTTGGTGGAAAAAAGGGATATAAAAGAGTCAAATGTTGTGTTGCCGTATTTTCAAGATATGGTGGAAAAAAATAAAAAATCATTGTGGTTTTTGCCGAGTGTTGATGCTGTTTGTGCTATGAAAAAACTGTTGAATAATCATAAGTTTTTTAAGGATTATTGTATAATTAATGCGACTGGTAAGGGTGAGGGAAGTAGTAAAAAATCTTTGGATACATTTATTGAAATGGAAAAGGAAAAAGATAAGATTATTTGTTTGTCTTGTGGTATGTTGAATACTGGGGTTACTATAAAAACTTTGGATTCTGTTGTTGTGTTGCAGAATAAAAAATCGGCGCAAGATTTCTTTCAGTCTATTTTTAGATGCCAGTCGCCTTGTAAGGGTAAAACTGAATGTTATGTTTTTGATTTTAATCCTAAAAAATATTTTGATAATTTTTTGGATTATGTAAAAAGTAATAATAAAATAAAAAAGAAAGGTAATGATGAGCAAGATAAAAATGATAAAAAAATAATAAATGATGAAAAACAACTTGTTGAAGAGTTGATGATTAAGACTTTTATGTATCTTGATGGAGATATGAAAAATACTACTTATGATGAAATAATGAGTTATGTGAGTTTGAATTGGGATCCAGAGAAGATTAAAAAAATATTGTTAAGGTCAAATAATATAAGTCTTGATAAGTTGATTAATGCTGATGAAAATATATTGAAGATTATTGATAGTATTCCTTTTTATAAAAATGAAAAAAAACAAAAAAAGAAAGAACCACCAAAAGGAATGGGTGGAACTGGTGGAGAACCAAAACCAAAAGACCCTAATAGGGAAAAATATAAGTATGATATAAGAAAGGCAAAGTTGAATATTTTGCTTGCGAGTTTGAGTATGTTTATTTATATTACAAATGCGGAAGAGCAAAATTTGTTGGATATAATAAAGACAAAACAAAGAGATTTGTTTAAAAAAATTTGTTTTATTGATATTGCTGATTTTGAAAAACTGTATGAAAATGAGTTTTTTAAGAATGAAATATTAAGTAAGGCAATATATAAGTTTTATCGTGAGGAAACAACTTCGAGAAATTGGAGTGAGTTGATAAGAGATAGGGTTATTGGTGATGTTTGAAATATTTAAAAAATATTGAGAAAATAATATATTTAATTAAAATATAAATATATTTGATATTATTATAAAAATTATGGAAGAAGTTTTTAATAAATATTGTAGTGAAGTTATACCATATTGTTTTAATGATGAAAAAAATGAAACAAAAGAATTATTTAAACCAATAATTAATGAGATATTGAGTAATAATAAAATACAAGAAAAACCAATTTTTATACATATGTTGGGAATTCCGGGTGCTGGAAAAACTACTTATATGAATAATAATAAAGAAAATTTTAAGGATTTTCTTTTTCTGGATTTTGATATGGTTATGGAAAAACTGCCAGAATATAGAAAAGATGTTAAAATGTTGGGTTTAGTTGAATCGTTTGAAAAATGGCAAATACCCGCCCGTGTTGCTGGTTATGAAGTATTATTGCAAGCGATTAAAAAAAGATTGAATATATTTTTTGATCATGGTGGAAGTCCTTTTTTACATGTAAAATTATTGGAAGAAGTTAAAACATTGGGTTATAAAGTTAAAATTGTTTATGTAAAATGTGATATTGATATGGCAATAAAAAGGGTAAAAGAAAGAGAAAAAATTACTTTGAGACATACTCCTGAAAAGTTGATTATTGATAGGGAACCATTAATAAAAGAAAGGGCTGAACAATTCAAAAAAATTGCGGATGAGTTTATTGAAGTAAATAATGGCTAATATGTAAATTATAAATAAAATAAATAAGGGTTATTTAAGTAAAAATTAAATAACCCTTTGTTTTTAATTTGATAAATGTTAAATTACAAAATTAACCATCTTATTTGGCACAATGATTAGTTTTTTAATTTCTACTCCATCAACATACTTTTTAACATTTTCATTTTGTTTTGCCAAATTTTCAAGTTCTGCCTTATCTATATCTTTAACAACTTCAATTGTAGCCCTCAATTTTCCATTTACTGCAACTGCAATATTTACAGTATTATCAATAGTTAATTCTTCCTTATAAACAGGCCAATCATTATTATTTATTTCAAATATTTCCAACAATTCACTACATAAATGTGGTGCTATTGGACTAAATAATTTTATAATTGTTATTAAAGCAAATAAATAAGATTCTTTTTCTTCTTGTGTATTAATTTTCACTTTTTCAAGGAAATTTGTAAACTCTCTTACTCTTGCAATGGCTTTATTAAATTCAATATTTTCATAATTTTTTGTAATTTCTTTTATTAATTTATGTGTATTTTTAATAATTTCATTACTATAATTAATGCTTGAAATATCCAAGTTTTTATCTTCAAAAGAATTACATAATCTATAAAATTTATTTATATATTTCCAACAACCATCAATACCCTGCTCTGTCCACTCAAAATCCTTGTCTGCTGGACTATCAGACATTACAAACATTCTTGCTGAATCAGCACCATAAGCGTCTACAATTTTTAAATTATTTACAACATTATATTTTGATTTACTCATTTTTATAACACCTTCATAACTCAATTCTTCATTTGTTTCGCTGTTATAATATTTTCCATCTTTTTCAATAACATTCTGTGGATAACACCAATCTTTACTTGTTTTTCCTCTATAAGCCTTATGGCAAAGCATACCCTGATTAAATAACCTTTTTACTGGTTCATCAATTTTAAAATAACCACAATCTCTCAATGCTTTTGTAAAAAATCTACAATACATTAAGTGCATTGTTGCATGTTCTATACCACCAATATATTGATCTACTGGAAAAATATTTTCACATAATTTGGCATTAAATGGTTCTTTTTCAGTTAATTCTGGATATCTTAAAAAATACCAAGAAGAATCAACAAATGTATCTATTGTATCAGTTTCTCTTATAGCATCTGTTCCACATTTCGGACATTTTGTATATTTCCAAGTTGGGTGATTTTCCAATGGATTACCCTTTCCAGTAAATTCAACATCTTTTGGTAATTCTAATGGCAAATCTTCATCTCTCAAATGAACTGTTCCACATTTAGGACAATAAACAACTGGAATAGGACAACCCCAATATCTTTGTCTTGAAAAACCCCAATCTCTTAATCTATAATTTACTTTTTTAGTTCCAATACCTAACTCTTCAATTTTCTTAATTGCAGTTTCTTTTGCTTCTTGTGTTGTTAAACCATTTAAAAAATTAGAATTAATTGCAATACCTTCTTCCGTAAAAGCACAATTATTTAATTTAAAATCTTTTCCATCTGGTGAAACAACAACTTTTATTGGTAAATTGTATTTTTTAGCAAATTCATAATCCCTTTGGTCGTGTGCTGGACAAGCAAAAATCGCACCAGTTCCATAGTCCATTAAAATAAAATTTGCTATGTAAACTGACAATTTCCAATTTTTATCAAATGGATGCTCTACATATAAACCTGTAAAAAAACCTTTTTTCTCCATTGTTTCAATGGTTTCTTCATCTATTGATGTTTTTTGGCATTCTTCTATAAATTGTTTTGCTTCAATGTTATTTTTTGCAATTTCTTCTGCAAGTGGATGATTTGAAGAAATACCAATAAAACTTGCACCAAATAATGTGTCTGGTCTTGTTGTATAAGCTTGTATATTTGATTCTAATTTTTTAATATGGATTGCTAAAAATTCATAATTGTCAATATCATCAGTAAAACTTCTATAAACTTTTTCGCCCTCTTCAACACTCTTTACATTTGGTAAAATATTTGATAAATCATTATTTTTTAAATATGTTCTTAAATCTTTATATTTTACAATGTTTGTTATTTCTGCAAAAAAACTATCATCATCACAATAAAACTCTATAATATCACCAGTTTTTAACGCTTGGTATTTTGGTGAATTTTTTCTGCCCTCTATTGTTTTAACTTCACTTTTTAAATAATTAAAATATGGTTGTTGACAGTGTAATTTTATAGTTGCCTCTCTATTTATTTTAAAATCAACCAAAGCGCCAGAACTTTTACCTATCCAGTTTTTTTGCATTAATTTAACTTTTTCAGGCCAACCTTGTAACTTATCATCTATATCATTTAGTAACTCTTCTGCATATTTACTTGTTTTGAAAAACCATTGTTTTAATTTTTTTTTCTCAACAATAGCACCGCTTCTCCAACCTCTTCCATCTACAACTTGTTCATTTGCTAAAACAGTTTGATCTACTGGATCCCAATTTACAAAACTTTCTTTTTGATAACACAAACCGTTTTTTAATAACTCTATGAATAATTTTTGTTGTTTTCCATAATATTCTGGGAGACAAGTTGTTATAAATCTTGAAAAATCAAAAGAAAGTCCTAATTTTTGCATACTATCTTTAAAAATTTCTACATTTTTTTTAGTCCATTCTTCTGGGTTAATTTTTCTTTTTATTGCTGCATTTTCTGCTGGTAGACCAAAAGCATCTGCACCCATTGGATGTAAAACATTATAACCTTGCATTCTTTTAAATCTTGCTATTATATCGCCAATAGCAAAATTTCTTAAATGTCCCATATGTAATTCGCCAGATGGATATGGAAACATTTGTAATACATAGTATGGTTTTTTTGTTTTGTTATCTTTGTTAAAATAAAAAGAATTGTTGTTATCCCAATATTCTTGCCACTTTTTTTCTGTTAATTTAAAATTGTAGTTTTCCATTTTGTTAAAAAATTATATATCTGTCCTTTATATTAAAGTGAATATTATATATTTCAATTGTTTTAAAGAAAAATTTTTATAAATTATTATAATATTAATATGTATAATAAACTAAAAAAACACGCTTTATACACAATAATTAACTATTTATCACCAATAGCATAAATTCAAAATTTTTAACAAACATAATACCACCAATTTTTAATTGGTGGTGTCAATTAACAAAATTACTTTATTTATTATTTAATTCTTGGATTTATCCAAGTAACATTTCCGTCATTTCTCTTATAAACGACATTTACTTGACCATTTTCCTTATTTATAAACATATAAGCTGGCAAATTTATCAAATCCATCTTCATAAGTGCTTCACTAACAGTTAATTCTTCTATTTCTGTTTCTTTTTCTTCTATAATATTAAAATCATAAACAATTTCTTTTTCATTACCAACCTCTACTACCTCTTCTTCAAGATTTTCATTTTGTGCTTCTTTTAATATAAATCTATCTGCCAAAATATAAGGTAAATCATTATTTTTAGCCTTTAAGTCAGAAATCTTTTTTCTATAATTTCTCATCTTACCTTTATGTTTACGTAATTGTTTTGTTATTTTTGCCAAAGATAAATCAAATGAATTATAAATATCATCGGATTCAGCAGTAGATTTTATTATAATCCCTCTTTTAGAACCTTCATTAACAACTATGTTTGTCTTAAAAAAATTACCATTTTTACTAAAAAATACATTTGTATTTATTGTTGTGTCAAAATATTTTAATATTTCTTTATTTACTTTTTCCTTAACATAATCCGGCAAATGCATACCAAGAGAGAAATTGCTATTTATATTTACTATCATAATAATAAATTTTTATTTATCTGCAACAATGATATTTTTATATTTCAAATAAGTCAATAATTTGTTTAATAAATAATATCAAATATCTTATTGACTTTTACAAAAAAAATATAATTATATTACTACCTCTACGCGGCATTTACATAGAGTTAATAAAAAAATATAAAAATATGACTAAAAGAATAGAAGCTAAAAAAAAAGTTAGTAGAGCTTTAACTACAAATTTGTGGGGAAGAGCTAATGATACGTTTACTAAAAGAAATTTTAGACCTGGACAGCATGGTAATGCTTTAAAAAGAGAAACAGTTTATGGAACTCAATTAAAAGCAAAACAAAAATTAAAAAAATACTATGCTAACATTAGTGAAACACAATTTAAAAACTTATTTGCAAAAGCAAAATCTAAAAAAGGTGATACAGCAGAAAACTTTGTTGGATTACTCGAAAGAAGATTAGATGCAGTTGTTTACAGAGCAAATTTTGTTCCAACAATGCACTCTGCAAGGCAAGTTGTAGGACATAAACATGTTCTTGTAAATGGTAAAGTTGTAAATATTCCATCTTACCTAGTAAAAGAGGGAGATATTATTGAAATTAGAGATAATTCAAAAAAAATCGCTCTAATAGCAGATTCTTTGGCTAAAATGGAAAGAGAAATTCCAGTTTATCTTGATTTAGATAAAGATAACTGTTCAGTTAAATTTAATGCCGTTCCACATATTGGGGATGTTCCATATCCAGTTGTTATGGATGTAAATTTAGTTGTGGAATTCTATTCAAGATAATATTAAGTGATATATATTTTTTATTGACCTACGAAAGTGGGTCAATTTTTGTTTTTTATACATTTCATATAAATATTATTTTTGAAATATATACTTGTAAAAAATATTTTTTATACAATAATATAATTAATTATATAATAAAAACAACAATGGACACAACACAAGAAAACAGAAAAAAAGCATTAGACATTAACAATTCAATTTGGGTTTCCGCATCTGCTGGTTCAGGAAAAACAACAGTTTTAGTTGATAGACTTTTAAGTTTATTAATAAACAATATTGATATATCAAAAATTGTTTGTATAACATACACCAAAACTGGCGCCAATGAGATGAAAAGTAGAATTTATAATTCTTTATCAGTTTGGGCAACTATAAGCGATGATTTATTAAAATTAGAAATAGAAAAAAGATTAAATATTAAAAATATAACAACAGATTTTTTAAATAAAGCAAGAACACTTTTTGCAAAAGTAATTGATAATATTGATAATTTAAAAATATTCACAATACACTCATTTTGTCAACAAATTATTAGCTGTTTTCCAATTGAGGCCGGAATATATCCAAATTTTGAGGTTATAGATGATTATAATTCAAATAGTTTAATAAAAACTGCTATAAATAATGCTATGTTATTAGCAAAAAATAATCCAGAAATTAATAACAGCATTAAAAGTTTAATACTTGAGAAAAATGAGGAAAAATTTAACGAATTAACAAATTACATAGTTAGCAAAAGAAAAGAGTTTGAATATATAGCAAATACAGAATATAAAAGCGAATTAAAACAAATATTTAATATAAAATATAATACAGAACAAGAAGTTATAGATAATTTTTTAAATTATAATTATTCTAAAATAATAGAATTAAGTAATTATATACAAGAAAATGATTTTACTGACAAACAAAAAAAAGATTTTCAAAATATGGCAAATTTATTACCATTAACAGAAAAAAATATAGATGAATATAAATATACTTTTGTAACAAAAGATAATACTATAAGAAAAGATAATACAAGAACAAAAATAATTAATAATGATTTTACAAAAGACATATATATAAACGAAGCAAACAGATGTATTGAATTTACAGAAGATTTAGAAAATACAAAATATTACAATTTAACAATAAGTGTAATTAATTTTGGTATTGAAATAATTAAACATTACAAGTTATTAAAAAATGAAAAGGGTTTTTTAGATTTTGATGATTTAATTATGACAACATTAAATTTATTACAAAATACAGAATATTCTGCTTGGATTAATTATAAACTTGATAGTGGGATCGAACATATTTTGCTTGATGAAGCACAGGATACATCAAGTTTACAATGGAAAATTATGGAATATTTAACTGGTGATTTTTTTGTTGGAGAAACAAAAGAAAATAATAGAACAATTTTTGTTGTTGGAGATGAAAAGCAATCTATTTTTAGTTTTCAAGGTGCAAACCCAGAGATGTTTAATATAAAATATAACTTTTATAAAAAATTAATAGAGAACAGTAGAAATATTTTTCACAAAATTGATTTACAGAAATCTTACAGATCGCTTGAAACAATTTTAAAATTTGTTGATACAGTATTTATAGATAAAAATTATATAAACAAAATATCAAAACTTGATAGTGAAATAAAACACTACAATTATAGGTCTGGTATTGGACTTGTTGAAGTATGGCCATTAATTAGTGTTGATAAAATACAAAAAGATGAGTGGGAATTAGATTTTGAAAATGATATAGAAACACAAAAGCAAGAATTGTTGGCAAAAAATATTGTTAATAAAATAATATATTTAGTAAATTCAAATAGAGCAATTGTAACAAAAAGTAATAAAAAAAGAAAAATTAAGTATGGTGACATAATGATTTTACAAAGAAGTAGAAATCCATTTTTTTTATCATATTTAATAAAATACTTAAATGAAAATAATATACCAAATTCTGGGGTGGATAGAATTGATTTATTTAATAATATAGTCATAAAAGATTTTTTATCTTTATTTAATTTTATTATTTTTAATAATGATGATTTGAGTTTAGCAAATTTGGTAAAATCTCCATTTTTAAATTTAACTGAAAATGATTTATATGAACTATGTAGATATAAAGTAGATAATGATATAACGCTTTTTGAAAGTTTTGCTAACAATGAAAAATACAAAAAACAATATGATTTTTTAAATGATATAATAAATAAAAGTAAAGAATTAAATATATATGATTTATGTTTTTATGTGTTAGAAAATTGTAACATTAAAAAAAATATTTTAGCAAGATATGGTGAAAGTATAACTTTAATTTTAAATAACTTTTTAGATTTTATTATTAATTATGAAGAACAAAATAGTTCAAGTTTGATTGCTTTTGTAGATTTTATAAATAATAACAAAAATGAAATAAAAAAAGAATTTGAGGAAAATCTTAATAAAGTAAGAATAATGACAGTTCATAGTTCAAAGGGTATGCAATCACCAATAGTATTTTTGGCTGATGCAAATAACGCAATAGATGAAAATAGAGAAAATTTATTTTGGATATGTAAAGAAAATGATTATGATTTACCAATATATAAAACTGGTGCAAAAACTGACATTATTAAAAATATTAAAAATATAAATGCTATTGATTTACACGATGAATATTTTAGATTGTTTTATGTAGGTATGACGAGGGCGGAAAATGAGTTATATATTTGCGGCGTATCTAAAAGTAAAAAACAAGATGAAAATGAAGTCAAAGAAGAAAAAAAACAAACTTGGTATGATTTATCAGTTAAGGCGATGCGACATTTAAATTATGAAGAAAAAAAATTTGATTTTGATGATAAATTAACAAAATTTACTTATGGTATTGAAAATATTATTGATAATAATGTTGACAATGGACAACAAGTTCAAGAATATAAAGACCGAGATAAAATTAACAAAATTATAGAAAATATAAAAATTTATACAAATACACAAGAAGAAATAAAAACAATAACTCCATCACAATTTTATAATCATATTGATAGAGATGATAGATATGACAAAGTAAATTTGGCAATTTTAAAGGGAAATGCTATTCATAAATTATTGGAAGTATTGCCAGATTCTAAAAAAGAAGACGGGGAAAAAATAGCGGATATTTATTTAAATAATTACTTTACCGGATTTGATAATAATGATAAGCAAAATATTAAACATACTGTTTTTAATATATTAAATAATGAAGAGTTTAAGTATTTTTTTACTGAAAATTCTAAAAGTGAAGTTGCTATTGTTGGAAATATTGATGGTTTTTCTGTGTCGGGTCAAATTGATAGATTGGTTGAGTTGGAAGACAAAATATTAATATTAGATTATAAAAATACATCTAAAAATTATAAAAAAATAGAAGATTTGCCAGATGCTTATATTAAACAGTTGCAATTGTATAAAAAACTTGTAGAAAAAATATATATAAATAAAATTGTGGAATGCTATATTTTGGTTACAAGTTATGGAAGTTTGATAAAAGTATTTTAATTTTTTAAAAAAATAACTATTTTTTACTATAAATTAAATATAACCAAAACTTAAACAAAGAAGAATAATTGAAGTATGATAATATTTCGTTAAGTGATTTTTTATTTATTTTTATTAATAGTAATAATGCTTTAAAATATGATTCTTTGCTATATATTTTATATTCACTAAAAAACTTTCGTTTTATAATTGGATAGCCCATTTTTAACATTAATAAAGGGAATTTTGTTGGATTATCTTTATTAAATGGAAAAATAAGAGCATTATATTTAAAACCAGCATCAATTAATTTTTGTGTTAATGATATTTCATAATTATATATTACTTCCTCAACTGAATTATGATGTTTAACTGAATTAATAAAATTAACGAACTTAATTGATGTAAAAACTTTTTTATTAAATACTAAAAAGAAACTTTGAAGATGAAATTGTATTTCATTATTTGCACTTAAACCCCAAAAATCACATTCTGTTTGTGTCATTTTATTAAAGACAGGTTCTAAACTATTGATACAAAAACAACTATCATTACATAATATTATTTCATCTACTTTATCTAATAATTTAGATTGTATAAGATAATTGTATCCAATTTTATAAGAACCAAAGTCATATTCACCATGTGGTTCGCACTTTACATAATCAACTATTGATTTAATTTTATTTTGTTCTTCTTCTGTAATGTAATTATCTGCTACAAATATAATTTTATTTGAAACTTTCCTTAATTCTTTAAGATAAGATATTACAAAATCGTGAATAATTCCATTTTTATCATAAGAAGCAAATATAGTAATTCTATTCATTTTTTTTATTTTTTGTTAATTATATTTTACTATATGGTGCCTTACTATACCCTTTTGGAGACAAAGTAAATATTTCTACACCATCATCACTAACGCCCATTGTATGTTCATACTGTGCTGACAAACTTTTATCTTTTGTAGTAACAGTCCAACCATCAAATTTACTAACAACTGTTCTATAATCGCCAGCATTTATCATAGGTTCTATCGTAAATACCATACCTTTTTGTAATTGAATACCAGTCCCTTTTTTACCAAAATGTAAAACTTGTGGTTCATCGTGAAAAACTTTTCCAGTCCCGTGTCCACAATAATCCCTAACAACTGAAAAACCTTCTCCTTCTGCATAATTTTGAATAACGTGACCAATATCTCCTAAAAAACAATTAGGTTTTACTTGTTCTATTCCAAGCATCATACTATTATAAGCAACATCGCATAGTCTTTTTGCTTTTATACTTGGTTCTCCAACCCAATACATTCTACTTGTATCGCCATAATAACCATTAACTATAACAGTTACATCTATATTTAAAATATCACCATTTTTTAATATTTTTGTCTCGCTTGGTATTCCATGACAAACAACATGATTTATTGAAATACATACTGATTTTGGGTAACCATGATAACCAATACAAGCAGAAATTCCACCATTTGCCCTTATAAATTCATCACATAAATCATTTAAAGCAAGTGTAGATACACCTTCTTTTACATAATCTGTTATATAATCAAGTGTTTCCGCTGCCAATTTTCCTGCAATTCTTAAACCTTTAAAATCTTCTTCGTCGTAAATCTTCACCATTTGATTGTATTTTAAATAAACTTAATTTAAGTATGATATTATTTTGATAAAAAGCAAATAAAAAATTAATCGTTTTATATTTAATTATCTACTATTTCTATAAAACTTTTTAAAATAGTTTTTTCTCCACTTTTTTCAAATACAATAGTTAATTTATCTCCATCTTCTTTTAAAATATAACCATATCCAAATTTTTTATGAAAACATTTTTTATATTTATTACTTTGCTTGTTATATATTAAATTATTAACATTATAACTATTATTATAACTATTGCCATAATTACCAGCATAACTATAATTTTGTTTATAATCATTATAATAATTACTTGTGGTATTAGTTATATTCAACAATTCCTCCGGTATTTCATTGACAAATCTTGAAACAGTTGTTGCAATATATTCGCCACATTCAAATTGATGTGTAGAATAACTTATATATAAATTATTCATCGCTCTTGTTATTGCAACATAAGCAAGTCTTCTTTCTTCTTCAATAATATTATTATCAATAATACTTTCATTTATTGACTTTGAACTTGGGAAAATTTCTTCTTGCCAATTTGGTAAAAATACTGTATCAAATTCCAAACCTTTTGCTGAGTGTATTGTTAAAATATTTACTGCATCGGTAATATTTTGTTTATTATTATCATTAACTAAACTAACATGTTCTAAAAACTCTTCAATATTTCCAAAATCGCTTAATACTTTTAAAAATTCTTTAATGTTTTCTTGCTTATTTTTTAAGTCAATATCATTGTCTTTTTCTATATATTCACAAAATTTTGTTTCACATAATATAATTTGCATTAAATTTTTTAAATTAGTATGTTTACTGTTTATATGCCACTCTTTTATTTTATTAACAAAATTAATAATTTCTTCTTTTGTTTTCCCTTTTATTATATTATTATAACATAAACTCACTGCACCATCTAACATTGACAAATTATTTTCAATAGAAAAATCCCTAATTTTATTTATTGTTACTGAACCTATGCCTCTTTTTGGTATATTTATAATTCTTTCAAAAGATAAATCATCACTTGTATTATTTATAAGTTTTAAATATGCTATACAATCTTTTATTTCTTTTCTATCATAAAATTTTAATCCACCAATTATAATATATGGAATCTTACATTCTAAAAATATTTCCTCAAATACCCTTGTTTGATACCCAGCCCTTACAAGAATTGCACTATCTTTATAATTATTAATTACCAGATTCTTTTTTAAATTATTTATTTCTTTGACAATAAATAATGCTTCTTGTTTTGTAGTATTACATTTTACTAAATTAACCTTATTGCCATCTTTATTATTAGCAAAAAGGGTTTTTGGGTGTCTATTTTTATTATTGGATATAATACTTGATGCAACATCTAAAATATTTTGTGTCGATCTATAATTTCTTTCTAATTTCAATATTTTTGCATTAGAAAAATTATTTGTAAAATTTAAAATGTTTTTTATCTGTGCGCCTCTCCACCCATATATTGATTGATCATCATCACCAACACAAGTAATATTTTTATTTATATCATTTCCAGTTATTAATTTTAACCATTCTTGTTGTATATAATTTGTATCTTGATATTCATCTACAAAAATATGCTTAAATTTATCATTATAATACTCTTTAATTTTATTTTGTTCTTTAAATAATTTTATTGTATATAGCAACAAATCTGAAAAATCACAAGCATTTAACTTTTTTAATCTTTCTTCATATTTTGTAAATATTTCATTAAATAAATAATATGAATTAATATTAATATTTGTTTTATCTTTTAGTTTTGATATTGCTTCAACATATTGCTTTGGTTGATATTCTTTTGTATCAAGTTTTAAATCTTTTATTATTTGTTTTACTATACTTACTTGCTCACTTTGATCTATTATTGTAAAATTTTTATCAATACCAATTAAATCACTATACTGCCTTAAAATTCTTACAGATATAGAATGAAAAGTTCCAATCCACATAGAATTAACATCCAAACCAGACATTGCAGCAACTCTTTCTTTCATTTCATTTGCTGCTTTATTTGTAAAAGTAACTGCTAATATTTGCGATGGATAAGATAAATTTGATTTAATAATGTAAGCAATTTTAGATGTTATAACTCTTGTTTTTCCAGTTCCAGTACCAGCTAATAATAACAATGGACCACTATTATATAAAACAGCTTCTATTTGTTCTTTGTTTAAATTTTGTAATATTTCTTTCATTACAATATTCAATTTAACATTTTTTACAAAATAATTTAATTTATCTTTTTATAATTAACTCAACCTATCCATCAATTAAATACAATCAATTTAGTCAGTCTCTCGATTAATTTAATTAATTTTTTGGTTAATTTAACTTTTTATTAACCAATTCAATATATTCTTCAACCAATTTAACCTTATCAAATTAGTTTATTTTTTTATAATTAACCTAACCTATTTTTTAATTCTTCAATACCCAATATCTTCATTATACTGCATAAATCCGGACTCTGCTCTCTTCCAGTAATTAATATTCTTAAAATAGTTGCTACATCGGCAACACTTCCTTTGTAAACTGATGGATTTTCTTTATATTCTTTCATATTTTCACAATAACCGCAAGTTTTTGCAACTTGTTTTACTTTTTCAAACCATTGTTGGTTATTATCATTAATATCATAAATAGAAATAAATAATTCTTTTATTTTTTTTACATCTTCTAAATCAAATTTATTCAACTTATCTTCAACTTCTTTTTTATTAAGATTAAAGAAATATTTAACTTCTTCTTCAACTTCATTCCATTTAGAAATATCTTTTCTTGGTTTTTTTGTATTTTCTCTTTCAATATTAAATATTTTTATTAAATAATCCTTATTATTTACAACGATTTCATAAAAATTTTTATTATATTTTTTACTCCATTGTAAAACATACTCATAAATCTTATCGGCAGACAATCTACTTATAACATCTCTACTAACACTATCAAGTTTTACAAAATCAAACAATGCACCACTTGTATTCATTTTTTTAATATCAAACTTAAAATCTTGATAATTTAATGTTGAATTTTGTTTCCTCCAATCTTCAAAATTTGAATTAGCAAGATTCAATAAATACTCAATTACTGCTTCTTTTGGATAACCCAACTCATCAAAAAATACTATATTAGATTCAGGATCTTTTCTTTTACTTAATTTTCTTTTTCCACTACCATCAATTTTCATTATTGGCGAAATATGTGCGTATTTTGGCGCTTTCCATTTTAATGCTTGAAATAATTGTATATGTAAAGGTAAAGACGGCAACCACTCATCACCTCTTGTAACTAAATTTGTTCCCATTAAAAAATCATCTACAATATGTGCAAAATGATATGTTGGTAAACCATTTTTCTTTAATATTACTATATCTAAATCATTTTCTGGAAATTCCAAATTTCCCTTCATAACATCATTAACAACAATCTTTTTATTAAAATCTCCAAAAGATTTAAACCTTATAACATATTCTTCGCCATTTTTAATTTTATTAATTGCTTCTTCAATTGGTAAATTTCTATATTTTGCCCAATTTCCATAATAACCCAACCTTGGGCAGTTTTGTGCTTTTTGTTGATTTATAATCATTTCTAACTCTTCTTCGCTACAAAAACAAGGATAAGCAAGTCCTTGTTCCATTAAATGCTTTATAAAAACTTTGTATATATCCGCCCTTTCACTTTGCTTATATGGCCCATAATTTCCAGCAAACTTATCAGCATCAATCATTCCTTCATCTGCAATTATATTATAATTTTTAAAAGAGTTTGCTAATAATTCCGCCGAACCTTCAACTTCTCTTTTTGAGTCTGTATCTTCTATTCTAACATAAAAAACACCACTACTTTGATGTGCAATTCTTTCACTTATAAGTGCCATATATATGGTTCCTATATGCACAAAACCAGTTGGACTTGGTGCAATTCTTGTAATTTTTTGTCCTTCTGTTAAATTTCTTCTTGGATATTTATTAAAAACTTCTTCAATTGTCATTAAATTTTTATCAAAAATCAAATTTATTAATTCTTCCATAATTGCATCCTTTTATTTATTGTTTTTACTTATATGTCTTACTTCACCTTGGAAAATATATATTTTTTTAGTTATATATTCTATTTCTTTTTTAATTTTAACATCTGCTTTATCATATTTTTTTATTTTTGTATTTTTGTCAATTTGATTTGTTTTTTTGTTATTATTTTCTTTTTTCTTAACTTCTTCTTTTTTCTCTTCTTTTGCAATAATTGTATTTTCTTCTTGTTTCTTCTTTCTTTTTTTCTTATCTTTTACATTATTAATATCATCATTATTAGTTATTTCATTATAAAACTCATTCAAAATAACTTCCATTTCATTATTTTCTTTTTTATATACAATATGTAAACTTTTATTTATTTCTTTTATAACATCATTAATTTCGTATGTATTAGATCTTGTATTATCTTTTATAATTCTTAAACATTCTATACAATTTGACATTACAGCATGTGTTAAAGCGCTTTCATTAAAGTTATTTTTTAACCATATATTAGCACCATTTTTTATTAAAATTTCTACAGATTCAGGATTATTATTTAAACAAGCTCTCATTAAAGGAGTCCACATTTCATTATCTCTCGCATTTAATTCAGCACCATACTTTATTAACACTTTCATTGAATTAATAGAGTTATTTTTTGCTGCTATATGTAATGGTGAAACATTGGCAATATTACTTTCATTAACATTTGCTCCACTTTTTAAAAATACATTGGTTGCCTTATCATCATCTTGATAAACAGCGTTCATTAATGAAGTTATATTAAAACCATTATTAGAAAATACATTACTGTAATCTTTTGCAACAACACTTGTTATTGAAAAAAATAAAATAAAAAATAAATTTAATAAAAATTGCATTACATTATCTATATGAATATAATTAAATATTAAAACATAAAATATAAAAATAAATATTTTATTATTGCTTTTTTTAAATTGTTTATTATTTTTAGAATGAGTAATATTATTATTTATAGCAATGGTAAAAAAATTAACTATTCCTTGTAGTTTTGGTGGTCAGTCTTCACCAGTAGATTTATATATTGGGAAACCAAATAGTGCACAACACCCATTAAATTTTCAGGCAAAATGGTTGAATTCAGAAAAAGGTGGTTCAGTTCCGCAGGATGTTATGGATTCAGTATTAAAAATACAAAAAATCGCTGAACAAAATAATGTATCTTTTGAAGAATTATGTTTTTATGCTATAACTGTTGCAAATGGTTCATGTAAAGAAAATATACCAGAATATAACAAATTACTCTTAGAAAATGCTAATAAATAACAATGAATAACAAAAATAACAAAAAAAAGTCAAAAAGATTAAATATAAAACTTTATATAAGATTACGAAAGACAAAGAAAATATTAACAATTATTTTTTTATTGTTATCTGTTTTTTTTGTTTTACAAAAAAAATGTTTTAATTATCTTATTAATAAAGGAAATTATTATTACAATAAACAATTAAATTTTATAAATAGAAATATATGTAATAGACTTGTTATTAATGGCATTAAATATAGTAATTATAGTAAAATTCAGCAACATATAAATAATTATTGTAATAATGACAGTATGACAATGAACGAGTTGCGAAATAATATTTTGCAAGATTATTGGATTAAGGATATATATATACAAAAACAGTTTCCAAATACATTAAAAGTAAACATTATTGAATATAACCCTTTTGCTATTTTGACACAAGATAACTTACATTATGAATTAATAGATGAATATGGTGACATCATAAATATACCACAAGAGGAAATTAATAATTTTGACTACTTGTTAATAATTTTTGGAAAAGATATTAAAAATGAAGTAAATAATATATTTAATTTATTATCTATATATTACAATATAACAAAAGAACTTGTTAAAATAGAAAGAATAGGAAATAGAAGGTGGAATTTAATATTAAAAAATAATGTGATTGTAAAAATGCCAGAGGAAGGTGATAATATGTTTGATGCTTGGAGTAATTTAAATAAAATGATAAATATACATGGTCTTGCAGTAGACTTGGAAGAAATAGATTTACGAATAAAAGATAAAATATATCTAAAATATAAAGAAAAAGTGGCACAAGAAATAAAAAATATGATATAATTTTAAAATTCTATTTTTTCTATTTTTAAGTATTATTTTAAATTAAAATTTTATTTGAAAATATAAAAAAACAATATAACATATAAGTATAAGTTTATAAAGTATACAATGAAAAAAATATTTTTTATAATATTATTATGTATGTGCACAAATGTGTTTGCTACTGAGAAAAAAAATGTAAATGTTGTTGTAGATGGTGCATATTATGATTGGAATGTTTATTATATAGATGATTTAAGTGGTGAAAAAAAGTGTTACATAGCAAGTTTCGCTAAAAATTCAATAGGTAATTATAAAAAAGACAGAAAACCATATATAATGATAGCGTATTTCAAAGCAAAAGAAGCAGAAGAAGTAAGTATTTATGCTGATTATGATTATAAATTAAAAAGTAGTATTTATGTTGGAATTGACAGTAAACAATTTAGAATGTTTACAAAAGGTAAAATGGCTTGGACAAAAAATATGAAAGAAGATAGGACTATGATTAAAGAAATGTTGAAAGCAAAAACAATAAAAACAAGAGGTGAAACCATAACTGGTGAATATACCGTTGATACATTTTCTACAAATGGTTTAGCAAGAGCATATGATAGAATGAGAGAATTATGTGAGGATTAAATGATACTAAATTTAACAATATTATTAATACTTAATGTAATAATTGAATTTTTACCAATATCATCTACTGCACATTCAATAGTAATAAATAAATTGTTAAATATAGATTTTAATTTAAATATTATCTTAGCACTTTCACAAATTGGAATAACCTTGGCAGTGTGTTATTATTTTAAAAATATAATAAAAGATATAATAGTTAATTTATTTAGGTTAAATAGGGAATATTTTTTATTTTGTTTTAAGATATTAATAACAATGTTGCCAAGTGTTTTTATTGGTTGTTTCTTTTATGGAATAATAAAAACATATTGTCAAAGTAGCATGTCAATTGGTATTGGTTTAATTTGTGGGTCATTATTAATGTATTTTGCTGAAAAATATTATCTCAAAAACCACAATGGAGATACTAATAATATTAAACAAAGAAATGATTTATTTAATATTTCTTTTAAAGATGTTTGTAAAATTGGTTTGTTTCAAAGTTTGTCTTTAATGTCTGGTGTATCAAGATCTGCAACAACAATAAGTGCTGGTATGTTATCAAATTTTTCAAGAATAAAAGCAGTTGAAATGGCTTTTTTCATTTCAATTCCTGTTAGTTTTGGTGGTGCTTGTTTTGATTTGTATAAATGTTTTGATCTTATAAATAATGACAGTTATTTAATGTGTTTATATATTCTATTATTAAGTTTTATTTTGTCATTATTGTTTATGAAGAAAATAATTAATTTTTTACAAAATAATAGTTTACACATATTTATATTTTATAGAATTATATTTGGTTTGTTATTAATTTTTATTTAAAATATGTCAATAATAAAAAGTATATTACAATTGTTGCTTGGTGAGAAAAAAGATGAAGATATTATTGATAATGATACAATAATAACTGTTAAAAAAAACAAAACAACAAGTCAAATTATTAATAAGTTAGAAAAAGGTAACAATGGTATTTTTGGTGATGAATATGAAGAAGAGGAAGAAGATGATGATACAAATTATAGAGATAAAGATAAAGAAGCAAGAGAAAAATATATAGAGGAATTAAAGAAAAAAAATAAAGAAGGAAATAAAGATAGTAATAAAGATAGTGGTAAAAAAGGAAATAAAAATAGTAATAAAGATAGTAAATATGGTAAAAATTCAAGTAAAAATTTAGGTAAAGAATCGCATTATATTTTTACAGTTTTAAAAAACATGCAACTTCAAATGCGAATTTTTAGAAGTAGGCAAAGAAAAGCACAAAGAGCAGTAAGAAGAGCAAATTTTCTAAGACGACAATTAAGGAATCACAGATTTTTATTAGCATCACATAAAAGATATATGACAAGAAGAAGAATGCTATTTAATAGATTAAAAAGATTAGTTGGAGTTATCATTGGTAAAAAAAGATTAATGAGTTTAGTAAATAAAAGAAAAATAAATGTTAAAAAGGCAAAATTAATATCTTTTAGAGTAAAACAAGCTAAAAAACAAGTAATAAAAGCACAAAAAATATTTAAAAGAGCACAACAAGATAAAGAGATGAAGTTTAAAAATATACTTGAAGCAAAAAGAAAAAGTGCAAAAATTAAAAAAAGAGCAAGCAGAGGTATTGGATTTTAATTTATTACTCTAAATAATTTAAAAAAATGCTTGAAAAACAAAGATAATGTGTAAAAATACAAGTTAAATATTTATTAACAAAGGGAGTAATTAAATGGTAAATTACAAAGAGTTAGGTTTCTCAAATACAAGAGAAATGTTGAGTAATGCCTACAAGGGCGGATATGCTATACCGGCATACAACTTTAACAATATGGAACAAATACAAGCAATAATAATGGCTTGTTTAAAAACCCAATCACCAGTTATTTTACAAGTATCTGCTGGTGCAAGAAAATATGCTGATAGTGACCTATTAAAAGGTATGGCAAAAGGTGCTGTTGATATGATGAAAAGAATGGCAAAAGAAGAAGGTTTAAAAGAAATTCAAATCGCTTTACATTTGGATCACGGTGCTAATTTTGAAATTTGTAAAGATTGTATAGAAAGTGGTTTTTCATCAGTTATGATTGATGGTTCACATTTACCATATGACGAAAATATTGCTTTAACAAAAAAAGTTGTTGAATTCGCACACAAACACGATGTTACTGTTGAAGGTGAATTAGGTGTTTTAGCTGGAATTGAAGATGAAGTTTCTTCTGCTGATTCACATTATACAAAACCAGAAGAAGTAGAAGATTTTGTTAAAAAAACAGGTGTTGATTCACTTGCCATTTCAATTGGAACCTCTCACGGTGCTTATAAATTTAAAGTAGAAAATGAAAGTGAAATTCCACCTTTAAGATTTGATATTTTAGAAGAAGTTTCTAAAAGATTGCCAAATTTCCCAATAGTTTTGCATGGTGCCTCATCAGTTCCTCAAGATGCTGTAAAAATTATTAATGATTTTGGTGGAAAAATTGATAAGGCTTTTGGCGTTCCAGAAGAACAATTAAGGAAAGCAGCAAAATTAGCAGTTTGTAAAATAAATGTTGATTCTGATGGAAGATTATGGATGACTGCTATGATTAGAAAATTTATGGCTGAAAATCCTGAAAAATTTGATCCAAGAGGTTATCTCGGCGATGCAAGAAAGGCACTAATGGAAATGTATATGAAAAAAAATGAAACTGTTTTTGGTTCAAATAATAAAGCATAATTTATAGATATAAGTAGTATTATAAGTAAGTTACCAATGTGTCCGTTAAATGATGGACACATTTTTTATAGATTATTATTTAATAATATCAAATAGCCTGTTATATAATAAAGAGTTTTTATATTATTGAAAATAAAATATATTATTATAACATTTTTGACAGATAAACTATATTTCATATAATGAAAAGCAAAAGAACAGGCTCTATTATAACTCTAAATACCCAATATATAAAGGACTTGTCATTTGAAAATCCAAAAGCACCAGAAGTATATACTTACAAGGATATAAAACCCAAAATTGATGTTGCTATTGATTTAAATGCTACAAGACTACAAAAAGAAGTATTTGAAAGCGAAATGGTTATTCATATAGAATCAAAAATAGATGATAACAAAACATTATTTATCATTGAATTGGTTTATGCTGGTATTTTTACAATAAAAGATTTTGATGAAAATTTAATTCAAGAAAACTTATTTATTGATTGTCCAACAATGATTTATCCATTTGCAAGAGCAATTATTTCAAATACAATAATAAATGCAAATTTCCCACCAATTATGATGGATATGATAGATTTTGAAGAATTATATAATTCTAAAAAAGACTCAATACAAAAAGGCAATGATAAATAAAAAAAATATAAAAAACTTATTACTAAATAATATAGGAAACTACATTATTTTGTTTGAAGATAGTAGTAATATATACAATATTGGTTCTGAGTTTTTTAATGAATATAAGTTTTTTAGTGAAAGAGCAAAAAAATTTATAGAAGATAATTTTAAACAATATAGTGATACAACCAACAATGCCATATTGGGTTTAACAAATTTTGAAACTTATGGCAATCAAATATTTATTGGTTTTGAAAAAGGCGATTATAAAACATATTTAGCAACAAGAGAAAATAATTATCTACAATTTATAAATGAAAATAATTTTTTTCTTATACCAATAATTATAAATAATATAATTGTTACAAGTGATAATAAAATTATAATAATAAAAACATCTCAATACGAAGAACTTATTGGTGATTTTTTAAATGTAGGTGATATAAAAAATGAACAAATAGATTTTTTAGAATCTTTAAGTAGAATAACAAGTAAAATTATAGGAAACACAATTGAATTATCAGATGCACAAATTATAGGTGTCTATAAAGCAAATTATTCTTGTATATTTGTTTTTCAACAAAAAACAGAATATAGTAGCGAACAAATATTAAATATTTTTAATGAATACAATAATAATAAAGATGTAATAATAGAATTTATTAAGAATAAAGAAGATAATTTAGGAAGAATTATATGTGATGGCTGTTATTCTAAACATGTTAGACAAGCATTTAAGTTTTACTTAAAAGAAAATTATAATAGTTATAAATATATAAATATAAAATTAGTATGAAAACAATATATGGATTTAGTGAAATTAAAACAAATATTTTAGATTCTTTTATCACAGAAAAACTACATCATTGTAATTTAATAAATGGTATCAAAGGAGTTGGTAAAGCAAGTTTTATATATAATGAAATTATACCATTTATTTTAAGTGAAACAAACTCTATTAGTAAAAAAAATATTGCAAGTTCTATTATTGATAGAACTATAAAATTAATAGAAAGTGGCGGACACCCAGATTTATTAGTTTTAGACATAAATACAATAGATGAAGATGGTAAAGAAAATACTTCAAAAAAAGGTGAAATAAATGTTAATCAAACAAGAAAAATTATAAATAATATAAAATTAACACCATCAATTTCTAAAAATAAAGTTTTAATTATTGATTCCATAGATAATTTAAATATAAATGCGCAAAATGCACTACTTAAAACACTTGAAGAACCACCACAAAATACTTTTTTATTTTTAATTTGTCATAACTTAAATAAAGTATTAACTACAATTAAGTCAAGAAGTAATATAATAAACTGTCAACAATTATCTATTGAAGATTGGGGTTCTGCTCTATTTTCTAATGAAGAAATTCAAGAAATTGAAATTGAAGACGAAGAACTTGCAGATTTATATAATATTTCAAATGCCTCAGTTAATTTTGCTATGAATATTTTACAAAATAATGCTTTAAATTTATATGATAGAATATTGGAAGTTTTATTAGATAAAAATATTGTAAAAATACAGCAATTTGCCAATGATTTTGTAGAGCAAGAAAAATTTGATTTAATGTGTATTTTTTTTGAAACAATATTAATGGACATACTTAATTATAATAACACAAAAAATAATAATACATTTATAGAAAAAAGAAAAAATATTTTTGATTTAATAAAAAAAAGAAATGAAATTAATAAATTTTTACAATATTATGATTATTTCCACAATACAATAAATGATGTAAACATATATAATCTTGATAAAAAACAAGCAATAAATGTCATTATAAATAATATAAAATTATAATAAAACAAATAATTACCTTAATATATAAATATTAAGGTAATTTAAAAATGTATTATTGCTTTGTTGTTTAATATAAATTACAATTATAATTTGTTTTTATATTTATTTATTATTTTATACAATTGAGTAATTATATCACTAACATATTTTATATCATTAGCGTTATCAATAACTACATCACTTTTGTCTTTCATTGGAACAATATATTTTTTGCCTTCTTCATTAACTCTATTCCAAGTAATATCTATATTATCTTTACCCATATTTCTTTCTTTTGTTCTATTATACCACCTTTCTTTCCTAATATTTACATCAACATCTATATATACTGTAATATCAAATATATCAGGAATATCTTCAAAAGAAGAAGCAATACCCTCAACAAGCACTATTTTTTCTGGTTTTACATGTATTTTATTTGGCACAGATATTCCAGTTCCATCAAGTTTATATTCTGGTAAATATATATCTTTTCCTTTTTTTATTTTTTTCAAATCACTTTTTATTAATTTCATATTAAAAGCATTAGGACAATCAAAACTATAACCATCTTTTATAAGATCTGTAACAGTTTTACCATTTTTTAACATATCACTTGTATCTTCATAATAATTATCAAGTGAAATAAATGTTGAAGATATATTTAAATCTTTTGAAGTTTTAATTGCTTTTTTTACAACACTACTTTTTCCTGATGCAGTTTCGCCTATAACACCAATTAAAATATTATTATTACTTTTTATTGTTTTAATTAGTTTACTAGTAAAACTGGGTGCAACACTTTTAAAAATATGTTTATTGTTATCAATTAATTTATTTATTTCAATTTCAAACATACTAACATAGTCTTCGTTAGATGTATAATAATCATTATAAACTTTTGCATAAATATTTGTTTTTACAAAACAAAAATAACACATTACCAACATAAAAGTTAGTAATTTAATTAATAATATTTTTTTATTTTTCATTATTTAATTAAAATATAAATTGTTTCCTATTGTTATAGTATTCTTTATTATTTTAAATACAATAATTTTTAATTTATTAAATATTTGTATATTTCTAATACAATTTCTTTAATTTTATTAACATCAGTATTCCCATTTATAATTATATCACTTTTTTCTTTTAATGGTTGTATATATTTTTTACCACAGCCACAAACATAGTCCCAATATTTATCAACGTTTTCCCCAAACATTAATCTTTCTGCTGATCTTTTATAAAATCTCTCTTTTCTTATTTTTTCATCAATATCTACATATATTTTTACATCAAAAAAGTCAGGAATATTTAAATAAGAACAAGCAACACCTTCAATAAATATTAATTTATTAGATTTTACAAACAAACTATTTGGTATTGATTTACCTGTATTATCCAAGGCATAAGTTGGAGAATATATATTTGTTCCATTTTTTAGTTTTTGTAAATCTGTTGTTAATACATCCATTTGAATTCCATTTGGCGAATCCGAATCATAGCCGTCATACAAAACAAGTTCAACAAAATCTTTACCATTTCTTATTTTTGATATATCTTTAAAATAGTTATCTGTTTTTAAAAATGTTGCTGATATGTCTAATTCCAAAAACATATTTTCTATTGTTTTGCTTAAAGTTGTTTTACCTGATGCAGTCTCCCCTATAATACCAAACATAATATTATTATTTGATATCGCAATTTTATCTAATAAATCATTAATAAAATCTGATCTTACATATTTAAACATATTTTTATCTGTAAAAATTTGTTCAAAATCCTTCTTAATTTTATATAAATTCAAATACTTATCAGTCATATTATTTTAATTATTTATAAAATTATATATAATATAATACCTCCCAATAAAATATTTTATTTTATCAATTCCTTAACAAATTTTAATGTTAACTTTGTTTTAGCATCAATTAGATTTTCATTTATAAATTCAATACTATCAAATATACTCTTATAATTATTATCCAACTTTTTTGTTAAATATTTCAAAATTTCTCCATTGGCACATATTTGTTTATCAGAAAATAATTTGACAATAAACATAGTTTTAATATTTTTTGATATTTTTTTTATTTTTAAATTTATACCACTGTTTATTCTGGATTTTAAATCTTTTAATTGAATTTTTCTTTTTAGTATGTTTTGACAACTAATTATAAGTATAGCAGAACTATTATTTAAAATCATATTCAATAAATAGAACAGTTTTTCTTCACAAAAATCATTTGGCAAATCATCTAATAAATAATAATCAAATTTTTCTATAATATTATTAATTTGTTGTATAAAATTATCCATATTTAAAGAAAATAATTCCTTATAATTCAAAGTTTTTGCATTATGTTTTTGTTTCCATATATACCCCAAATGTGTCTTACCACACTTTTCTTCTCCACTCAAAAAAATTAATTGATTATCTAAAATATTTTCATCTTCTTTATTTTTATTTAAAAAATAATAAGCCTCAATATTACTATCAAATACTATAAAGTTATTAATATTATAATTATCTTCACTTAAAAAACCAAATCCTAACTGTTTCATATATTTATAAAATTATTACTTAAACTTAAAAAATCCTCTTTTTTTGTTCCAGTCAAAAAAGTTTGTATATTTAAATTCCTCAATTCTTCAAAAAACAATTCCCTTGTATTATTATCAATATGTGAACAAATTTCATCTAATAACAATATAGGAATACCATTATTTAATTGTTTTGTAAAAATAGCCCTAACAAAAATTAATGAAATTAACAACATTTTTTGCTCACCAGTAGAACACAGACTTGCCAACATGTTTTTAAATTTATTCATTATAATTATATCACTTTTATGTATCCCAAAGTTTGTTCGTTTAGATATAGCATCCTCACTTCTATTATTAAACATTGTTTTTAAATATAAATCTTCTACTTCTATTGCTTTACTATTCACCAGCATATTTTCAATAATACCATTAATTAAAATATATCCAGTTGGGAAATTTTTTGTATTATTTTCAAAAATATTATTTAAATAATTAACAGTATCATTTCTTACACTTGCTATTGAAACACCAAGTTGCACTATTTTTTTTTCAACTATATCAAGCCATCTATCATTCATTGTTTGTGTAGTTAAAATTTTCATCCTTTCTTTTACAAAAAATTCATACCTTTTTACATTATCATAATGATCTGAAAATAGTAATTCTGCCGTTCTATCAATAAATTTTCTTCTATCTGCACTTGCGCCTGTGAAAAATGAGTCCATTTGTGGAGTTAACCAAGTAATTTTTAAAATATTTGTTAATAAACTACCTTTTTTTAATATATCATCATTATGTTTTAATAATTTTTTGTCTTCTTTTTGTAAAATTAATAATTTACTTTCATCCTTGTTTTTTGTATATTTTAAAAATAAACTAAATAAAATATCATTGGGCAATTGTATATTATTATTGTTATTTTTATTATTTGTTTTATTGCGTAAATTTATTAACTCTTGCGTTGTGGCCTTTCTTATGCCTTTTGAGTTAGAAAATAAAGAAATAGCCTCCAATAAATTAGTTTTGCCTATTCCATTTGGCCCAGCAATTATATTAAAATCACTATAAAAATTAAATTTTGCATTTGCATAGTTTCTGAAATTGTTTAAAACAATTTCAGAAATGAATTGATCACTCATGTTAAATTCTAATAGGCATCAAAACAAATGTATTTCCAATTTCTTCTTCACCTTTTACTAAAATAGCAGAAGAATTATCTTTGAAATATATATTTACATTGTCACTATCTATTTGGCTAAAAATATCCAAAACAAATTTTGAATTAAAACCAATTTCTATACCATCTGTATAAGCAAAATCAACAACTATATCCTCTGATGCAAAACCATTTTCTGCTGAATTTGATTCTAAAACCAAATTATTTTCAGTTAATATAAATTTGATACCTCTATGTCCATCACTTGCAACAGTAGAAACTCTATCTATTATACTTGTTAATAGTTTTTTATCTGCTTTTAAAACTTTATTATTTTCTTTTGGAACAACTCTACCATAATCTGGAAACTCTGCATCTATTAATTTTGATATTATAATTGTATCTTTTGTTTCAACCTTAATTTTAGTCTTTGATAAACATACATTAACATCATCTTCTAATACGCCACATAAAACTTTTTTAATTTCTGGAAGTGCTTTTTTAGGAATAATAACACCACTAACTGGATCTTTCCCAAGATATTCATTTAATTTTATTATTGATAATCTATGCCCATCTGTTGACACGCCACACAATTTTAAACCATCTTCATCGCTAACTGTTTGTATAAAAAGACCATTTAAATAATATCTACTTGGATCATCTGAAATAGATACTCTTGTTTTATCAATTACATTTACAAAATGTTGAGCATTAATTTTAAATTCAATAGGCATTTCTTGTTCTTCAAAATTTGGATAACCATCAACATCCAGACACATTAATTTAAATTTACTTTTACCGGATTTTATATATAAATTATTTTCATCTTTAATGTATTCACAATTAATTTCTGCGCCATCTTCCATTTTTTTAACAATATCATATATCAATTGTGCTGAAACGGTTGTTGCACCATCATTTTCAACTGTAGCTTTACTATTATTTTTTATATATGTGTCTGAATCAGTTCCTGTTAAATAAACAACTCCGCTTTTTGCTTCAATTTTAATATTTTGTAAAATTGCTGGATTGTTTTGATTTTTTTTGCTTGCTACATTACAAACATTTGACAATAACTTTATAAAAATACTCTTTTCTATGGTAAATTTCATTATTTTTTAAATAATAATTAATTAGTAATTTTAGGTTATTATTTTTTTATAAAAAATCAACAAAAAAATTTACTGTTATATAATATATAAAAATGTTAATTATATGTTTTTGTTATGTTATTTATCAACTAAAATCAATTATTATAAATAATTAATTGTGTAAAAATTATTTTTCTTGATTTTTCTAAAATAGTTAATATAATTTAATTAATTAATTATTTTTTTGTGGTGTATTTTTTAAAAAGGTGTAGCGATTTTTTTAGAAGTAAAAAAGTTATAGTTGTATCGGATTTTGGAATAAAAACTAGACAAGTTACTAGTTTCTCAAAGTGTTTACAAGTAACATACTTTTTATGGTTTGTATTTGCAACGATAATGTTTGTTTTTAATACAAAGATACAGTTAAATAAAGACAAAGTTATAGATGAATTAAAAACCGTAAATGCAAACTTAAGTAACAGAATAGTTGATATTGAAAGTATAGTTGATGATGTTAATGGTTACTTATTGATATTAAATTCATATGATCGCTTTAATGATATAAATATAAAAAATGCTAATAGTGATCAAAATAGAATAAAAAGTAATTTTTACTCAAATATTGAAGAGTATAAAAAAATTTTACCAGTTTTAAATAATTTAGAAAGAGGCATTACAAATATGGAAATATTAGTTAGTTCAAGAATCAAGGGACTTGATAATATTTTAAAAGACGTATCATTAAACAATAATGCTAAAGAGTTATATAATATAAACTATAAAATTACTGACTCAAAAAAATCAGAAAATATAATATTTAAAAATAGTATTTTGGTAAAAAGAGGTGATTTTTTTGAATTAAGAGATAACATTAAGTATATGAACTTTTTAGAATCTTTTTTAAATTCAGTTCCAATTGCTAAACCAATGAAACATTATTATATATCAAGTAAATTCGGTTCAAGAGTTGATCCTTTTACAAAAAAAGTTAAAACTCATAATGGTTTGGATTTTGTTGGACCTTATGGATCAGTAATTTACGCACCAGCAGATGGTGTTGTTGATATAGTAGCAAAAAGAGGTGGTTTTGGCAATAGTATAGAAATAGATCATGGTAATGATATAAAAACAGAATATGCTCATCTTGATAGTTCACTTGTCAAAGTTGGTGACATAGTTAAACGCGGAGACAAAATAGCTATACAGGGTAATACCGGAAGAAGTACCGGACAGCATCTTCATTGGGAAGTAAGAGTAAAAAGAAAAAATGTCGACCCGATGAAATTTATAAAAGTTGGTGAAAAATTATTTTAACTAAAAGGAGATAAAATGGCTTTAATAACAAAAGAGTTGCCATCTGTAATAGCAAAAGGTGTTGTTATAGTTGGAAATATAAGTAATGGAAACAATATAGAAATAGAAGGAAATATAGAAGGAGATGTTATTGCTGATATAGTTACTATAAGAGAAGGCGGTAGCATTAAGGGAAATGTAAAATGTAAGGTTTTTAATATTAAAGGTTCTTTTAATGGAAATGCTAATGCTGAGAAAATTAATATATCAGATTTGGCTGTTATAAATGGTTTATTAGAATATAATTTCTTATCTGCTGATTATGGTGCAAGTATTAATTGTGAGTTAAAAAGATTTGCACAAGAACAAAAGAAAATAGTTGACATATTAAAACATACAGATAAAAATAGTGTAGAAAATAAGAATGTAGCAAAAAAATAATTTTGGTATACATACTGTTATGTTTTTTATTAATAAATTAATTTAAGGTGGTAAAAATATATAAATGGTTCAAGTTATAATAACAGATCAAAATAAATTGGAGATGGGTATTAGAATTTTTAGAAAGAAAACTCAAAAAGAAGGTATAATAAAAGAATCCAGAAGAAGAGTTGAATATGAAAAACCATCTGAAAAGAAAAAAAGAAAGATTAAAGAAGGTATTTCAAGAACAAAAAGAAAGAAAAAATAGTAATACTTTTTGAATATTAAGCGATAGAACCTACCGATAATGCTTGTTTTGGTAGGTTCTGTTTTGTTTATATTTTTTATATTTATCATTATAATAAGTAGTATAGTCTTTTTGTTTAAGTTTAGTTATTGTTTTATATTTTAATATTTTATTCCAAAAATACTATATATACTCATATCATGATAGTTTGTTATATATTTTATTTAAAAATGTGTTTATTTTCTAATAATTCACCCTACTCTATCTTTTTTAATTTGATTTTGGTTATTAATTTAATAATCAAGTTCAATATTAAATAAATACTTTATTTTTTATTTTTTATTATTATTCTTTAAATTAAGAATTAATAAAATATTATAAATGCAAGAAGAACAAAATAATCAGCAATATAAAGGACTATACAATATAGAAGCAGAACAAATAATACTTGGCAAAATAATATCAAACAATGACTATCACACAAGAATAAGTGAGTATTTACATGAAGATTTTTTTTATGAATTAGCACACAAAGAAATATATAAATATATATCTAAAACAATACAAAGATCATCAATAGTTGCTGACAGTATAACACTTAAAAACTTTTTTGACACAAACGAAATAATTAGTTCCATAGGTGGAAGCAATTATTTATCAATACTTTTAAGTATGAGTAGTGGTATTGTTGATATTATAAGTTATGCAAAATTAATACAAGATTTAGCAATAAAAAGGAAACTATCAATAGTTGGTGAAGAAATTGTTGCAGACGTTTATAAAAAAGGAAATAGTGAAACGGCACAGCAACAAATAGAATTTGCAGAAAGTAAATTATTTGATTTAAGTAATAAAGTAGAAACAAGCAAAGGATTTTTAAATATAGTTAATTCTATGGCAGAAACTATAAATAACATTACACAAGCAAGATTAAGAGATAGCCATATAAGCGGAATATCTTGTAAATTAATGGATCTTGATAGAATGTTAAGTGGTTTTCAAAATTCGGACTTAATAATACTTGCAGGTCGTCCGTCAATGGGAAAATCTACCTTAGCAATCAATATTGCTTATAATGCTTCATTAGAATTCAAAGAGGAATATGAACAAACTGGAAATAAAAAAAGTGTTGGTTTTTTCTCTCTTGAAATGCCAGCAAATCAAATTGCTGCAAAAATTTTGTCAATAGAAACTGGTTTAAATACTGATAAATTTAGAAAAGGTGAAGTAGAAGATAATGAATTTGATAAAATTGTTGAAAAAGCAGATTTAATATCAAAAGTTCCGCTTTTTATTGATGATACGCCAGCCTTAACGATTTCATCAATAAAAACAAGAATTAGAAGACTTATAAAACAAGAAAATTTAAGTTTTGTAATTATAGATTATTTACAATTAATAAAGGGTATAAATGAAAGTTCAAGAGGCAACAGAGTTCTTGAAATATCAGAAATTACACAAGGTTTAAAAGCGATAGCAAAAGAGTTTAATATTCCAGTTATTGCATTGTCACAATTATCAAGGCTTGTAGAACAAAGAGAAGACAAAAGACCACAACTTTCTGATTTAAGAGAATCTGGATCTATTGAACAAGATGCCGATATAGTTATGTTTGTATTTAGAGAATCTTATTACGAAGAAAGAAAAAAACCAAATAATGAAGATATTGATAAAATGAAAAAATGGCAGGCAACTATGGATAAATTAAGAAACAAGTCAGAAGTTATAATAGCAAAACACAGAAATGGTGCCATTGGAACGGTAGATTTGTATTTTAATGCTGAATCGTCAAAGTTTGCAGATTATGGCGGATACTATAGCGAATAGTATTTGTATATTATTCTATAATAAAAACATAAGTATACCAATAACATTAATAAGATATTAATTTTTTTCTTGCTTTTTTTTATAAAAATGTTTTAATTAAATAACTTATTTAATTTTTAACAAAACACAAACAATATGAGTATAAGAAATATAGCTATAATAGCACACGTTGACCATGGAAAAACAACATTAGTAGACCAACTATTAAGACAAAGTGGAACATTTTCAGATCATGAGCAAGTAAACGAAAGAGTAATGGATAGTGGAGACCTCGAAAAAGAAAGAGGTATTACAATTCTTGCAAAATGCACATCTGTTGAATATAATGGAACAAGAATAAACATAGTTGACACACCAGGGCATGCAGATTTTGGTGGCGAGGTAGAACGTGTATTATCAATGGTGGATGGAGTTGTTTTATTGGTTGACTCCGCAGAAGGCCCAATGCCACAAACAAAATTTGTGTTATCAAAAGCATTAGCATTAGGTTTAAAACCAATAGTTGTAATTAATAAAATTGATAGAGGCGATGCAAGACCTGATGAGGTGTTAGATGAAATTTTTGACTTATTTGTAAATTTAAATGCAAATGATGAACAATTAGATTTTCCAGTATTATATGCAGTTGGAAGAGACGGATGGTGTGTTAAAGACTTAAATGATGAAAAAAAAGATTTAAAACCACTTTTTGATCTTATTTTAGAATATGTAAAAGAACCAAAAGTTAATAAAGATGCACCATTTTCAATGTTGGCAACAATACTTGATTACAATAGTTATGTTGGAAGAATGCTAACTGGTAAAGTTTATAGTGGAAAAGCAAATATAAATATGGCAATTAAAGCATTAAATTTAAATGGAGAGGTTGTTGAAAAAGGAAGATTAACAAAAATGTTCGCTTTTAGAGGAATTAAAAAAGTTCCAGTTGATGAAGTTGAGGCAGGTGATATAATTTCAATTGCAGGTTTAGAAGAAACAAATGTTGCTGATACAATTTGCGATTTAGCAGTTGCAGAACCTATAAAATCTACTCCAGTTGATGCCCCAACGATGTCAATAACAATTAGTGTTAATGATTCACCATTTGCTGGTAAAGAAGGAACAAAAGTAACATCAAGATTGTTAAGAGATAGACTCTTTGCAGAACAAGAGAGTAATGTTGCAATTACAGTAAAAGAAGCAGATGGTAAAGATAGTTTTGAAGTTGGAGGAAGAGGAGAATTACAACTTGGTGTCTTAATTGAAACAATGCGAAGAGAAGGTTATGAAATGTCTGTTGGAAGACCAAAAGTTTTATATCAAACAGATGAAAATGGTAATAAATTAGAACCAATTGAAGAAGTTGTAATTGATGTTGATGATGAATTTAGTGGTTGTGTAGTTGAAAAATTAAGTAAAAGAAAAGGTGAATTAAAAGAAATGAAACCTTGTGGAGTTGGTAAAACAAGAATAGTATTTTTAGTTCCATCAAGAGGTTTACTTGGTTATCAAAGTGAGTTTATGACTGATACAAAGGGAACTGGAATTATAAATAAATTGTTTAATTCATATCAATTATATAAAGGTGATATACAAAAATTAAGAAAAGGAGTTTTAATATCTACTGATATGGGTGAAGCAGTGCTATATGCTTTATTTAATATACAAGATAGAGGAACAATGTTTGTTGGACCTCATGATAAAGTATATGAAGGTATGATAGTTGGTGAACATTCAAGAGATAATGATATTGTTGTAAATGTTTTAAAAGCAAAAAAATTAACAAACGTTCGTGCTGCTGGTAGTGATGAAAATGTAATTTTAACACCACCATATAAAATGAGTTTGGAACAAATGATTACTTATATTAATGATGATGAATTGTTGGAAGTCACACCAAAAAGTTTAAGATTGAGAAAAAAGTATTTAACCGCAAGTGAAAGAAAAAAATATAGTAAAAACGAAGAAAGTGATGAATAATTTTAAAAATAAGGAGGCAAAACCATACAGTCCAACTATAACAAACTGTATGGTGTGTAAAAATTAATCAATAACTATATAAAAAATGAGTGACATTTTATTATTAGAATTAAGAAAACAATCTATACAGTTTATGTATAATATTTTTGCAAAAGACTGTATAGAAGACAAAAAACTAAATTTTGAAAGTGATTATTTTAACGATGTTATTAATGAATGCTTTGAAGAGTTAATTAAAAACAAACAGCCTCTTAACAATCCGTTTTTAATAAAACTTGGCGGACAAAGTGGTTCTGGCAAAACACTACAATTACTACCAGCAATTGTAGAAAATATAAAAACCGACAATTATGTGCATTTGGCAGTAAGACTTTTTGCAAAAAAGCATCCATATTATAATGAATTAATAGAAAAATATGGTGAAGGACTTATTAGAGAAAAGACAAATGGTTTTGCTTTAATGTGTTTATTTGCACTTACTGAAAAATTAATACAAAATAAATATAATGTTTTTTGTGAAATAACCTTACTTGATCCAGTTTTTGAAGAGTATTTTGCAAGATTAGCAAAAATGCAAAATTATAAAATAATATATAATGTTTTAACAGTTCCTTTGGAAATATCAAACAGTTGGATACAAAATAGATTACAAAATAGTAATTACGAAAAAAATCGTATTGTATCGCAAAATTCAATAGATTTTTTCTATAATATTTTACCACAAGCAATATTAAAAATACTTGAAATAAGCGATATTTTTGATGAAAATGATTATTTTGTTTTGTGGAATATTTTTGAAAAAACACCACTAATCGTATCAAATAAATTTGAAAAGAATATCTTTGATATATTTAATAAAAATAGAATCTATAAAAATACAACTGATAAAGATATACCAGAAGTAGATATAAATTTGCAACATAAAACTAATTTTTATAGAAATTTTTTTAACAATATTTTTAGAATTTAATTAAAATTTTTTAACATACTTTCAGCACATTCAAAAAACACATTTTGGTAGTATGTTATAAATTCATCTTTATTTTCTATTATTGATGCATTTTTTATTACCTTTCCATCTAATGTCTTAAATAAATAAAATAGTTGTGGATGTTCTAATGTATAGAATCCTTTTTCTACAACATCATTAATTTTGCTACTATCTATTAATAATTTTAGTTGAACCAACAAACCAAACGCTACATTTATAATTTTCTTTTTATCTTCTGTAATTTCTGTATTATTTAACTTTATTGCATTATTAAATTCATCACTAAATAATTCATAGTATCTATTAACTATTGCCATATCTCTTTTATGCAATGCTGTTAATATTGTTTTTATTGTTATTTTCGCCCTATTCTCGCTATCTTTTTTTATTACAATATATAAAGAACACAAATTCTCCATCATCTGTGCTATTCTTTCTGTTAAAAACCCCCTATCTATATTGTTTAAAAAATCTGTCATTATATTTAATTATTATTTTTACTTATTATAATAAAACACATCCGCCTTGTTTTTTAGATTGTAAATTAATTTTAAATTGTTTCACATTACCAGCAACCTCCATAACTTGTTTCTCTCCATATTGTCCTCCATAGATTGATTCTTTTGGCAATTCATTGACTTTTTCAATTAATTTATTGGTATATAATAATTCCAATACCTCATTTGCACCGTTGATATCAATTACGTCTGATATTGTAACATTTTTATTTGTTTCCAACACAAGTAAATCCTTTTTGGTATCTTTTATATTTGGAGTATTTGATTCATCATTTACAACGCCATCAGTATCAATACAATATGAACTCAATATACCATCTTCTATAATCTTAAATACTCCTTGTTCTTCATTAACAAAATTAAATGCTTGCTCCATAACTAATAACTGCCCTCTACCGTCTTTAAAATATTCTTCAATTTCACTTTCAGGTATTTTTTCAGTTTTGATACATTCTATATAAGAAAGGCACATAAGAAAACATGACATTGGACCTTGTAATTGTTTTTTTACAAGAATATTTGATTCATTACAACGACCACCATCATCGTATATGGCAACACCACACATTGGTCCAACAAAGGGATTATAAAAACAACTTTGGTTATCCAGCTGTGTATCAAATAACAAATCTTTATTATTGCTTCTTGTTAATATATCAACATGTCCTTTGTTACTTGGTTCACCAAAAATGTTAATTATATGCGCACAATTTTTAATACCATTATATACTTTACTAAATGTATCATCTTTTAATTCATCTGGATTACTAATATTACCATATCCGGCCTGATAATATATTCTAAATTTATCCTTAATATTCGCCACAGATAAAGCCACGCATAATATTAATGGTAATGGCTCCATACCATTTTTAACAGCACCATTATTTATGACATGAGACAATATTCTATCAAATAATACTTTCCTTTTGCTTTCATTATTGGGGATATTACATTCAATTTTGCCAGTATTTTTGTTTATTGTAGTAGAAACTACTATATCTTCATTATATATGGCATTAATAGTATAAACAGGCTCATTATTTATATACTCATCGGTTTTGCTTATTTTTATTCCACTACAATCAATATCATCATAATTAATAACCGGTAACATTCCAGTATGAGACCCATCTTCAACAATATTAATCGGTAAGTCATTTTCTTCTGCCATAGCAATTTAAATCGTTATTAATACTATCTATTTATTAGAACCATACCTCATTTTTATACAACTATATTCATATTTGGCGGTTTTTATAATATCTCCTATATCACCATTAATATTAAAATCCACCTTAACTTGCTTTTTCACACTTCTTTTACCAAATTCGTTTATAATACCACACATAATACAACTTTCATTCATTGGTACATGAACAACAACAGCAATAAAGTTACCAAAACCATCCTCCATTCTACTTACATAGATTCCATCATCCCTTATTGTACTCTCAATCCATTTAAATTCCTCAGGAATTTTTGGCGGATTGCCATAATCCCTATAAATATCAACATGATTATCCATAAAACACCTTAGGTTGTTAAACTTATGTGTAGTATATTTATAATATATTAATATGTCAAGTATTTTTTTTAAACATTTTTATTATTAATAATAAATAATTGTAAGTAAATATAACATAAATATACAAATATGTATTTTTTTACAAAATATACTACCGCATTAACCACAAAAACAAATTAATTGGCATTAAATAATCCCATAAATCTAAATTATTGAATAATAATATTTTATAATTATTATATAGTTAATAAAATATAAGTATAAAAATGATTTTAACAGAAGAGCAATTTAATATATTAAGACTTACCAGATCAATAGGTGCAACAAATGCAAAAATTCACAAATTACTCAAAATATACAACTCTTGCACAGAAATAGTTAATAACATTAGTAAAATTGATAACAAAATAATTTTAGCAAACAAAGATGAAATTAATAAAGAAATAGAAGAATGTAATAATACAAATAGTAAAATTATTACTTATGTTGACAATGAATACCCACAATTATTAAAACAAAGCGACTCATTTCCACTTATATTAACTTGTAAGGGAAATATAGAATTATTACAAAATACCAAAACAGTAGCAGTAATAGGTTCAAGGAATTGCTCAATAAATAGTTTTAATTTTTCTAAAAAAATATCACGAGAAATTTCAAGTTATGGTTATATTGTAGTATCTGGTTTAGCAAAAGGTATAGACTCATCTGCTCATATTGGCTCTATTGAAACTGGAACAATAGCAGTTCTTGGTTCAGGAATTGATATTGTTTATCCAAAAGAAAATGAATATTTATATTACGATATAATAAGCAATAATGGGTTAATTGTAACAGAATTTCCAATACATGTAGCACCAAAACCAGAACATTTTATTATGCGAAATAGAATAATTGCTGGTCTTTCAAGGGGTGTTTTAGTTATGGAAGCAGGTATATCATCAGGAACAATGCATACAATTGGGCAAATACTAAAATTAAATAGAGAGGTTATGATTTTTCCAGGTAGTCCTTATGATGATAGATGTGCTGGTTCTAATAAGTTATTACAAGATGGTGCAACAATGGTTATTGATACAAAAGATGTAATAAATTGTTTAGAAAGTTTTATGCCAGATAATTGCTTTAAAGATACACAATTTTATTATAAAACAAATGAAGATAATACAAATTTCTTAACGGATTATAAACAAAAAATGGACAATAATAATGAGAAAGAAAGTATTGAAGATATAATACTATCCAAACTTGACTACGTCCCAATAAGTATTGACGAACTTATAAACAATTTAGACTACGATTTAAATGTTATAAATCCAGCACTTACAAGACTACAACTAAATAAAAAAATTATAGTTGAAAGTGGAAAAATTAGTTTAAAGTTAGTTGTATAGTTTTTATTTTTAAAAATACATATCATTTTCACATTAATGGTTATTTATAAAATACTGCTATATTTTATTATAGCAGTATTTTACAATAGTAGAATAAAAATTAGAATAAAACATCAATCAGTATAACAATTTAATACTATTTTAATATATGAAAATAAAATGTTATTCTACCCAACTAATACTTAAAACCTCAAAATTTCTTGTTCCACTTGGAATTCTTATTTCAATAAAGTCTCCAATTTTTTTACCAATTAATGCCTTTCCTATTGGTGAAGTAATTGAAATTATATTTTTTGATAAATCTGATTCAACTTCACTTAGTAAAGTATATTTCACTTCTCTTCCAGTATCATCATCAATTAACAAAACAGTTGCCCCAAAATCTATAAAATCACCAGACAATTTTGATACATCAACTATATCTGCATTACTAATTTTTTCACTTAAATTAGATATCATACCTTCTACAACTCTTTGTCTTTCTTTCGAGTAATGATATTCAGCGTTTTCACTTAAATCACCAAGTTCTATTGCTTCTCCTATGGCTTTTGATATTTGTGGTCTTTCTACATTTATTAAATTGTCTAATTGTTCTTTTAATTTATTGTAACCGTTTCTTGTAATCTTAAATCTTTGCATATTCTTCTTCCATTAATAGTAAAAAATCCAATCACTTAAAGATTGGTAATAAATAATATATACTGGAATATACTAAATACATTATAAATAAAAATCAATTAATAAATTCAAACTATTAACAAATCAATTCTATAAAAACAACAATAATAAAAGTAAATTTTTTATAGAATTCGCATTAGAAGCAGTTGTTGGAATTAATTTAAATTCATAATTTGAATCATAACCATCTCTATTAAAACTATATCCAGTAGTAAATAACCCGCCATTTTTACTACCAAATAAAATTCTATCAAGAACTGGAATTTTATTCATACCAAATAATGTATTTATTTTATCTGCTGGAATAACTAAACCAGCAAATTCAACTTTTCCATCATTAATATAAAATTTACCCTTTCCACTTATTCCAACACCAAATAAACTATCACTCTTAAGAATAAAATTTTTAATTCTTATTATTTCATCATTATAATAATGCACATCTGTGTGCATATTTTCAAACATTAAAGAATTTTCTTGATTTAATTTATCTTTTGTTTTTTGAGATATTAAATCACTATGTAAAATGGAGTTGAAAAATTTTATATTCTGCATATCTTTTGTTATAATTCCAAATTTATTTTTTATTCTTAATGACATATTTATACTATTATTACCCGTAATATAACCATCTGCATAAAGATCACCATAAATAAAAGTATCAGTTATGTTGGAATCACTTAAAAATTTACCAAGATTCTTTATTGTTCCATTTATATTATATTTTTTATCTTCATCTTCATTATTTTTATGTATCTCAAAATTAAAAGACTTATTATTATCCTTTAAAATAAATAAATATATATTATCTAAATCATTATTAACAAAGTTAATGTTACTATTAAGATTATTAATACTAAAATTATTATTTATTACCACCGTATCAAATACACAGCTTATATTAGTATCTCCAATATTTCCATAATTCATTTTATCTTGTTTAATATTATTATTAATATGTAAATTAATATTTGAACCATTAATAGTAATTGTTTGTATATTATCTTTTAAAAGAATATAATTAAAATTAAAATTATTGTCTTTATATTTTATATTATTAATATTTAATTCACTTAAATTTCCATTAAAAATTTTTCCATTTCCATTAAAATTTATTAAATCACTAATTGTATGAATATTACTCAATTCAACAACATTATTATTAACAACTATATCAAAATCTAAACTTATATTTTCATTTTTCTCTTTTATAAAATCAATTATACTAAAATTAATATAACTTTTATCAAAATTTATACTGGTTTTAAAAATATTTGAATCATAATCTTTTTTTAATAATAAATTAAATTGCGAATCGTTTTTTAATAAAAATGTATTATTATTTTTAATATTACTTTTTACATCTATCAAAACAGAACTTAAACTAATATCTTTATATAATGGAATATCAACATTAACAACAGATTCAGCAACACCATTTATATAAGTATTAACTATATTTTTTATATCATTTCTACTATTATTATCTATGAAATAAAACATTTCATAAGTATTACCTATTGTATTTGCGAAGATATTTATTGTTGGTTTATCAAAATTAGTATATATTTTTCCATCTAATATTTTTGTATTATAAATATTTCCATTTTTAATATATATATTCATATCATCAACTGTAAATACTGCTTTTGCTGACATATTACTTATTTCTGGAAAATCTTTATCATAATTTAATAATGTATCACTAAAATCAACTTCTGACTTTATATTTTTAAGCACAAACTCACCATTTATATATTTAAAATCCATATAAGCAAAAGATTTGTCTATTTTGCCACTTTTAAAATGTTCCACAACCCAATCTCTCACACCATCAGCTTCTAAAAATAAGGGCCAAAATGAATTTAAATCTTCAACTTTTGCATTACTAATATCAAAATTTAACTTCATAAATTCCTTATCTTTTATATCCATAAACATTTTAAAATCTGCAATATTTTTTTGTGAATCTTCATTTGTTCCAATTTTTGCAATTACATCATTTAATAAAATATGATTTGTATTTTTACTTGCGCCACTTACAACAAGATTACTGTAATATATTTTATTTGGAAAAAAGTCTTTTAATAAAAAATTACCAGAATTAGAAGTTATTTTAAAATTACTATCAATTAATTTTGTATAATTTTTAAAGGATGTATTAAATTCTAAATTAAATACACCTTCTATATTATCAACATATTTTTGTGTTGGTGTGTTTTTTGTAAAAATCTTAATTATATCAGACATAAATAAATCATTTAACCGAACCTTACAAGTAATATCTTTTGTTGATAATATATTACAACTATTTATTGAATTTATGCGTTTATTATCATTTGAAATATTCATATTTATTATTAAGTCTAAATAATTAGATTTCTTTTTATCTATTCTTATAAAAGTATTGTGTATATTAAGTTTATCAATATCACTAATATCTTTATTAAAAAAATAAAATATACTATCCTTAATACTAAATTTTTTGAATATTAATCTGTTATTAATAAAATAATCAAGTGTGTTATGTATTACAGATTCAATTTCTTCATAAGTCAGTGAACTTTTGTGTTCTTCATTATTATTATTTTCATAACCAAAATGCCCAACAAAATTATTTAATTCAACCTCATTAAATAAAAACTTATTTTTTATTAAATCTATTAACTTTATCTTAAAATTTACAATTGGAAGTTTCAAAAAAACATTATTTATAGCAAAATCCAAATCTTGAACTATATAAACAACCTCAAAATGTTTATTAAAACTCATCTTTGCAGAACTATAATTAATATAATCAATACCCTGTTTAATTATTTCATTTTTTATATATGTATTTATTGAAGTTATTTCTCTTGGTTCTTTTGCAATAAAAATTATAAAAAATATTAATGGTAATAATAAAATAACAAACAGTGAAGCTATTATTCTAAATAAAATAATAACCACCGGAAATGTTTTTTTATCCTCACTTTTTAAAAATATTCTAAACTTTCTAAAAAATCTAAAAAGCATAAAAAATTAACAAAATTAAATTATATCATTAACATACCACCATTTATATGTAAAGTTTGACCAGTTATATAACCAGCTTCTTTACTTGCTAAAAATACAATACCATTTGCTATATCTTCTGCTTGTCCCATTTTACCCATACAGATACCAGATAAAATTCTACTTTTTCGATCTTCTGTTAAAACATCTGTCATTGGTGTTTCTATAAAACCAGGAGCAACACAGTTAACTGTTATACCTCTTGTAGCACTTTCCATTGCTAATGTTTTTGACATGCCTATTAAACCAGCTTTTGAAGATACGTAATTTGCTTGTCCTGCATTTCCCATAACACCAACAACTGAACTTATATTTATAATTCTACCATATCTTCTTTTCATCATTTTTTTAATTGCTTCTCTATTTAATATAAAACTTGCCTTTAAGTTTACATTTATAACTTCTTCATAATCAGCAGTTGTCATTCTTATTGCCAACATATCTTTTGTAATTCCTGCATTACATATTAAAACATCAATTCCACCCATTTCAGCATCTGCAGTTTCAAATAATTTTTCTACTTCTTCTAAATTTCCCAAATCACAAACAAAACTGAAAGTTTTACCATCTATATTTGATGCTATTTTTTCTAATTTTTCTTTATTTCTTCCACATAAACCAACTATTGCACCTTGTTTTGCAAATAATTCTGCTGTTTTTTGACCTATACCACCAGTTGCGCCAGTAATTAAAACTTTTTGACCTTCAAAATTTAACATAAAAATAAAAAATAATTTACATAACACTAATGATAATAAGCGTTGTTTTAAAGTCAATAATAACTTTTATAATATTAATATATAATATTTGTAATAAATTTTATTGATTATCTAAAAAATAATTTTATATTATTAATTAATAATAATTAAAAGATAAATTATGTTAGAAATTAGAGACGATTTGGTCCCAATGGTTATAGAACAAACTTCCAGAGGCGAACGATCATTTGACATTTTTTCAAGATTATTAAAAGAAAGAATTATATTTTTAAATGGTGAAGTTAATGATACAATGTCTTCATTAATAGTTGCACAATTATTATTTTTAGAGTCAGAAAATCCAGACAAAGATATTTGGATGTATATAAATTCTCCAGGTGGAGTTGTAACTTCTGGCTTAGCAATATATGATACAATGCAATATATAAAACCACAAGTGGCAACTGTATGTATGGGTCAGGCTTGTTCTATGGGTTCATTATTATTGCAAGCAGGAACTGCCGGAAAAAGATTTGCTTTACCAAATGCAAGAATAATGATACACCAACCATCAGGTGGTTATCAAGGTCAAGCAACAGATATAGAAATTCATACAAAAGAGATTTTGGAAACCAAAAAAAAATTAAACAATATCTATGTTAAACATACTGGACAAAAATTATCTGTTATTGAAAAAAATATGGAAAGAGATAATTTTATGTCTCCGGAAGAGGCTTTAAAGTTTGGTTTGATAGATAGAATTATAACAAGTAGAGATGAAATTAAACAAGAAGAAAAATAGTTTACTCTTGAATTAATTTATAAGAATTATTATATTATAATAAAATGTTATTATAAATGGAGCAAAAATGACGAAAGAAAATAATAATAATGGTGAAGAAAAAGTTTTATGTTGCTCTTTTTGTGGAAAAACTCAAAAAGAAGCAAGAAAATTAATTACAGGCCCAGGTGTAAATATATGTGATTCTTGTGTTGCTTTATGTTCGGATGTGATTAAAAACGAAGAGCATAATGAAGAATTCGATTTTCAAAAAACAAAATTAAAACCAAAAGACATAATGAATATTTTAAATGATTATGTTATAAATCAAGATGATGCAAAAAAAACACTCGCAGTAGCAGTTTATAATCATTATAAAAGAATAACAAATAGCGAAAAATTCTTAAAAGAAAAAGATGATACAGAACTATCAAAATCTAACATTTTAATGATAGGAAGCACTGGTTGTGGTAAAACTTTACTTGCTCAAACATTAGCAAGAACACTTGATGTGCCATTTGCTATTGCTGATGCAACAACTTTAACAGAAGCAGGTTATGTTGGCGAAGATGTGGAAAATATTTTATTAAGATTAATACAAGCAGCAGATTTTAATATCAAAAAAGCAGAAAATGGAATAATTTACATTGATGAAATTGATAAAATTTCAAGAAAAAGTGAAAATCCATCAATTACAAGAGATGTATCTGGTGAAGGAGTGCAACAAGCATTATTAAAATTAATAGAAGGAACAGTTGCAAGTGTTCCACCACAAGGTGGTAGAAAAAACCCAATGGCAGAAATGTTACACATAAATACAAAAAATATTTTGTTTATTTGTGGTGGGGCATTTGAGGGTTTGGAAAAAATAATTGCAGACAGAACAAATAAACATGGTATTGGTTTTGAGGCAAGTATAAAAGAAGATAAAGAAAAAGAAAAAAGTAAACTTTTGAAAATGGTGGAACCTGATGATTTGGTTAAATATGGAATAATTCCAGAATTAGTTGGAAGATTACCGGTTATAACTTGTCTCGAAGAATTAACAAAAGAAGCGTTAATTAAAATATTAAAAGAACCTAAAAATTCAGTTGTTAAACAATATAAAAAATTATTTAAACTTGATGATGTAGAGTTAGAATTTACAGAAGAAGCGCTTGATTTAATTGCTGATAAAGCAATATCAAGAAAAACTGGTGCAAGAGGTTTAAGAACTATTGTTGAAAATATCTTGAAAGATACAATGTTTGAAGTTCCATCAGATGATAATATACAAAAAGTAACCGTTGGAACTAAACAAAATAAAAAAGAAACTGAATTAGATATTAAAATAGAAAAAAAATAAAAATGAATATGTTATTAAAAAAAGAATATTATTTATTGCCAATGAGGGAAATGGTTTTGTTTCCTGATTCAATGACCGTTTTATTTGTTGGAAGAGCAAAAAGTATGCTAACAGTAGAAAAAGCATACCTGAATAATGAGAAATTACTTTGTGTAGCACAAAAAGATAAAAATATAGAAAATATAACAAATATAGATCAATTATATGAAGTAGGAACTTTATGCGAAATTACACAAAAATCAATAACTCCAAATGGTGATATTAAAATATTTGTTAAAGGTGTTGAAAAATATAGACTTGACAAATTAATAGAAAAAGATGGTTGTTTATTTGGAAGTGTTAAAAATATAAGAAAAAGTAAAATCGCAGAAAATCAAGAAGAATTAGAAAAAATTAAAACTATTGTATTAAATAAAGCAGAAAGTTTTTTATCAAAATATACAAACAATACCATTGATTTAATACCGTTTTTTAAGACTATTCAAAATAATAGTGATATAATATATATATTAACAAATATCTTAAATATAGATATTCAAGCAAAACAAGGTATTTTAGAAGAAAGTAACGCTACAAAACAATATATAAAATTAAATCAATATTTAGAAATAGAGAAAAGTTTAATAGATACAGAAAAAGAAATAAATGATAAAATAGATAAAAAATTACAAGAACATCAAAAACAATATTATTTAAAAGAAAAATTAAAAGTTATTAAAAATGAATTAGGCAATACAGATGAAGTAGAAGATGAAGATGCAAAAAGTGACATAGGACAATTGAAGGCAAAATTTAAAACTTTATCAGTAAATGAAGAAGTAAAAGAAAAGTTTGAAACTGAAATAAAAAAATTATCTTCCATACCAACATTTTCGCCAGAATATTCAACAATAAAAGATTATTTAACTTGGGTAACAGACTTACCTTGGAACAAAAATGATGAAATTAAAAATGATATAAAAAAAGCAGAAAAAATTTTAGAAAGAGACCACTATGGTTTAGAAGAAATAAAAGAAAGAATTTTAGAATTTTTAGCAGTTTTACACAAAACAAATAAATTAAATGGTCCAATAATTTGTCTTGTTGGAGCCCCAGGTGTTGGTAAAACATCATTAGCAAAATCTATTGCAGAAGCAACAAATAGAAAATATATAAAAATTTCACTTGGTGGCGTTAGGGATGAAGCGGAAATAAGAGGACACAGAAGAACTTACGTTGGTGCAATGCCAGGTAAAATAATTCAATCTATGAAAAAAGCAAAAACAAGTAACCCGCTTATTTTACTTGATGAAATTGATAAAATGAGTTCTGATTACAAAGGCGACCCAACCTCTGCAATGTTAGAAGTTTTGGATCCAGAGCAAAATAAATCATTTAATGACCATTTTTTGGAACTGGAATATGATTTATCAAATGTAATGTTTATAGCAACTGCAAATAGTCTGCAAGAAATTCCAATACCTCTTAGAGATAGAATGGAAATTATTAAATTATCTGGTTATACAGAAGATGAAAAAATACAAATAGCAAAAAAATACCTTGTAAAAAAACAGTTAGAATTACATGGTTTAACAAAAGAAGAATTTTCAATAGATGATAAAAGTATAATTAAGATAATAAGAAATTATACATTTGAGGCTGGTGTTAGAAATTTAGAAAGAAATATTGAAACATTAGTAAGAAAAGCAACAAAAAAAATAGTTGAAGATAAAAAAATTAAAAAAGTTTCTATAACTACAAAAAATTTAAAAGATTATTTGGGAGTGGAAAAAAATTCATATAATGAAGCAAATAAAACTGATTCTGTTGGCGTTTCTACTGGTTTAGCTTATACTGATTTTGGTGGGGATCTACTATATATTGAAGCATTAAAGTTTGATGGAAATGGAAAACTTTTAATAACTGGAAAACTTGGCGATGTTATGAAAGAATCTGTTGAAGCAGCTTTCAGTTATGTTAGATCAAAAGCAAGTGAAATAGGTATAACTTCAAAAGTTTTTAATAAATATGATTTCCATTTACATGTTCCAGAAGGTGCTACTCCAAAAGACGGTCCATCTGCTGGTGTTGCTATTTCAAGTGCTTTAATGTCTACTTTAACTGGTTTGAAAGTTAGAAGTGATACGGCTATGACTGGCGAAATTACCTTGACTGGTAAAGTTCTGCCAATTGGTGGTTTAAAAGAAAAATTACTCGCCGCTTTGCGAGGAAATATAAAAAATGTATTAATTCCAAAAGATAATGTTAAAGATTTAGAAAAAGTTCCAGAAAATGTAAAGAAAAAATTAAATATTAAACCAATAGAAAAGATTGAAGAAGCATTTGAGTTCTTATTGGTTGGATACAAGAAAAACAAAAAATAACTAGATTAATAGTTAATTATACAAATAATTATAGAATATATAATTATTTGTATAATTGTATGTTGTTTAACAATATTTTTGATTTACTTTTTTAAGAGCATGCCAATAATCGTTTATTTTGTTAAAATTTATTACTACCAACAAACACAAAACAACATTAAACCTATAAAATCCCAAAACACAACAAATACAACATAACTACAAAACAACTAAAAATTAACTACTTCCCTTGTTAAATCATCAATAATTTTATCAAAATTACTTATTCTTTGTGCTATGTTATATGTTTTTTTAAATACAGTATTTTGATAATTATTTTGCAATATTAATTCAACAACAAGATTATAATTACCAGCATTTATAGCATCTTCCATATCATTGATTAAAATATTATTGGCACCCTGCCCGCCTTCATTATTCAACTTTCTTATTTTTATATTTTCATTAATTATACTCTTAAAAATATTATTATTTTTATTTTTACTCAATAAATTTGTTTTATACTCTTCTTTAAAAACTATGGTAATTAATTTTAAATCATTTGTAGAAACTTTATAATTTTCCAACTTTAATACAGTCTCAATTAAATGATTTTTATTTATAAGCAAAGATTTTAAATAATCTAACTCTTTATCAAAATTTTTATTTGTATAATATAATTGCTGTATTTTATTCAATAAAACCATTACTTGTAAATTTTTCTCATTATATATAGGATTTTGATTTTCTATTTTAGAAATATATTCTTTTAAATACTCAATTTCTGCATTAATTGCTTCTATTTTATTATTTAATAACACTATATTATCTTGTAAAATTGCATTTTTTTCTTGTATTGATTTTATTAAAATATCTTTATTATCTTGTTTTTTTATAACACCATTATTCGTGCCAGTGATATTATTTGTAATTTTTACACTTTTTGGTTGTGTTTTATTTATATTATTTAATTTTATCATTATTATTAAAGTTGAACAAGCAACAACAAATAATATAGTAAGTAAAAATATAAACTTTTTCTTATTTTTTACTTTTAATTTTTCTTTTAATTTCTTCATTTTACCTACACCCCTTAATCAATTCATTATAAGCCTCATTAAAACCATTTAAAGAATAAATGTCTATTAATGACTTATTGTTATTAAAGTTAATATTAACAGTAAATATAGCAGACTTTTTTAATTCTTCAACTATATTTTT
>JAGAUJ010000016.1 GCA_017620845.1 Rickettsiales bacterium | reverse complement strand
ATGGAAAATACACAAAAAGCTTTAAAATTTATACAAAATAACAAAAGTGAATTTAGTGAACAAACACAACAAAATATAGATGAGATATTAAATGGATTAAATGAAAATCCAGAGTTTTTTAAAGATAATAAAGAAGGTGTTAAGCAACTTGTTGATGTTTTTAATGAGTTATATAAATATGAATGTGAATATGGGAATGAAAAATTACACGAAGATGTTTATGAACAGATTGGAGGAGGACTTTTGTGGAATAGGGATTATACAGAGGATAAATTTAAAGCAATTCCTGGTATAAATTGTGTATGTGGTCACGATCCAAAAAAATCTCAGGATGTAAAAGTAAATAAAGATGGTAATATTATAAATATAGATACAATTAGGAGTTGTGGTTATACAACAGATAAAAATCAAGTTGGTCTTGTTGAAATATCGCAAGGTGAAAATGGTAAATTAAGTCATAAAGTTCTTGAAGATATTGGTCATATTAAATATAGTGAAGATTTAAAAACAATAGAAACAATAAATGAAACAAAACCTGTAATATTACAAGACAATACTGCTTTTATTAAAAAAAATATAAATTCACTTGTTAATAGAGATATAAGTAAACAAGAAAAACAAACTGATAATGTAAAACAACAACAAGAAAATAATATTAAAACACAACTTACAAAAAAAGAAGAAAAAGAATTAAAAAAACAACAAAAAAAAGAAGAAAAAGAAAGAAATAAAAGAGAAAATGAAGAAAAAAAGAAGCAAAAACAAAAGGGAAAAACACAAGGTGTAAGTAGTGCTGGTGGTAATAATTCAATTCCAACAACCAAAAAACGTAGACATAGATTTTGGGGATTTGTAAAAAGAGTTGTAAAGAGAATAATAGATCCTTTACATTTCTTTTTTAAAGATGAAGATAAGAACAAAGAACAACATAGGGCTAATACTCAATATCATGGTAGTAATGTTAGTGGGAGTATGTCACATAGTTATCCAGAAGCCAATAAAACCGTGACTAAAAAGAAAGGAATTAAACACTTTAAAGAAAGTGTTCAAAATATGTGGAAAAAACATAAAGAAAATAAAGCAATCAAACAAGAAATAAAGGAATTATATAAAGACTTAATAAAAGAATTTGTTAGTGAAGATAATAATATAGAAGATGAAGATTTAAGAAAAAAAATCAATAAGACATATTTTAAATCTATATCTAAATATGTTGATGAACAATATGGTTCATCAGGTGTGCCAAAAGAAGAAACAATAGATGTATCAAACAAGCTTCAAAAAAAGATAAATGAAATAACCAAGAGAATTGATAATTATTATAAAACTTATAAAGTGATAGGTGAACCAGATTTGTCAGATCGTACTACAAAAGGTATTTATGGTGGAGATGTTGATATGTATGCCAAAAGTAAGTTTAGTAAATATTTAAATGGAATTGAAACATATGATTCAGAAAAGAATAACAAAAATTTTATAAAAGAATATAAGGGCACAATAAAAAAAGCAAAAAAAGAGTATAGTAATACTATGTCTATGTAAATAATAAATATTTATTAATATAAATGACTTGTTGGTTAAAACAAGTTATTTATTTTTTTATTTATTAAAATTAATTTTATTTTTTACTTGTATTTACAAAAAAAATAACTATATAATTTATAGATTATAAAAATTATTAAAAAATTATTAACAAATCGGTAAAAAAATGAAACTAAAACCAATACAAGACAGAGTCTTAGTAAAAAGAGAAGACGCCGAAGAAAAAACATCAGGCGGTATCATTATTCTTGACACTTCAAAAGAAAAACCATCAAAAGGTGTAGTTGTTGCAGTTGGAGATGGAGCAAGAGATGAAAAAGGAAATATTATTCCAATGACATTAAAAGTTGGAGATAAAGTATTTTTTACAAAATGGGGTGGAACAGAAGTTAAAATTGACAACGAAGACTTGTTAATAATGAAAGAGTCTGACATTTTAGCAATTATTGAAGAATAAGAGGTATTATAATGACAGCAAAAGAAATTATTTTTAGCACAGATGCAAGAGCAAAAATATTAAATGGTGTTAATATTTTAGCAGATGCAGTTCAAGCAACACTTGGTCCAAAAGGAAGAAACGTTATAATTGAAAAATCTTTTGGTGCTCCAAGAATTACAAAAGATGGTGTTACAGTTGCAAAAGAAATAGAATTAAAAGATAAATTTGAAAACTTAGGCGCACAAGCAATTAAAGAAGTTGCAAGTAAAACAAATGATATAGCAGGTGATGGAACAACAACCTCTACTGTTTTGGCAAGAGCAATTTTTATGGAAGGTATAAAAGCAATTGCTTCTGGTATGAATCCAATGGATATCAAAAGAGGTATAGATAAGGCTGTTAATGAATCTATAAAAGAAATTAAACATGCAAGTAAAAAAATATCATTAAAAGAAGAAATAGCACAAGTTGGAACAATTTCTGCAAATGGAGATAAAGAAATTGGTGAAAAAATTGCTGATGCTATGGAAAAAGTTGGAGCAAATAGTCCAATAACAGTTGAAGAAGCAAAAGGTTTAGAATTTGAAGTTGATGTAGTAGAAGGTATGAATTTTGATAGAGGTTATTTATCTCCATATTTCATTACAGATACTGAAAAAATGAACGTTGTTTTAGACGCACCATATATTTTATTGTTTGATAAAAAAATATCTACATTACAACCAATAATTAAAATATTAGAAGCAATTGCACAAAGTGGCAGACCATTATTAATAATAGCAGAAGATGTTGAGGGTGAAGCACTTGCAGCACTTGTTGTTAATAAATTAAGAGGTGGTTTAAAAGTTTGTGCTGTTAAAGCACCTGGTTTTGGTGATAGAAGAAAAGCAATGCTTGAAGATATAGCAGTATTAACCGGCGGTCAAGTAATTTCAGAAGAAGTTGGTTTAAAATTAGAAAATGTTGAATTGACAAATCTTGGAAGAGCTAAAAAAGTTGTTATAACAAAAGATGATACAACAATAGTTGATGGTTCTGGCACTACCGAAGATGTAGAAGCAAGATGTAATAGTATTAAAACTCAAATAGAAGCAACAACTTCTGATTATGATAAAGAAAAATTACAAGAAAGATTAGCAAAACTTTCCGGTGGTGTCGCAATTCTTAAAGTTGGTGGTTCAACAGAAGTTGAAGTTAAAGAAAAAAAAGATAGAGTTGAAGATGCTTTGGCAGCAACAAGAGCAGCGGTTGAAGAGGGTATAGTTGCTGGTGGCGGTTCTACATTTGTTCATATTGCTGAAAAAATTAAAAATTTAAAAGGTGATAATGAATCTCAAACTGCTGGTATTAAAATAGTTTATAATGCTTTACAAGCACCTGCAAGACAAATTGCTAAAAATGCTGGTCTTGAAGGTTCTGTAATAATTAATAAAATTATGGAAAGTGGCGACATGAACTATGGTTTTGATGCACAAAAAGAAGTTTATGGAGATATGATTAAATTTGGTATAGTAGATCCTACAAAAGTAGCAAGAGTTGCTTTGGAAGGTGCCGCTTCCGTGTCAAGTCTCTTGTTGACAACTGAATGTGCAATAGTTGAGAAAAAAGAAGAAGAAAAATGCCATTGTGGTGGTGGAAACCCGATGGGTGGAATGGGTGGAATGGATTATTAGTTTTTCACTTATTCTTGAATAAACTATCTTAATAAAGAGTATGTTTTAGAATAAATTGCTTAACTTTAAGTATAGTGTTTAAAGAAATAAAAAATCAGTCTTGGCTTACTGGGACTGATTTTTTTTGTTTTAAATATTTATATGTTTATTAAAATAATGTGTTGTGTGGATATTTATTAATAATTGGTGTTGTGTGTATTTTTTTGGATTTATATTATTCTTTATAAAAAGAATATAATTAATATTTTAATTAATATATTTATATATAAAAAACTAACTAATTATCTTTATAATACCCACAATACTTCCTTAACTCACAACTCTCACACTTCGGCTTTATTGCCTTGCACTCATACCTTCCAAACAACACAAAATAATGATTTACATATCTCAAATACTTTTGTGGAACTTTTTTTAACAATTGTTTTTCAGTTTCCAAAACATTATCTGCTTTTACCATATTAAGTCTATTTACAACTCTAAAAACATGTGTATCAACTCCAACTCTTGGTTCATCAAACAAGATATTTAACACAACATTTGCAGTTTTTCTTCCAACTCCACTTAAAGTCAACATATCATCAAAATCACTTGGCACTTGTGAATTAAATTTTTCTATCAATTGTTGACTCATTTGAATAATATGTTTTGCTTTTGTATTATAATAATTTATACTTTTAATATATTTTTTTAAATTTTCTTCGCCAAGTTTCAACATTTTTTCTGGTGTATCAACAAATTCAAATAAATCTTTTGTTGCTTTATTAACACCGGCATCGGTGGCTTGTGCAGATAAAATGACTGCAACAAGTAAAGTATAAGGATTTTTATATTTTAATTCAATTAAAGATTGTATTTTATATTTATTCTTCAAAATTTCAAAAATTTCAATAATATCTTTTTTATTCATTTTTTAACATCAATTATTTGTAAAACTTCTTCTGGAAGTCTCCTAACTAATTTTAAAGTATTTGGTTGAACTGCAACTAAATTAATTTTACATTCAACAAGTAATTCATCACCCCTGTAAACATTTTGATAAATTGTTGTAATTAATTTATTAATTTCACATTTTTCTATTGATATAATAAGTAAATCTTCTGCTTTTGCTGGTGTTTTATAATTAACTTCACAACTTTTTAATACAAACATTAAATTATATTTTACCCATAAATCTTTTTGAGTTATATTATATTTTAAAAAATATTCCAGTCTTGCTTCTTCGCAAAAATCCAAATATTTTGAGTGATAAACTATTCCACCGGCATCTGTATCACAAAAACAAACTCTCTTTTTAATATTAAAAATCATTATCTTATACATTATATAGCTATTTTAATAATAAATTTAATTATTTATTTTTCAATTATTGTTTATTTTTTATTGAAAATTTTAATAATAAACTTATACTTTACTCAAAATTGATTATAAAATAACAATATGAATACAAAAAATAAATTATTTAGTGGAAAAATTGCATTTGAATTATATGATACTTATGGCTTTCCGTTGGATTTAACACAAATGATATTAAAAGAAAAAGGTATAGAAATAAATGTTGATGAATTTAATGAAGCAATGCAAGAACAAAAAGAAAGATCAAAGGCAAATTGGATTGGTTCTGGTGATAAACAAATAAATGAATTGTATTTAAAAATTGATAATAAAACAAACTTTACTGGTTATAAAGAAACTACTACAAATGGAATAATTTTAAAATTAATAAAAGATAATAAGTTTGTAGAAAAAGTAGAGCAGGGCGATAATGTTGAAATTATTGTAAATAATACTTGTTTTTATGGAGAATCTGGTGGACAGGTTGGTGATACTGGTATGATAATGTTATTAAATCAAGATGGATCAATTCCATTACCATTTGCTGTGATACAAGTAAATAATACAATAAAAGCACAAAATGGTGTTTTTATACATAAAGGTATTGTTGAGATGGGAAGTTTTAAGGTTGGCGATAGTGTAAATTTGGCAGTTGATAAAGTTAGAAGAAATAAAATAACTGCAAACCATTCAGCAACACATTTATTACATTTTGCTTTAAAACAATTACTTGGAAATAGTGTAAATCAAAAAGGTTCTTATGTAGATGATAAAAGATTGAGATTTGATGTTTCTTATAACGGTGCAATAAGTGTTGATATTTTAAAACAAGCAGAAAATATAGTAAATAATATTATTATAAATAATACAAAATCTAAAATAGAGTTGATGGATATTGAAACTGCCAAATCAAGTGGTGCAATGGCTTTATTTAATGAAAAATATGGCGATACTGTAAGGGTTGTATCAATGGGAACTTATAATATTAAAAGTAATGTTAATATAGAACAAAAAGAAAATTATAATATAGAGGACGTTAATAATTCAATAAATGATTTATTGAAGGAAACAAGTAAGGATTTTTGTTCTGTTGAATTATGTGGTGGAACGCATGTAAAACAAACTGGTGATATAGGATTTTTTAAAATTATAAAAGAAGAATCTATTGCGTCTGGTGTGAGAAGAATTGAGGCTTTGACCGGTGTTGAGGCTTTAAATTATGTAAATGAAAAAATCGATATTGTTGATGGTTTGGCTGGGGAGTTTAAAATTTCTTATGATAAAGTTGTTGAAAAAATAGAGAATATTTTAAAAGAAAATAAAGATTTAAAAAAGCAATTAAATGATATTAAAAAATCGCAATTAAATAACATAGAACTTGATAAAAATGTAGTTAATGGTATTAGTGTATTTACTCAAAATTTGGAAAGTGTGGAACCGCAAGATTTGAAGCAAGTTATTATAAATTGGCAAAATACAAAATATAAAGAAAATTCAATAGTTGTTGTAACTGTAAAAAATGAAAATAAAATAATTTTAATAGTTGCAGTTTCAAAAGATATTATAAATAAGATAAATGCAGTTGATTTATTTAAAAAACTTGGTGGTAAGGGTGGTGGTGCTCCATCTTTTGCAATGGGTAGTGTTGATGCTGTTATTGATTTTGATAATATAAAGAGCAACATATAATATTTAATTACTAAATAACTTCGTAGTGTTTTTCTTTATAGAAATACCTTGTGTTGTGAAATACTATTTTATTAGATTATAAATAATATCCTTAATTTCAAACAATCCATACTTTTTACTTGAACTTACAGCAATGATGCTTTTATTTGCCAATGTATGATTTACCAATTCATTATTTGTTTTTACTAATACATCTTGCAATTCACTTTTATTAATACAATCAATTTTAGTCAAAATAATTTGATAATTAATATTTAATTCATCCAACATATATAATAAATCAATATCATCACTCATTAAACCTTTTCTTGAATCTATTAAAACAAATATAAGTTTTAGTTTTTTGCTTGTATTCAAATAATCATAAATCAAATATCTCCACTGACTTTTTTGTTCTTCACTTGCTAAAGCAAAACCATATCCGGGCATATCAGCAAAAATTATTTTATTTGCTATATTAAAAAAATTAATCTCTCTTGTTCTACCAGGTGTTTTTGAGGAAATAGAAATTTTACTGTTTGTAATAGCATTAATTAAACTTGATTTACCAACATTTGATTTACCAATAAAAGCAATACCAACCTCACCAGTGCGCTCTTTTAATTGTTTTATATTAGTTATTCCATAAAGAAAACTTGGTTTATTTTTTAAAAAAAATTCTTCACATTTTTTCATATTATATCCTATTTTTATTCATCATCATCTTTTAACATATCTTCTGTTAAATTATATTTTGTTAAAATTTCATTAATTGTATCTTCTGCTTTTTGTATTTCTTCCGGTTTTCTTGTAATAAATGCATTTCTTCTAACAGTTTCAATTTTTTTTCTTAGTATTTTCTTTTGTTCTTTAATTTTTTTTCTTAATTCTTCATTTTCTTTTTCAATTTCTTCTGTTGTTCTTGTATCGTTTTTATAGTCATATTCTACTTTTGGTTTTTCTACTGGTTTTGTTTCTGCTGGTTTAGTGCCAGATTTTTTTGCTGATAATTTATCTGCAAAATGTGTTGAAGTTGTAGTAGTTTGAGTTGATGTTGATTGTGTGGTTGAGTTAGATGTTACACTCGATGTTTGACTTGTAGTTGAAATTGTAGAATCTGTAACTGGTTTTGCTATGGTTGTTTGTTTTACTGGTTTGTCTACTTCTTTACTTTTTTCTTTTTCTTGTTTTAGTTTTTCTTTTTCTTTCTCCTTTTCTTCTTTTTCATGTTGTTTTTTTTCTTCTTTTTCCCTTTTTAATCTTTCTTTTTCCTCTTTTTCTTTTAATTTTTGTTCTTCTTTTTCTTTTCTTTCTTGTTCTTTTTTCTCTCTTTTTATTCTTTCTGTTTCTTCATCATGTTTATGCATTTCTCTTTGTTCTTTCATTTGTGCCGTTTCTTCTGCAGTAACATCATCTCTTGTTTTTGCTTTATATTGTATACCATTTAGAATTGCATTTCTGAAAAGACAATTAACAACAGTTAGAGTTATTAATGTATTGATAATAATAACAAAAATCATTTCAAAGAAAATAATTGGTTTATAACTTAATATTCCTATTGCAAATAAAATAAAGTTGGCACCATAAATATTAAACATTGAAATAGTATGTAGTTTTACATAAAAATCTTTATTTCTTATTAATCCAACAATGGCAGAAATCATAAAAAAGTTTCCCATTAGAACAAAAAAGTAACTTATATATTTAAGTAGTGTAGTCATCATATTAGTATTTTATTTTTTTATAAATAAACATTAAAGTAAGTGCGAGGTTTGTTAACATCATCAATATTACTATATTTAAAATTTGATAAAAATGTAAAAAATTTAAAAAATATACACATATAGTTAAAATTATTACATTTATTAGAAAAAATAAATAAAATAGTAAATAAAAAAAGTCCGTTAAAATAAACATTTCAAACAACAAATATGATATACAAAAAAATAAAAAATATAAAGTAAATGTCATAATATAACTCCTTAAACAATTCCATCATCATTTACTTTTTGTGTTTCTAAACTCAAAAAGTATAATTGGTTTGGCGAAAAAAATAATTTATTTATAGAATGAATAATTATACATTGGTTTTTAATTATTGCAGATATTATTCCAAAGTTCATATTTAAAATATTATTTGCCAAACTATTTTCAAATATATTATCATTTTCAATATATAAATAGTCAAGTACTGGATCTATTGTATTGTTTGGTTTTATAAATTGAAATGCTAAATAAATATTTTCTGTAAAAACTACTATAATTTTTTTAATAAACATAGAATAAAAACCAACTTGTAAACATAAAAATCCACTATTTGCAGAATATAGTTTTAACTTTATCATAAGCATTGATACTATTATTGATATGACTATACCAACTGCCAATAATGTAATTGTAAACATACTATTAAATATAAATAGAATTACCCAAAATGAAAATAAAATAAAAAATAAAGTAAAAAATAATAACATCTTGTATTTAAAAATAAAAAGTATAATTTATATTGTATAAATTAATAATTAGAAAAATAATTTTTTCAACAAAAAATATGAGTAAAGAAAAAAAATCTATACCACATTTTGATAATAGTATTGGCAGACTGGTTGCGTGTCAAGCATTATGTGTTTATTATAATGAAAATAATGAAGATAAAGATATACTAAATATACTTGAATCTGTTAATGAATATTATATTGCAGAGAATTTTACTAATGAAAATAAAGAGAATCTTTTTAAGGATGTATATAGTAGTGAATTTGTGTTAAATTTAGTAAATGGAGTTCTCAATAATGCTGATGAATATGATATATTAATAAATGAATTTTTACAAAAACAAGATACAACTGGAACAATAGATGAGGTTTTATTACAAGCATTTAGGTTAGCAATATATGAATTGAAAAATACTGATATTGATAAAAATATTGTTGTTAATGAATATACTGATATAGTTGCTGAGTTTTTTGATGGTATCTATATTACTTTTGCTAATGGTATATTGGATAATATGGCAACATATATTAAGACTGGAGAAAAAAGGATAATTGAAACAAAACAAGAAGATATAAAAAAAATAAATATACCAAAAATAAAACATAAAAGAAAAACTATAACATTAAAAATTAATAAAGATAAAGAAAATGGCAAATAATTACAAAATTATAGCACAAAATAGGAGAGCAAGATACGAATATTTTATAGAAGTAGAATATGAAGCGGGTATTGTATTGCAGGGTAGTGAAATAAAAAGTTTAAGAATTGGCAAGGCAAATATACAAGATTCATATATTGAATTTGATAAAAATGGAGAGTTGTTTTTAATTAATTCGTATATTGCACCATATAAACTTGCTACAATTTTTAATCATGAACCAACAAGAAAAAGAAAGTTATTATTAAAAAAAAGGGAAATAAGTAAAATTATAAATAAAATAAAGTTAAAAGGTTTTACTTGCATACCGCTTGTTTTGTATATTAATAATAAAAATTATGCAAAAGTTAAAATAGCGATAGCAAAAGGGAAAAAATTATATGACAAAAGAGAATCTATAAAAGAGCGCGATTTTAAAAGGGAAAAGGCTTTTTTATCAAAATATGCAATATAGATTGGAATTATGAGTGAAAAATATTCTTTAAGTTATTCAAATATTACTGGTTTGAATTTTAATGACAGTGTTAGTAACGACAATAATAGTCAGTATTCGGCAGACACTGAAAAAGATGTTCAAAAAGAAATTGAGGTGGAGGTTATAAATGAAGATAAGGTAGAGGATATAGAAGAGGTTGAAACACAAAATAAGGATGAGGTTAAGAAAAAGATTGATATTAATGAATTAGAATTGTGTCTTAATTTAAGTATATTAAGTTTTACTTATTATATTAATAATTTTCCAAAATTAAAAGATGAAAATATTAATAGATTAAAATATTTTTTTAGTTTGATTTATAATTCAAATGTATATTTTGATAAATTTAGTATTGCTGGATTAGATAAAAAAGATTTGCAAAATATATTGCTAAGAATGTTTTATAATATGAATGACGATCAAGATGAAGGATTTTATAAAAAAACATTGTTTAGTTTGCTTGTTGTTTTGTTTGGTTATAAAATGGTTGCAAATTTTATTTCTAAAAAAAATATTTTTACAAAAGATATAAAAACAAAAATTACAACTTTTGCTAATGTATTTATAAAACAATTTAATAATGAAATTGTTTCAACAAAACAAGACGATGATTCTATTATTAATATAATAAATGTAATTCAAAAAGTTTATAATAATTCATATTTTAAAATGCTGAAATTTAGACAAAATTTTAGAAATCAATATATTGATTTTATTGAATATAATGATTCTGTTGGTGATTTTAGAATGTTTTCATCAATAAAAAATTTAAAAATGATATATGATACCATTGTAAAAAAAAGTAAAATGTATGATTATGAAAGGCTGTTTTGGGCAGATTGTAATGATTTTACAAATACATTTTATAAAATAAATGTTTTATAATTTTTGTATTATTGGTAACAGTATTATTTACTTTGTGATATTTTAAGACAAACTATATAGATGCAAGCATACTGAGTATTTGTGAAATAAATATTTACAGCCTTTTAGTATTTTAAAAATATAAATATTTTATTGTTGTCTGATTTAATAATACCCCGTTGTGAATAATACAGGGTATTTAAGAATAGATATTACAGCTGTTTTTTGTTATACTTTATTAAGATTTATAGAGTAAATATTTATAACTGTATATTTAATATCTTCTTCTTTTCCTCATCTGTCAAAAAGTGCTATTATTCACAATATTCCAGAAATTTTCTTTTCTTATGGAAAGTGGTGTTATTTCATTTTTATTATAAGTCAATTCTAAATTATCATCAAACATTGGTATTAACCAATTATTTAGACTTGCCATTATACAATCTATTGTTGGTAAAATAGTTTGTTCCCATAAAAACAATCTTGCTTCTGCCATATTACTATAAGTATTATCACCCGGTATTCCAATTAATTGAGATGGAACACCGAATGAAAGTGCTATATCTCTTGCGGTGCTATGTTTCATTTCTAAAAAATCCATTTCTTTTGGTGATAAACTTATTTCTTTCCAGTCAAGTCCACCCTCTAAAAGCAAAGGTTTTCCAGCATTTTCACTTCCAGAAAATTCACTATTTAACTGTTCTTTTAATCTTGTAAATTGATCATCTGTTAAAAAACTACCGCTATCAGCATCATTTTTAACTATTAAAGCGCCACAAGGTTTTGCACCATTTTGCAAAATTGCTTGATTCCACTTTGAAGCTTCATTATGTTGATCTATTGAATATGTTGCTGGTTCTACTTGTGATAATCCATACCAATCATTTATTGGATTGAAATTTTTAATGTGTAAAATTTCACTTTTTCCTGTAATTTGATCTACTTTAAATATTTTTTCAGTGTTATTAAATTTATATTTATAGGCAATAGGAATATCGGTATTTCCAATTAAAATTGTGATTCTGTCAGGTCTTAAAATAAATAATTCTTGTGGCTCTACTGAGTTTGAGTGTTTATTAAAAACACCTTGTATATAGACGTTTCCTGATATTAATTTGTGAGCATAAATGGTTTCAAAAAAACTGTTTTGATCTAATATGGGATTTGGTTTTTTTAGTAATTCTAATATTTTATGTCTTGTGATTATTTCACCAGTATTTCTGTTTTTTAATTGTAATTTTATAGATGAAGCGCTTTTGGATATTATGGATATACACCTATTTGCTATTACATTTTTTACATAAGATTCTTCTGCTAAATGTAAGTAATTTCTGTCTGTCCAAGTTGGCTTGCCAATGTTTTGGTAGTATGCCTTTGTTGTTATAATTGATTTATTTTCTTTTTCTTTTTTGAAAAAATTAAACATATTTTTTGTGTTTGTTGATAATTAATAAGTATTTTGTTGTGGTTTTGTTGTTTGTGGAAGTATAAAATGTATTATATGGCAAGATTGATTTAAAATTTGTAGATTTTTAGTTTATGTGGTTGTGGGATGAAACAAAGTTGTAAATAGTGTAAATTGTAAATGATTATATAAAAAGTGAAAATATGTTTTGGGTTGTGGTTGTATATATTACAATTGTATTAAAATTAGTGATTTTATTATTTTTAATAGTAATTAAAATAGGGTGGTAAATGTATATATTAATTACAATATTTATCAAGATTATATATTATTATAAATATTTATTATTTATTATGTAATTAAACTTATATTCCTCTACTTTTACCCTTAGCCATATCTCTTGCATGCAACATATTAACCCAATAACCATTATCATTTTGCTGTTTTAAAACTTCTGCATGTTGCATCAAACTTGTTACTCTTTGTCCCATAATCAAAGAAGTCCAATAACCTATCGGTTTTACCATACCAACAATACTTTTTTTACTATAATTTGGTTCCAGATCAAACTCTTCACCACCAGCTTTTGGTAGTCGTTGAACATTAACAAGTTTTTGGGCTTCTTGTTCTTTTTGCATTTCTATATCTTTATCTCTATACATAATATCATTTCTGCTTGATGGAACATAATTATTTTGAGTATTATTATCCTTTGGTCTTAAAAGTGCTAATAATTTTAAGTATTTACTAATAGTATATTTTAATATTATAGTTGCTATAATTCTTACTATTGTTATTACAAAAAACAATATTACACTTAATATAGAAATAAATATTAAGGCCTCTTTCATCTATCTACTAAAATTTTACATAAAATAAATTATTTTTAAAATCTTTATCTTTACTCCAATTAATGTATTCTTTAACATTTACATTATCAAGAGCGCATCTTTTAGTTTTATTTTTATCTAATTCGTCCAAAACAGCTTTTCTTTTTTCTATCAATTCTGCTTCGGCAGTTGGTTTTGGTGGTAATAATGGTTGCCCACCACCATTTATACAACCGCCATTACAATTCATAACTTCTATATATTGATATTCTTTATATTTTCCACTTTCTATGAATTTTTTAACATTTTTTGGAGTATGTATGATTGCTATTTTTACTTTTTTACCAGCAACAGGAACTTCTGCATCTCTATAAGTTATATCTTCAAAATTAACTTCATTAAATACAACATTTTCCAACACTGTATTCTCTAATTCTTTTTTGACAACTCTTAGAGCGGATTCCATAACACCACCGCTTTTTCCATAAATAACAGCACCACCACTATATTCACCAAGTTGATCTGTTTCACTTTCTTCAATATTTGCAAAATCAATATTTGCATCTTTTATTAATTTTCCAAATTCTCTAACAGTTAAAGAGTAATCAACTGCTTTCATTCCGTTATATTCATATATTTCATCTTTTTTAGATGTGCAGGGCATTATTGAAATAACAACTATGTCTTTTGGATTAATATTATTTTGCTCTGCCCACCAAGTTTTGTAAGCCACACCAGCATGAATATGTGGAGACATTGAAGTTGTTAAATTTGACAATAATTCCGGTTTGTATCTTTTTACAAAATTTACCCAAGAAGGGCAACAAGAAGTAAACATTGGCAAATGTTCGTTTTTTTCAAGTCTTTCAAGTAATTCTTCCGCCTCAATTATACTTGTTATGTCAGCACCAAAATTTACATCAAACACTTTGTCAAAACCTAATTTCTTTAAGCAAGAATTAATCTTTTTTTCAATATTTGCACTATGTTCTACTTTAAATATTTCATTTATAGACGTTCTAACTGATGGAGCACATTGAACTATTTTAATTTTTGTTTTATCTTCTAATATTTTTTTAACATCATCAACAACGCTTTGCTCTATCATTGAATTAAAAGGACAAACTACAGTGCACTGTCCACAATTTACACAAGGATTTTCATTATTAAAATCTAAATATCTTTCTTTACCTTCGCCTTTCATTGTTAAATGACAAATTCCTATTGCATTACATTTTTGAACACATTTTGTGCATTTCATACATTTTGCTTTGTTAAATTCTATTGAATTATTTTTTTTGATGATTTCCATAATAAAATTATATAATAAGTTTGTTTAACTTTATATTAATAATATAAAATAAATAAATCAACAATTGATTTTTATTTATATTTATTTTATTATTTGTTGTAATAGTAATTATATAAGTAAAAATTATGGAAGAAAAAAGAGTAACTTTTCCAGTTGCTGTATATCTTATTTTGATAGAAGATAATAAAATATTGTTGCAACAAAGGGCAGGAACTAATTATATGAATGGCTACTATGGTGTTCCATCTGGTCATGTTGAAATGGGTGAGGGTTGTTTGAATGCACTTGTTAGAGAAACAAAAGAAGAAATTGGTGTAGATATAAAAAAGGAGGATTTGATTTTGAAATATACTTTAAATCATGTTAGTAATAGAGAATATATTTGTTTATTTTATACTGTAAGTAAATATAATGGTATACCAAAAATAATGGAACCACATAAATGCACTGATTTAAGGTTTTTTGATTTGGATAATTTACCAACAAATATCGTTCCAGAATTAAAAAAATATTTGAATGATGTTGCGGATGGTAAAAATTACGGTGAAATTGGATATTAATGTTTAATTATTGTTTAAGTTTTTATTTAAAAATACACATTTGTTTGATTTGGTAAATGTGTATTTTTTACCTTTTGCCTATACGACAAGCATTTATGGCGAATGGAAAAAAGAAGATTATTAATACATTAGTATTTATAACATATTTGTAATATAATAATCATTATTTTCTCCCACAACCATTCTTCACCCTCCCCCACAATCACAACAAAACT
>JAGAUJ010000015.1 GCA_017620845.1 Rickettsiales bacterium | reverse complement strand
TTCGTTTGGTGTAATAAATAATGCAAATGCAGAAAATAGTGACGATGGTTCTACATCATGTCTAATATTAGATAAGTTAACAAATGAGATTAAGTATAATACAAAAGGTAAAAATTGTTTTATATTAAGAAATATTGATTCAACACAACAAAGTAAGATTACAGACCTTGGGTTAAATGGAGCAACAGGAGAGTTTTGTAATTTATCAATTAATGATGACTATGTTAATGCAGAATCTGTTGCTGGAATAACTATGTTAAATGGAACTAAAAAAGCAATAAAATGTAGTGATGGCTATAGTGGAAATATAACAATAAGTTGTAAAGATGGTAATCCAATACACTCTGGTGATACAAAATGTACTTTTAATGGATGTAAGAAACATGATAATAATATAATAAATAATTCACTTAATGATATACTTACAACAAATAATATGGTTAACTGGGATAATATTAATGAAGAAGATAAAACTAATCTATCAAGCAATGATGGTATAACTTATAGTAAAAATGATATAATTGCTACATTAAGTTGTAAAGAAAAAGATGGGTATAATTTAAGAGATGGTAGTAATGGTTATAGTATTAAATGTGATGGAAATGATAATATAGTAGTAGATAATAATGGTGGGTGTGAGTATGAAAGCAGTGGTGGATGTATTGGCTTACCTGGTATAGATTCTAAAAGTTATTATGGATATGGTGATGACTGGGCGGATATTGGGAAAAGGGATAATTGTGATATTATTACATATGATGATTCGAACTATATTATGTATAATGATGAAAATAAAGAATCTTTTTATAGTGGTTATTATTATTACTATGATGTAAAAAATTACAGATTTACTAATGGAACAATTGTAGATATGAGTTGTCGAGAAGGTTATACAGAGTGTGATGGGTGTGGTAGTTGCGATGAATTTGGACATGATGATGATTTAATTGATTGTTTTAGTAATGAGTGTCCAGCTTGCTGGTATAATTATTATTATGAATGCAAAAATAACAAATGGGTTAAAAGAGGCGGTTGTAAGGCAAATACTTGTTTAATATCAGATCTTACGACTGATACTTTAGGTAATGAATTTGTTAAAACAATCACGCAATGTAATGACGAAACTTGTTCCATTATAAATACAAATGAAGTTATAGATATCACAACAGAAGAAGGTAAAAATAAAACATATGATTACAATACATACATTACAATAAATAGTTGTATTGATGGACATGAAGTACTCAAAGGCAAAAGAGTGATGAGATGTAATGAGTATGGTGGTTGGGATATATATGGTGGCACAGACAACAATAAATGTAGTGCACCTTGTAAACTTTCGGATTTAAATCATAGTTTATTAACAAATAATAGTAATTATGATTCTTATGTAAAAACTGTAGTAGAATGTAATGATGAAAATTGCTTAAATATAAAACAAAATACAGTTATAGATATAACATATTTTGAGAATATGGATAAAACATATATACATGGAACATATATTACAATAAATAGTTGTGATACTGGTTATATTTACGCGTCAACAAATGGAATTAATAATAATTCTAACAATAGAGTGTTAATGTGCAATGGTGGTCAGTGGGATATTGTAAACAATGATTTAAGTAATGATTTAAAAAGTTGTAGAGTTAAAATAGATTATTATAGTCCAATATTGTATGACGATGTAAATAAAGACGGAAATATTACTGCAAGTATATATAAAGAAATTGGAGAACAGGTAACTTGTAACGCAAGTACTTTTAATCAGGAAATAGATAATAATGTATTAAGAGTTTGTGGGATAAACAATTATAGAATTGCGCACGATAATGAAAATATAATAATAAAAACAATAGATAGCTATACAAAACATTTATTTTGTCATGGTAGTTATATACCAAGAGATTTAAATGTAGGATGGAATGGAAGTATTGAGAGTGGTGGATTATGTAATAGTAGTGACGATAAACAAAATATAACAAAACAAACTTATAAAATAAGTTATACCAATATAAATAGTACAAGTAATCTTATTGCTTCATTTAGTGATAATTTTAATGTAAATAGTTTTGCATGTGATAACGATGCAACGTGGGTTATTAAAGAAGGTGCCAACAGTATTGAATTTGAATATACTGGAAGTGTTGTACATTTCTGTATTCCACGAGGCTCAAAAGAATCAGGTTTAACATATACTTTTGAATTATGGGGTGCACAAGGTGGTACGGATTATGGTGGAAAAGGAGGATATACTAAGGGTGTATTAATAAGTGATAATTATAATAATGGTGATAAATATTATATTGTTGTTGGGGGAGCTGGAGATGTAGTAAACGCAACATCAACTGCTTCAGCAATAACTAATAATAGTTATAATGGTGGAGGGTTTGCCAGATCTATAGATATAGGTAAAGCTGTTTATAGTGGTGCTGGAGGCGGTGCTACGCATGTAGCACTAAGAAGTGGAGAATTAAAAAATATATCTAAAAATAATGTTTTATTGGTTGCTGGAGGTGGTGGAGGTAGTGTTTTTGAAACTTATGATTGGTATAGTAAAGTAAATGGTGGTGATGGGGGTGGTAATAATAATAATGGTTTAGATGGAGAATATGGACATGATGAAGATTATGGTATTGGGGGAACAGGTATAGAAGGTGGACCCGGTTATTGCCACAATTATAAAACTTCAAATGATGCGAGTGGTGAATTAACATTACTTAATCAACTTGCTGGTGGTTTTGGTTATGGTGGTAATTGTATTGATGGCTTAAAGGATGATGGTTCTTGTTCTGGTGGTGGTGCTGGTTATTATGGTGGTGGTGCTAGTATTGGTGGTATGGTTGCAGGAGGTGGCGGAGGTGGCTCTGGATATTGTGATGAATCTAAGTTTACTTGTAGTGGAGAAAATGGGGTCCAAAGTGGAAATGGTAAAGTTGTTATTAGTTGGTAAGGTATTTGCGATATTAATTTAAATAATTTATATTTGCTTTTGTATTGTTTAACTGTAAAAATAGTTGGAGCAACTGCAATAACTATTACACACGATATACATTCAGTAAAAACTAAATCTGATAGAATTGTTTTATTAAATGAAGGTAAAATTTGCTGGAATGGTAATAAAAATATAATAGATACAACTGATAATGAGTTAGTAAGAAAGTTTTTGGTAAAATAATTTTTACGTATTGAGTTGGTGTGATAGCAATTTTGACTGTTGTTATTGTGGTATAATAATATTATTGTTATTTTCTTTTATTCTAACAATACCTATTATACTTGTATTAGGGTCAGAAGCTTCTTCAGTTTCAATAGTTTTTATTTTCAATAAAAACTATTGAAATAGTATATTTATACAAGATAGCTATGTATAGGTTTATGATCTGTGGTTAACAAGAGTAAAATAATAGGTAGTAAAAGTAGTAAAGGTAGTGATAATGATTATAAAGACAATAACAATAATAATAAAAAAAAGATAATCACATAACTAAACAACATCACAAAATCTTATTATTATATCATATGGTATTTCTTGTTAAATATAGAAAGAAAGTATTAACAAAAGATATTGAAGAAACAATTAAGGATGCATGTTGTAATGGCATAGAACTAGGATATGAAATAAAATTTATAGAAATAGGATTAGATTTAGATCATATACACTTTTTAATACAAAGTGTACCTAACTTATCTATAACACAAATAATAAAAATAATAAAGAGTATTACTACTAGAGAAATATTTAAAAAATATCCAAAAAATTAAAAAAAGAATTATTGTATTGTGGTAATTTATGGACTAGTGGTTATTATGTTAATATAGTGAGTGAATATGTTAATAGAGAAGTAATAATAAATTATGTAAAAAATCAAGGGCAAAAGGAAAAAGATTATAAGCAATTATATTCAGTTCAATTAGATTTTGATTTTGGAATGGGATTTAGGTGATATGTTTATATATATTATATAGAAATAATATATAACATGGTTGTAGGTGGATAGTTTATTAAAAAATTATATAATCCTATTTTCTTTTTCTTTTTTCTCTATATTTATCAATTGCATTTTCAACATTTTTTTGTTCTGCCCTTGTTACTGCAATGGATTTACTTTCCACATTTTTAGTAATAACACTACCGGCACCAGTTAAAGCATCATCACCAATATTTACAGGCGCAATCATAATGGTATTTGAGCCTATAAAACAATTTGAACCAATATTTGTTTTAAATTTTGAATAACCATCATAATTACAAGTTATTGTTCCTGCACCAACGTTAGTATTTTCACCAATAATTGTATCACCTATATAAGTTAAATGATTTACTTTTGTTCCTTTGCCAATAGTGGATTTTTTAATTTCACAAAAATTACCAATCTTTGCATTTTCCTCAATGGTTGTTGCCGGTCTAATTCTTGCAAAAGGTCCTATAATAGCACCAGATTTTATTTCACAATCTTCCAAATAAGAAAATGCTTTAATTTCAACATTGTTGTGAATTTTTACTTTTGGTAAAAAGACAACATTTGGCTCTATTATAACATCGTTTTCAATTTCTGTATCATATGAAAAATATGTTGTTTCTGGATCAATTAAAGTTATTCCTTTTAACATAAACTCTTTTCTCTTGTTGTTTTGGAAAATTTTTTCTGCTATTGCTAATTGTTCTCTTGAATTAACACCCATTACTTCATCTTCTTCTGCTATTGAATAATCTATTTCAAAATTGTATTTTTTTGCTATTTCTACAATATCAGTTAAATAATATTCACCACTTGCATTATTGTTATTTAATTCACTTAAAAATTTACCAAGATATTTACCATTTATTGCCATAATTCCAGCATTGCATAGTGGGTTTTGTTTTTCTTCTTCATTGGCATCTTTAAACTCAACTATTTTGTTTAATTTGTTGTTTGTATCTAAAACAAGCCTGCCATATTTATTTGTTATATCATTTGTATTAAAACCTAAAACTGAAATTACAACATCATTTTTAATTTTTGATAGTAGATTTTTGTATGTATCTACTTTTATTAAAGGAACATCGCCAAACATTACAAGTATTATATTTTCTTTATTTTTTACTGCCTCAAAACCGACTTTTGTTGCTCCACCGGTGCCATTTCTATCGTGTTGAATTGTTGTTTTTATTGATTTATCTATATTCTGTTCTATTTGTTCTTTATTGTCTACTGATACAACAACTACTGTTTCTTGCGCTTGTAGGTGTTGTGATGTTTGTATAACATGATTAACCATTTCTAAATTGCCGATTTTGTGTAATGGTTTGGATAATTTTGATTTCATTCTTGTGCCCATACCAGCACTCAAAATAATAACTGATAATTTTGTATTTTCCATAGATTTCCTTTTAATTTTATCTTGAAAATATAAAAATAAAATATACAATCAAATTAATTTAATTTATATGATAAATATGTTAATTTTAATTTCAAGTGTAGTTTTATGTTTTGTTGTTTTGTTAGTATTAGAATTTAAAGATGGAGATAATGTATATAGTATAAAAAAATTTAATGATAAAGTATTAGATGGTGGAACAAAACAAGATAAATTTTGCGAAGAAATAAATATAAAGTTGGATGTTTTATCAAGCAAGGTAAATGATGTTGTAAAGGCTGTATTTGATAATTCGTTAATGAATTTAACAACAGAGTCAAATGTGAATTTGAAAAAAATTATAACTTCTATTGAGGATATTAATAAGACAATTAACTTGGATAGTGAAATTATTAATTCAATTTTAAATAAAACAAATGAAAATAACACACAAATAAATAATTTAATTAATAATATTGGAAATATAAATAAAGAAGATGTTAATGTTGTAAATACTGATGGTATTGGTGATGAAATTAAAATATTAGAAGCAAATATTATTGATAAAACAAGTGGTTTAATTAATGAATATATAACAAAAATTGAAAATAAAATTAATGAGTTAAAAGATCTTTATAATCAAGAAGATAAGGAGTTAATTACCAATAGTTTATATTATATACAAGAAGATATTAATACTATAAAAAAACAATTGGATGGATTTGAGGTTGTTGGTGATAATGATTATCAAGGCAGTGAGGAAAGTAATAATGAAATTGAGAGTGAGGGGTTTGAAGAGGAAAACAATATTGAAAATGTGGGTAGTAATGAAGTTGTAGAAAATAGTGAAAATAACGAGGTATTTGAAGAAGAACAAAATTTAGATGAAGATGATGTGGATAGTGATTTTATAGATGGTGAAGAAGAGAACAATAATAATAGTGAAATGGTGGGGTTTGATGAAAATAATAATGAAGAAGAGGGAAATTATGTTGTTGAAGAAGGGGGTTTTGAAGAAGAGGTAGAGGAGAAGCAGGCGGCTGGAAATAATGAAAACAATAGTGATTATTCTGGTGATGTGATTAATACAGACAATGATGTAGTTACTGATGTGGAAAATAATAGTAATGAAGAAGAGAGTTTTGAAGAAGAAGATAATACTGATGATGGTGATTTTGATGCTAATTCAAACATTGATAATTCCAATATAAATGATTCAAATATAGATAATGTTATTGATAGTAATGAAGATTTTGAAGAAGAAATAAAGGATGAGCAAATAACTGGAAATAATGAAGACAAAACAGACGCTGTTATTGGTGAGGATAACTACAATAATGAAGTTTATAATGCAGAAGATAATATTGATGTAAATAATAATATTGAAAATATTGAAGAAGAAAGCAAAGTTGAAATGGTTAATTTTGAAGATAACATTATTGAAAATGCAGAAGAACAAGATATTACAAATACAATTGAAGAAGAGACAAATGTTACCTTAAATGATTTTAGTGTTGATAATTTGAATGTTGTTGCAGAAGATAATATTACAGAAAGCAATATAAGTGATAGCATGGAGAATGATACAGACAATAATATTGTAGAAGAAAATAATATAAATAATGAACAAACAGATGTTGAGATTGACACAGATTTTAATGTAGATACACAAAACTTGGAAAATCTTGATATAGAAAGTCTTAGTAATGATTTTTTAAATAATACAGATGAAAATAATAATGATCTTGATATAAGCAGTTTTGTTAATAACGATCTTGATCAAAATGAAGATTTAAAAAATAAAATACAAGATTTAAAAAATAAAATTAATAATGTATGATTAATATATAATAATATATAATTTGTGAGGTATATATATGGGTGATAATTTTTTTAAGAATCCTTGGGAAGAAGATAACGAAGATAACAAAAACAATAACAAAAATACTGAACATGTGTTTTTTAAGAAGTTTGTAAATATAAATCAAACAACAGATCAAAAAACAAAAATTAAAGTTGTAAATGTAAAAATTAATATAATAAATATACTATTGTTGCTGTTTGGTTTATGGTTATTGACTGGTATTTATAAAATAGATACTAACCAGCAAGGTGTTGTGTTGTATTTTGGGAAATTTAACAAAATTACCACACCTGGTTTGAATTACATGATTCCATATCCAGTAGGAAAGTTAATAAAAGTTCCTGTAACAAATATTAATAAGGAAGAATTTGGTTTTAGGAGCAATGGTAAAGATTCAAGAATAAATGTTGATACTGAAAGTTTAATGCTTACCGGTGATGAAAATATCATAGATATAGACTTTGAGGTTCAGTGGAGAATTAAAGATGCAAAAGATTATTTGTTTAATTTACAAAATCCAAGTCTAACTATAAAAATGGCTACCGAAAGTGCTATGAGAGAAATTATAGCAAAGAGAAAAATAGACGATGCGTTAGCAAATAAAAAATCTATAATAGAAGAAGAAGTTTTAAGTTTATTACAACAAATATTAAATGATTATAAAAGTGGTATAGAAATAGTTTTAGTTCAGTTGTTAAGAGTAGATCCACCAGAGGAAGTTATAAGTGCTTTTAGAGATGTTCAAACTGCAAAAGCAGATAAAGAAAGAAAGATAAATGAAGCAGAAACATATAAAAATGATATAATTCCAAAAACAAGAGGCGAGGTTGAGAGCATTATAAAAAATGCAGAGGGTTATAAAGAAAGTATTATATCTAATGCGGAAGGTGAAGTTGCTTATTTTTTAAAGATTTATAAAGAATATACAAAAAATCCAACTTTAACTAAAAAGCGAATATATTTAGAGACTATGGAAGATGTTACAAAAAATGTTAATAAAACAATAGTAAGTGAAAAAATAGGTAATAATTTATTACAACATTTACAATTGAATAAATAGTAGGGGTATTAGTATGAAAATAAAGAGTTTTTTAATTTTATTGGCAGTGGCAGTGTTTGTGTTATTAAATGCTGTTGTTATTGTTAATCAAACTGAACAAGTTATAGTTTTACAATTTGGAAAACCTGTAAGAGTAATAAGAGATGCTGGTTTACATTTAAAAATGCCATTTGTGCAAAACCAAGTTGTGTTTGATAATAGATTGCTTGATTTAGTTGTTAATGATAAGGAAGTTATCACACAAGATCAAAAAAGATTAATAGTTAATGCATTTGCGAAATTTAGAATTATTGAACCTGTAAGTTTTTATAATGCTTTTAGGGGTTCTACACAAAATGTAAATGTATTTAATCAATTAAATAATATGTTAGAATCAAGTTTGAGACAAATTGTTGGTTCATCAAATTTTGGAGATTTATTATCTATAAAAAGATCAACAATAATGCAAAATATTGAAGATCAATTAAATACACGAGTTGAACAATACGGTATAAAAATAGTTGATACAAGAATAATGAGGGCAGATTTACCAAAAGCAAATAGTAGCGCTGTATTTAAAAGAATGCAAACAGAAAGGGAATTAGAAGCAAAAGAAATAAGGGCAGAGGGTGAAGAAATGGCAAAAAAAATTATTGCAGATACAAATAAAACTAAAATGGTAATGATAGCAGAAGCAAATAAAAAGGCAAATATTTTGATGGGTGAGGGTGAGGCTAAAAAAGCAGATATTTTTAATAAGGCTTTTTCACAAGATGTTGGTTTTTATGAGTTTATTAAAACAATGCAGTTGTATAAAAATACTATAAATGAGCAAAATACAACAATAATAACGAATTCAAGTAACCAATTATATAAAAATTTTGGATTATAATGAAGTCATTTGGAATAATTGTATATTTTTTATATTTTTATACTGTTTTTGTTGTTGGTGTTTTTGCAAAAAATACTATTCCAGAGTGGTATAATAATAAGCCAGAAGATAATAAGTTATATATTTTTGGTATTGGTAGTGGAGATAGTGTTAATGAGGCTGTAAGGAGTGGAATTGATAATGTATATATAAACATATATACAAGTGTATATAATTATGTAAGTGATGATGCAGTTGGAGAAAATATAAAAAAATTAAAAGAAAATGCAAAAGAAGACCTAAACATTAATTTTTCAAGTTATATTATTGAGAATAGTGTAAATATTGATAATAAGTATTATGTTTTAATTAGTTTTAAAAGAAATGAATTATTTAATAGGCAAGTAAGTGATTTGGATGTGTTAAATACTGCAATATTAACTAAATATGCCTCAATTGCAAATTACAGTGATTTTGTTAAGTTACATAAATATAAAGATATTTTAACATTAATTAATAATGCACAAAATAAGATAAACATAATAAAAGTAATTGGTATTTTTAATGATATAAAGTATCAAGATACATATAAAAAAATTAAAAATGATTATAAGAAAATTGTTGATAATATAGGTGTAAAATTAGATCTTGATAAAGATTTAAGTTTTTTGTTAGGTAATGTGGTAAATGGTGTATTGGGTGATAATGGTGTAAAAGTAAAGTCTAAATCACAAAATAAATTAATAATAAATTCGCAAAATGATATAATTAAAGTGCATAATATTTTTGTTGTTAAAACAAAGTTTATGTGTAAAGTTGTATATAAAAATAATGTGATTTCTTATAAAATATTTAATTATATGTATAATTCACCAGATATAAAAAGCATTTCTTTTGATAAAAATGTTAATTCTTTTGTTGATGATATACAAAATAAAAAAATACAAATTACAGAGTTTGGATTTTAATGTAAAAAACCTCCTTACATTGTAAGGAGGTTTGATGTTAATTACTAATTAATATTCTTTATAGCCAAGAATTATATTTTTTAATATAATATTTCTTAACAATTTGTATTAACGATATATAAATAACCAAAATTACCGATAACCACAAATAAAAACTAATTGATATACTTGTCAAACCAATATAACTTCCTATTTTTGTATATGGTAAGATAACTGCTACAATGCCAGTAAGTATTGTTGAGAACAATATTTGACTTGAAACATTACTTTCAAAAAATGGTTTCTTTTTTGTTCTAATAAAATGTATGACTGCAATTTGTGTTAGCATACTTGCTACAAACCAACCACTATGAAATGTTGATACATTATAATGTAATAATTTGTGCATTACAAAAAATAACAATATATCACAAATTGAACTGATTGGTCCAACTGATAGCATAAAACTTTTTATTGATTGAGTAGACCATTTTTTTTGTATGGTTAATAATTCCTCATCTACATTATCCCAAGGAATTGATACTTGTGATAAATCATATAAGATATTTAACACTAATATTTGGACTGGTAACATTGGTAAAAATGGTAAAAACATACTTGCAAATAATATTGAAAATATATTTCCAAAATTTGAACTTATTGTCATTTTAATATATTTTATTATATTACAGAATATTTTTCTACCTTCAATAACACCATCAACTAAAACATTTAAGTCTTTTTTTAGTAAAATTATGTCTGCTGATTCTTTTGCAATATCAACTGCTGAATCAACTGAAATTGCTACATCTGCTTCTTTCATTGCTGGAGCATCATTTATTCCATCGCCCATAAAACCAACAGTGTGTCCATCTTCCCTTAAAGTTTTTATTATTCTTAATTTTTGTTGTGGAGATAATTTTGCAAATATATCTATATTTTCAACAAGTTTTTTTAATTCATTGTCGCTAATTTCATCAATATCTTTTCCAAGTAAAACTTTATCATTTTCAATACCAACTTGTTTACATACACATTTTGCAATAATGTCACTATCACCAGTTAAGACTTTAATCTTTACATTATTGTTTTTTAATGCCTGAATAGCAGATTTTGCTGATTGTTTTGGTGGGTCAAGGAAACTTAAATAACCCATTAAAACCATATCTTGTTCACTATCTACTGTTATTTTATCGTCTTTATTAATTTTTTTCTGTGCCAATGCTAAAACACGCATACCATCTTCATTCAAGTCTAATACTTTTTCTATGATTTCCTTTTTTGTGTCTTCGTCTAATTCAATTACTTCATTTTCATATTCAACATATTTACAAACTTGTAGCATTTCTTCAATAGCACCTTTTGTAATCATTTGTATTTTGCCTTTTCTATCTTCTACAATTACAGACATTCTTCTTCTTACAAAATCAAATGGTATTTCATCAATTTTTTTATATTCAAAATTTAAATTATAAAAACCATTTTCAACTGCTTTATTAATAATGGCAATATCTAATAAGTTTTTTAAGCCAGTTTGAAAATTACTATTTAGATAAGCATGTCTTAAAACTCTTAAATCTTCTTTTCCATGTATATCTGTGTGATATTGTAAAATAACAACGTTTTCAGTTAAAGTTCCAGTTTTATCGGAGCATAAAATGTCCATTGCACCGAAGTTTTGAATTGAACTTATATTTTTAACAACTGTTCTTTTTTTAGACATTGATGTTGCACCTTTTGCTAAATTTGCAGAAACTATAACCGGTAGCATTTCTGGTGTTAGACCAACCGCAACAGATATGGCAAATAAGAAAGCACCGAGCCAGTCGTGTTTTGTGATTCCATTAACGAAAAACACTATTATAACCATTATAATCATAAATTTTATTAAGAATAAACTTAATTCAGTTAAACCTTTGTCAAAATTTGTTTTACTTTTTTTTCTTGTAATTAATTTTGCCATTGAACCAAAATAAGTATTTTTGCCTATTGATAATATTACAGCAGTTGCAGTTCCACTAACTACATTTGTTCCCATAAAACAAATATCTTCAAGTTCTAATGGAGATTTTGATTTTATTTTTTCATCTTTTAAATTTGAAAATTTTTCTATCGGTTCTGATTCGCCAGTTAATGATGCTTGTGCTATAAATAAGTCTTTTGATTCAATAATTCTTAAATCTGCTGGTATTATGTCTCCTGCTGATAAATATATTATATCACCAACAATTAAGTCTCTAATATCAACTTCTTTTTTGAAGCCATCTCTAACAACTGTTGCGGTTGTTTTTATCATACTTCTTAATCTTTCGCTTGCTTTGTTTGATTTGTTTTCTTGGATATATTTTATGATACTACTTATTGCTACTAAACAACAGATTGTTAAACCAGCCATTATATCTTGTGAAAAAAACGAAATAGTTGCGAGTATTAATAAGACTATATTAAAAGGGTTAAAAAAAGATTCTAATAATTTTATATACCAAATGTATTCATCTGTATTTGTTATTTCATTAAAACCGTATTCATCTTGCCAATCTTCAACAAATTCAGTACTTAGGCCTTTTTTAATATCAGTTTTTAACTCTTGTAATAGTGAGTGACTGTCAAGTTTGGCATAATGTATTAAACTGTTCTTAATAGTGTTTATGCCGTTTTTGTTTTTTTTATTTTCTTTTTCCATAAAAACTCCTAATAATGTTATGTCATAAATACTAATAATTGTTATTAATAAATAAAAGTGTAAAAATACAATACTTATTATGGCATAATAATATGGCACTTGTCAAGTTTATTTACAAAAATCATAATAATGATGTTATTTCTTTTGATATATAATGTATTTTTATAATTGAAAATTACATATATTGTTGGTTTATATAATAAAAATATTTTTACATAATTATTATAGTTTTTATTGTATTGTTGTAAAAATATTATTATATACCAAAAAAATGTAAGATTTTGCATTTTTTTATTATTTAATTTATATTTTTTGTATGTAGATTAATATAATAAAACTGTAATACATAATTTACTTGAATTTTATAAATCATACTGTAAAATCAGTCTTGGAGGCAGACAGGCATTGTGGCTATGAATGAATCAGAACCGAAAGGTAGCAGTTATAAGCAGTTCATAGTGGGTTGTCTGTCTCCACTTATTATTATCAACACAAGTAGATATGATGAAAAAAAAAGAATTACCAAATTTGTTAACTATATTTAGAATAGTGCTTATTCCATTAATAGTAATATCATTTTATGTTCCTTGGAAAATAACAAATTTGATAGTTGCTTTTTTGTTCTTATTGGCAAGTATAACAGATTATTTTGATGGTTATTTTGCAAGATTATATAAAGTTCAGTCAAATTTTGGTCGTTGTTTTGATCCAATAGCAGATAAATTGCTTGTTTCAGTGTCCTTACTTATGTTGGTAAGTTTTTCTAAAAGTATTTTTATATTAATTCCTGCAATAATTATAATTTGTAGAGAAATATTAGTATCTGGTTTGAGAGAATTTTTGGCAACATTAAATATTGGTGTTCCGGTTACAAGATTAGCAAAATGGAAAACTGCTTTCCAAATGATAGCAATTACTGCACTTTTATTAGCAAGTAAAGGTTCAAATTATACTTATGAAACAATAATGGAATTTTTTGAAGTAGAACCTTTGTTAAGAATATTTTTTAATGGTTTTATTGAAAAAATAGGCATAATTTTCTTAAATGTTTCGGCAATTTTGACTGTAATAACTGGTTATGCTTATTGTAAAGTTGGATTAAAAAATATGTAATATGCCAACAATTCAAGATAGAGGTTTTGTAATATCTATAAAAAAATATAATGATAGAAGTAAAATAATAAAGATTTTTAGTGAAAATAATGGTATTATTTCAGGTTTTTTGAAAAATAAACATACAAAAGCAGAAAAGTATAAAGATCAGGTGGGTAACTATGTGGGTTTTGGTTGTGAGGTAAAAAATGTTGATGGTTATGGTAATGTTGAAACTCAATCTATTGAAGATTTTTTAAATATATTTTTTATAAATAAGTTGTATTTATTATTGTTTAACTCTGCGATTTCAATTTTAAATAATATTTTGATAAAAAATGATGTAGTTGATGAAATATATAAGATATTTTATAATTTAATGTTTTGTTTTAAGGAAAATAATAAAAATATTTTGTTAAATTATGTGGATTTTTTGTATAATATTGTTGAATATACTGGAATTTCAATAAATGTAGATAGTTGTGATTTAGATAATAATGAGGTATTTTATATATCTCCAAAAACTGGAAATGGTATTTCAAAAGAACTTGGAGAAAAGTATAAAAATCAATTGTTTACAGTTCCGCGATGTTTTGTTGGTTTTGATAATAATATTGAAGAAATTATAAAGGCGGTTAATATATTACATTATTTTATATATAAATTTTGTAAGGAAAATAATGTGATTAAAAAATATGAACCGATAAGGTTTTTTAAAACTGAAATAATAAAATATTTGAAAAAATGAAGCAAGATAAAGATTTATCAATTTATATTCATTATCCATTTTGTTTATCAAAATGTCCTTACTGTGATTTTAATTCTTATAAATTAACTGCTATTAATCAGGTTGATTTTTTAAATGCTTATTTGTTAGAAATTGAAAATTATTATAATTTATTGAAAAATAGGGAAATTAAGACAATTTTTTTTGGTGGTGGCACGCCGTCAATAATGTCTATTGATTTTGCAAGTAAAATAATAAATAAAATTAATGATTTGTGGGGAATTGGAAATATTGAAATATCTATGGAAGCAAACCCTACAACAGTAGAAATTGGTAAGTTTTGTGATTTTAATAAAATTGGAATTAATCGGTTGTCAATAGGCATTCAGTCTTTAAATGATGATTGGTTGAAGTTTTTTGGTAGAATGCATAATAAAGCAGAAGCAATAAAGGCAATAGAAATTGCACAGAAGATTTTTGAGAAAAGATATTCAATAGATTTGATTTATGCAAGACCGAAGCAAAAAATTAATGATTGGTTGAATGAACTTGAAGAGGCAGTAAAATTATCACCTTATCATATATCTTTGTATCAGTTAATCATTGAGGAGGGGACAAAGTTTTTTGAAATTGGAATAAAAACTTTGGGTGATAAAAAAGCAAGTGAAATGTATAATATTACAAATGATTTTTTGGAAAATAAAAATATAAATATATATGAAGTATCAAATTATGCAAAAAGTGGGTTTGAGTGTCGGCATAATTTGAATTATTGGGATAATGGTGAGTGGATAGGTGTTGGTGCTGGCGCACATGGTAGGGTGTGTTTTGGTGATGATTTTGTTGATGGTTATAAAATAAGAACGAGTGTTGAAAATTATAAAAGTCCACAAAAATGGATAGATAGTGTTTTACAAACTGGTTTTGGTTGTGAGATAAAAGAGGATTTAACAAAAGAAGAGTTTATTGAAGAAGTTTTGTTGATGGGTTTGAGGTTGAGAGGTGGAATAAAATTAGAAAATGTAAAAAAATATTTAATTGTTGATAGTGTTAAAGATATTGTGAGTGATGGTTATAATGGTTTAGTAAAGGATGATTTAGTTGTTGTTAATAATGGCGCATTAAAGGTTAATGTAAAATATTTTAATGTCTTGGACTCTATAATTGAAAAACTGATGAAATAATAAATTATAATCTATTAAACAAATTTTCTTTTATGTCTTCAAATGTTGTATATAAATAACCTTGCCAGCCAGCATTAATTGCAGTGTCAACATTTTTTTGTTTATCATCTATTAACATAATTTCATTTGGTGATAAATGTAGTTCATCAGTAATTTTCTCAAAAAATTGCAGTTCATGTTTCATATAACCAACATTATAAGAAGTAAACATTTTTATAAAATATTTATTAAAATCTTCAATAAACCATAACCTTTGTCCTTTTTCTGGTATTTGATGTGTTCCTATATAAAGTTGATAATTTTTATCTGTTAATTTTTTTACTTCATCAAACATATAATATCTTGTGTTTGTATCATTATTTATAAAATAATTTACTAATTGCATTGCATTAATTTTTGTTATATTATGTTCTTCTAAAAATTTTGCAAAATATTCTTCCACTTTATCTTGTCCCAATGATAAATTATGCCATTGTTTTGCATTTTTATGTAATTGTTCCACTGTTTCTTTTGAGATATTTAAATCATTTTCTATATTTATAGTCCAATCATGTCCTTTTTCATTTTCATGATCTAATAGGACGCCATCTATATCAAAAACTAATGCTTTTAGTGTCATAAAAATATAAAATTTTAATAAGAATTACATTTTAATGATAAATTTTATTAAAATCAAGAAATTTTGTTGCAATTGACTTTTTATTTTAACATTGTAATATAAAACTATACACAATTTAAAATTAATGACAAAATACATATTTATAACCGGTGGTGTTGTTAGTTCACTGGGAAAGGGAATTATTGCAAGTTCAATAGGTAAATTATTAAAATCAAGAGGTTATTCAGTTTTTCATCAAAAATTTGACCCATATATAAATGTTGACCCTGGAACAATGAATCCTATGGAGCACGGAGAGGTATTTGTAACGGACGATGGAACAGAAACAGATTTAGATTTAGGACATTATGAAAGATTTTCAAATATAAACTTAAATAAATATAGTTCATTAACTTCTGGTAAAGTTTATTTAAGTGTTTTAAATAAAGAAAGAAATGGCGAATATTTAGGTAAAACATTACAAATAGTTCCACATATTACGAATGAAATAAAAGATTGTATAAAAAACGCAACAGAACACACAAATCATCCAGATTTTATAATTATAGAAATTGGTGGAACGGTTGGAGATATGGAAGGCTTACATTTTTATGAGGCAATAAGACAGTTTAGAGTAGATGTTGGAAATGAAAATACTTTATTTTTACATACTGTTTTAATTCCATTTTTACAAACAAGTGAAGAATTAAAAACAAAACCAGCACAACATAGTGTAATGACTTTAAGAGGTATAGGAATACAGCCTGATATATTAGTTTGTAGAACATCACATCATTTATCAGAGGGCGAAAAAAATAAATTATCACTATTTACAAATGTAAAAAGAAGTTCAGTAATTGAGTGTATGGATATGAAGAGTATTTATCAAGTTCCTTTGGCACTTGAAGAAGAAGGACTTGCAAATGAAATATTAACATATTTTAAACTTGAAAATAATATACCAGATTTGAAAAATTGGCAAGATATAGTAAATAAAATTATAAATCCAAAAAAGAAAACAAAAATTGCAATAGTTGGTAAATATATACAGTTACACGATGCTTATTTGTCAGTTGTTGAAAGCTTAAAACATGCGGGGGCACATTTAAATACTGGTATTGAATTAAAATGGGTTGATGCAGAAAATATAAAAACTTTGAAAGATGCTAAAAATGAATTAAGCGATTGTAAAGGTGTAATTGTTCCAGGTGGTTTTGGTAATAGGGGAGTAGATGGAAAAATGTTGACTATACAATATGTAAGAGAACATAATATTCCATTTTTAGGTATTTGTCTTGGTATGCAATCAGCAGTAATGGAATTTGCTAAAAATGTTGTTGGTTTAGAAGATGTAAATAGCACAGAATTTAATGAAAACGCAAAAAATCCAGTTATTTCAATTATGGATGAACAAAAAGAAATAACACAAAAAGGTGGAACGATGAGACTTGGTTCTTACAACTGTAAAATTGCAGACAACACAAAAACAAAACAATTATATAAACAAGATATAATAAGTGAAAGACATAGACACAGATACGAAGTAAATAATGGTTATAGAGATTTGTTAGAACAAAAAGGTATGACTTTTGCAGGTTTATCACCAGATGGAAAATTGGTTGAAATAATAGAATTAAAAGATAAGAAATTTTTTATTGCTTCACAATTTCATCCTGAATTAAAATCAAGACCAGAAAAACCACATCCTTTGTTTGTGGGACTTGTTGAGGCTTGTATATAATAAAATTATAAATAAATATAAACAAATGCGACCAGAAGTTTTAAATTTTTTATTTACTCATATAAGTAATTTAAATGGTATAGGGGAGAAGACATTAAAAAATTATAAAACTTTATTACAGAAAAAAAGACAATTAGCAAGTGAGACACAAATTCCTAAAATGTTGGATTTATTGTTTCATTTGCCTGATAGATTTTTACAAAGAAAATTTGTGGAAAATGTAAAAGATATTAGCAGTGGTGATATTGTTATTGCAAAAGTTAAAGTTATTAGTCATAGTAAGCCAACAAGATCAAAACAGCCTTATATAATTACTTGTTATCTTGGAAATAATTTTGTAAATATTGTATATTATAAATATTTTGAAAATTATATAAATCTAAAATTTAAAATTGATAGTGAAATTTTTATTAGTGGAAAAGTTGATATTTATAACTCACAAATACAAATAGTCCATCCAGACTACATAAGTAATAATTTAACTGAAATTCCACAAATTGAGGCAATATACCCATTGACCTATGGAATTATAAATAAAGAAGTTGCAAAAAATATTGATATTGTTTTAAAACAATGTCCTAATTTACCAGAGTGGTTAAGTGGTGATATTTTGCAAAAAAATAATTGGAGCAGTTGGAAGGAAAGTTTAATTGCTTTACACAAGCCAGTAAGTGTATTTGATGCCAAAAACAACAAATATAGAAGAAGGCTTGCTTTTGATGAAATATTAGCACAACAATTAATAATGACTTTAATAAGATATAGACACAAAGATAAATTAAATAAAAATGTTTTAGAAAATAATAAAAAAGAATTAAAAAATAATTTTATACAAAATATTTTACCTTTTAGTTTAACTAACGATCAAATAAAAGTTATTAATGAAATTGAAACTGATACATTTTCAAATAAAAAAATGAATCGTCTATTACAGGGCGATGTTGGAAGTGGAAAAACGATTGTTGCTTTAATTACTATGTTAAATTACGTAGAAAATAAAAAACAATGCGCCTTAATGGTGCCAACTTCTATTTTGGCAAGCCAGCATTTTGTAAATATAAAAGAATTATGTAATAAAATAAATGTGAAAGTTGAGTTATTAACCGGAAAGGTAAAAGGTAAAAAAAGACAAGAGATTTTAGAACAGTTAAAAAGTGGGGAAATAGATATTTTAGTTGGGACGCATGCTTTAATTGAAGATAATGTTGAATTTAAAGATTTAGGATATGTTGTTATTGATGAACAACATAGATTTGGTGTAGAACAAAGGTTAAATTTAATAAATAAAAATAAAGATACAGATATTTTAGCAATGTCAGCAACTCCTATTCCAAGAACATTGGCATTAACAATATATAACGATATGGATTTAAGTATTATACAAGAAAAGCCAAAAAATAGAAAAGAAATTCAAACTTCAATAATTACAACCGATAAATATGATGATTTGATTAATAGAATTAAAGAGAAAATAAAAAATGATGAAAAAGTTTATTGGATTTGTCCGCTTGTGGAAGAAAGTGAGAATATGGAGTTAACTGATGTAAAAAATAAATATGATGAATTTTGTGAAATATTTGGAAGTGAGGCAGTGTCTTTAATACATGGTAAAATGAAAGAAAAAGATAAAGATACAATAATGGAAGAGTTTTGTGATAATGAAAATAAAAAAATATTAATATCTACAACAGTTATTGAAGTTGGTATTGATGTAAAAAATGCAACAGTTATAGTTATAGACCATCCTGAAAGATTTGGTTTGTCGCAATTACATCAATTGAGAGGTAGGGTTGGTAGAGGAGATAAACAATCTTATTGTATATTGCTATATAGTAATAAAAATGGCGGTAAAAATACTTTAAGAAGATTAAATATAATGAGAAGCACGACAAATGGCTTTACGGTTGCCGAACAAGATTTGAAAATTCGTGGAATTGGAGAGGTTATGGGGTTGAAGCAAAGTGGTCAACAAGATTACGTTGTTGCGGATTTGAGTGATGATTTTGATTTGTTGGAACGAGCAATATATTACGCACAAAATATTATTAAAAATAATGAAGTTTCTAAATATTCTTTGTTGTTGTATTTGTTTGGTTATGCGAATTTTTGCCATCATTTGTTAAATTAATAAGCATCTCCATTTATATAAACTATATTCTCATCAAAACACAACATAGAATCACACAATATAAATAATTTACTATTTTTTACATCTTTTATTATATCTTTAACATAAGTTAAGCACGAAGATAAATTATTTTTTATTTCATAATTAAAATTATATTTTTTTACTTCTTTACTTATATAATTTAATATTTCTTCATTTTTGCTGTATATTAATAATTTGAAATTATTTGTATCTAATTTATCCAGTTCTTTAAAAATTCTTATATCTTGTTTTAAAATTTTTTTACTATTAGATGTATATATAATGTAATTATATTTATTGCTTAAATTAATTAAATCAAAAGCATCTGATACACCGCCATCATTGAATTTAATAAAACCACTAATAATTTCCAACTCTTTTCCAAAAAAACCAATATAACTACCATCAATAACTTTTTGTAATCTACCACTTACTCTTGTATTATTTATACCTTTTTGTATTAAATTATCATCAAGTTTAATACCTAATTTAAATAATGTTGCCAAAGCAGTTGCTATATTTTTTGTTTGAAAATTTTCAAATAAAGTTTTCGATTTATTTATTTTTATACTTTTATCAAAGCCTTCAAATATAAAGCTATTTTCATTTTCTTCTTTAATAAACCAATCTCTATTATATTCTACCGTATAGGCTCCCGTGTTACTTTTAGCAACTCTTCTAATTTCTTCTAATACATCTTCTGTTTGGTTTGCAACTATAATTGGAGTATTTTTTTTACTTAACATTGTTTTATGATATGCGGTTGCTTTATTACTATGTTCCATTTTGCCAGTATCACTGTTAAAAATACCCATTGTTCCATCATTACTTCCAATGCCATATTGAATATAAGTTAGAATAGTCGCCACTGTTTCTTTTTCTGTAAAAACATTTGTAAAATCATTCATTCCACCGTTTCTAACTTCAATAATAGAATAATCTGCATCACTTTCTGCAAATGCTAGAATCATCAATGTTATTGAAAATGACCAAATATTAACACCATTAAAATTATCTGTAAAAACATTTCTTCCAATAGAAGTGTCATAATTATTGGCTTCTTCAACTGCTTGTTTATAATCCTCTCTTTCTATTACTTTATCATAGGCATCTTTTATTTTTAACATTAATTCATCATAAACTTCATCAGTAATTTCTTTACCAGAAATAATATAATCTTCATTACTTCTTAAAACCGCTGGATTTGTATAGCAATTTACTTTATAACCATTCGCTTCTAAAATATATCTTAAAAATAAACAAGTTGAGCCTTTGCCATTTGAGCCGGTGCAATGTATAATTTTTGGGACTCTTTTTTCTGGATGTCCTAATTCATCTAATAAGAATTTGGTTAAAACTCTATCTCTTGAACAAGAAAAAGCAGATCTTTCTCTAAAAAAATCCTTTGGAAAGTTATTTTTATATATTTTGTTGCTTTTTATTGGTATGTTTTGTATATTTTTGCTTGCTCCTGCTATGATTAAATTATTGATAAAATCTATGTTTACATTGTTTTTTATTGACTCTATCAATATTTCATTTAATTGAATTTGATTAAAAGTATTCAAATAATTTTTATAAAAATCTAATCTTATGTTAAAACTTTCTCTGTTGCTGTAATTTTTAATATCATATAATATTAGATCAACTAAATTAAAATTAAAATTATTCAAATAATGACTTATTTTTTTACTTATTCCAGATTTTAATAATGTATGAGTCATTAATTCTAATTTATATAAATCTAACCTTGCAAAATCTTCTGCAAACAATTTTTTACTTTCTTTTTCTGCCACCTTTATATGTTTTTGTTTAAAACAATATATATTGTAGTATTTATTTAATTAAAAGCAATAAAAATTGTAATTAAATCTATCAATGGTTTATAATATTATATTTATTTTATTCAAAAAAACTTGCAAATTAATATTAAAATATTATCATGAAGTCAATAATTATTTATACATTTATCAACAATTCTGGTTTTTTTATGGCAAACAAACAAACAGTTTTATGTATTTTAGATGGTTGGGGTTTAACAGAAAATACTACACATTCAGCAATTGCAAAAGCAAATACACCTTTTTATGATTCATTATTACAAAATTATCCAAATACGGTTTTAGAGGCGTCAGGTTTAAGTGTTGGTTTACCAGATGGACAAATGGGAAATTCAGAGGTAGGACATACAAGTATTGGTGCTGGAAGGGTTATTTTTCAAGATTTACCAAAGATTTCAAAAATTGTTGCTGATGGTAAGATGAAAAAAAATAGTGTTTTAAAAGATACAATAAAAGCAACGAAAAAAAACAAAGGCAGTATTCATTTGATGGGTTTATTGTCTGATGGTGGCGTTCATTCTCATATAAATCATATTATAGAGGTTGCAAAAGTTATAGCAAAAGAGGACTTAAATGTTTATGTTCATTGTTTTTTAGATGGAAGAGATACTCCACAAAAATCTGCTTTAACTTATATAAACAAACTAATTGAAGAAACAAATAAATTTAAAAATATACAAATTGCTACAATTAGTGGTAGATATTTTGCTATGGATAGAGACAAAAATTGGGATAGAGTAGAAAAGGCATACAATGTTATTGTTCATGGAAATGGACAAAATAATGACTTTTCTGTTGATCCAGTAAGAATTATTGAAGAATCTTATTTAAATAATGTCACAGATGAATTTGTTGAGCCAATAGTTGTAAATAATTATAAAGGTATGAAAGATGGAGATTCTTTTATATTTTGCAACTTTAGAGCAGATAGAGCAAGAGAATTGTCGGAAGCATTGGGCAAACAAGATTTTGATGGTTTTACAAGAGATAAAGTTGTTAATTTTTCTGCAAAAGTTCAATTTACAGAGTATTCAAAAGCACATAATGAATATTTAAAAACAATGTTTCCAGCAGAAGAAATTAAAAAATCACTTGGCGAAATTATTTCTAAAAAAGATTTAAAACAATTAAGAATTGCAGAAACTGAAAAATATGCGCATGTTACATTTTTCTTTAATGGTGGTGTAGAAAAAGAATTTGAGGGTGAAGATAGGATTTTGGTTAAATCTCCTGCTGTTGCAACATATGATTTACAACCTGAAATGTCTGCCATTGAAGTAAATGAAAAATTAATTGAAGCAATTAATAGTGAAAAGTATGATTTTATAGTTGTTAATTTTGCAAATCCTGATATGGTAGGTCATACTGGAAATATGGAAGCAACAATAAAAGCAATTGAAACAATAGATGCAGAATTAAAAAAATTAGTTGAAACAGTTTTAAATAAAAATGGAACAATTTTTGTGACTGCCGATCATGGTAATGCTGAAAAAATGTTTGATGAAAAGAAAAATCAACCATATACAGCACATACTACAAATTTAGTTCCTTTTATAGTTGTAAAAAATGATGTAAAAGATGTTAAATTGAGAGAAAAAGGAACATTGTGTGACATAGCACCTACAATTTTAAAATCAATGAAAATATCTGTTCCATTTGCTATGGATGGAAAAAATCTTATAAAATAATATTTATTGTTCCAAGTGTTTTAAAATTTTGACTGCTTGGGGTTTATGTGAGTTTTAATATATTTGTGATGGCAATAAAAATTAATATAATAACGATAGGTAGTTTTAGAAGTAAGGATGAGTATTTGTTTTTGTTTAATGAATATAAAAAACGGTTGCCTTGGAATATTAATTTAATTGAGTTAAAAAATAGTAAAAGTGATAATGTAAGTGAGAGAATTGAGAAAGAGAGTGCTGAATTATTGAAAAATATAACAGTAGGTCATAAGTTAATAGTATTAGATGAAAGAGGAGATATAATAACAACAAATAAGTTTGAAAGTATTTGTAGCAAGTATTTTGAAACTTCTGCTGGTATTGATTTTGTTATTGGTGGTTCTGATGGTTTATCTCAACGGGTTAGGGATAGGGCTAATTTCGTTTTGTCTTTGGGAAAAATGGTTTTCCCGCATTTGATGGTTCGGGTTATGTTGTTGGAGCAGTTGTATAGGGTTTATGCTTTGAGGACTGGTCGGCCGTATCATAAGTAGTTTTGGTTGGTGGTTCGTGTTTTTATATTTACTGTTTTGCTAAATATTATTAAAAAATATCGTTTTGATTGTATCTATATAATACGGACAGTGACATAATTGTGTAAAAAATATATTTGATTAATTTAACAATTTTGTGGCTGTAAAATAATATTATTTAAGAGTTAGTATACAAAATATATATATTTCTAAATCCCCTCATCAAACCTAACAACCTTATTATACAGATTTTTACAAGCAAACAACAATTTCACATACCTATTTTTCTTAAAAACACCAACCTTATTCACATAATTTTTACTCAAAAACTCATTAACCGACCTACTTAAATCAAATAAACCATCCATTATAGAAGTATAATCATTTTTTGAAGTTAATAATTTTATATCCTTTTTTAAAGCAAAATAACTTCTATATAGATTTTCCTCCTCTTTATTAGAAAACTTTTTTGGTTGCAAAACAATAGGAACAATTTTCATTAAATTAATTTTGTTTCCAAGTAATAAATTATTAATTCTTTTATACGAAGTTGCTACATAATCAATACTTCTTGTTGTATTTTCAAAATATCTACAAATACTTTTTGTTTTATGATACAATTTCATTATATTACATCTGTTTTTACTATTAGAAATTGCATTAATTTCACCTGTCATAAGATAATTTAATACAGAACCTTTACAATTATCATTATTTAAAATATAAAAATAAAGTTTATCATAAAATAACTCAACTATATTATTAACAATAACATTTTTATTAATTTTATATTTTTTAATTAATGTTCTATTTTTCTTTTTACTTATTGTCTCATTAATAAAATTTTTCAATGAAAAATCAAAAACTAACTTTATTGGTAAATCAATATTATTATACAATATAATATTTAATAAGTCTGTGTAGTTATCTTTTTCTTTTTGTTTATTAAAGTTTACCTTTAATTCTTTTAATACTGAATAATAAACTATATTATCGACCTTGCTTGCTATAGCAATAGCAACTGATGTTGGAATTATTGGAAAATCATTTTTTTTATTAAATGGCTTAAACGAATCGATAACGGTATTAATGAAATTTGTGTCTCTATTTCTTTGAGACATAATATATTGTTTAATTAACAAACTTAATTCAGTATTATCACTTAATAAATTGCTATTTTTATATACAAAACAAGATAAAATGTTATTTATTTCTGCAATATTACTATTTGGAACCCATAGAGATATGAGTTTTGTTATTTTATTTAATCTTGTTAATCTATTTTCATTAAAAATATATTTATATTCTTTATTATTTTTAGTATATTGTTTGTTATTTAATTCAATTAAATTATTGGCTTTCACAATTGCTTTTTCTACTTTTGCTTTATGTATGCTGTCATTTGTTTCATTATTATTTAGATATGTGAAATATAAATATTTGTCTTGTATGGATAAAATGTATCTATCTTTTAGAATCTTTTGTAATATTTTTAAAAATAATTCATCACAAGTAAATTGTATTTTACTACAAGAAAAGGTTGGAACCTCACTAATCAATAACACATTATTAATAAATTCATTTATATTTGAAGCCGAAGTATTTTTGAAATTGTTAATTAAATTTGTTTTTCTCATTTGTTCATCAAAATAAATACCTTTATTTTCAAGTGTTGCAAAATATTCTTTTATGCTTGCTATTTCTTTTTTATTATTTTGGTTGAGATATATTACATTGTTTGATTTGATATTATTAAAATCAATTTTTTGTATTGTATTGTTTATAATGTAAAAAATAGATTTTAGATTTAATAAAATATTTTTATGATTATATGTATTTATAAAAGAGTTTTGTAATATCACATTAATTTCATTTGTAAATTTATCAAAAATATTCTGAACATTAATAATTTGCTTAAAATAATATCTATCATCAATTGTAAATAGTTCGTTTTTATTTTTTACTCCTATTTTATCCATAAAATATTGTAAATATTTATCGCTATCTGTAATTTTTACACCTTTTTTTAAATAGGTAATTGTTCGTGAGCTCTCTATTAAAATTGTTAATCTTTGTGGAGTGGTTAAAATTTTAAAGTCTAAACCATCAATTATACAATCAAAATCTACTAATGCATTTATTGAAGAATGTATTTTATTAGCCAATAAATTTATACAATATATATTAGTGTTTTCAAAGTATAACTCAAATATTAGTTGTTCCATTTTCTATTATGATGTTATATTAATATAAAAAACATTACTAATCTTATGGTAAATAAAATAAAAAATAATTCAAGTATTTTAATGTATTATAAACCTTTTGTTTTTCTTATTTTGTTTACATATTCTTCAATTTGATTAAAATTAATAATCAAATTTGCTTTGTTAGCAAAATCTTCTTTAAAAGTAACAATTCCATAAAGTGGAATACTTGTATCACCAACTTTATTCATTATAATTGATGTGTTAATCATATTTATTGTAATATTTTTACCAGAGTTATCTATTTTGGATATTAATTTATTTGATATCGAATCCGCTTTTGCTTCAACAGTAAGGTTATTTATACCATTTGCAATATTTAATGAACCATTAACATTAGAAAAAGTTGTTCCACTGTTGTCAAATACTGACTCTTTAACATTTAAAGTTTTTAATAGATTTTCATCACTATATATTTTTTTTAAATTTTCTTTTAAATTTTCCAAACCCAACTGTTTTATATATATATCTTTGCCTATGAATTTGAAGGTGCTTGACATAGATGCAGAAAATACACCACTATTAAAACCATTTGCTTGTATTATACCACCGATACCAAGTGTTCCTTTTATACTATCAATGTTATTTTGTGCAAATAAATTAATTAAATCTTCTATGTTATATGTTGTTTCTGTTAATACTAAATTCATACTTTTTGCTGTTTTTAAGTCAATTTTGCCTCTTAATTCAGTAGAACCGCCAAGACCAACAAAAAGTAGATTATTTAAATCTATGAGTCCATTATTTATGTTGGCATCAATATTTATATTATTTAAAATTGTATTATTTAATTTAAAATTTTGTATTTGTATTTTTAATTCACCATTTATTTCTTCCCAAGTTGGAATTGAAAATAGTTTATTAATCCAATATTTGTCTTGTATTTCTTTATTAATATCCTCTCTTGTTAGTAATTGTTTGTATTTTTCAATATCAAAAATATAATTAATTAGATCTAAATTATAATGGAAATTTTCGGCAAAAATGTTAATGTTTAATGTTGGATTTTTTGTTCCAAGATTAATTAATATGTTGCCTTGTAGATTATCAAATATTGATGTATTTATTTGTTCTATATTGTATATATTTAAGTAACCAGAGTGATAATTTGCTTTTGCTTTGAGTGAAGCATTGTTAAAATTATTATAATTTAAATTATTAATAGTTAAGTTAATAAAAGTATTATTTGCTGTTAAATTGTTTAGCCAAATAAATTGTTCTTTTAATGTTTTTGTTTGTTTATTTTCAAATTTAATATCTAATTTATCAATGCTTAAATTTGTTGCTAAATATGTGCCATTTTTGTTAAATGAGTATTCAATATCTCCACTAATCTTGTTTAATGTTTCCTTATTAGAATTATTTAATTCATAATCAATTAAATATATTATATTATTGTGAATAATAAGTTTTGAAGATAAATTAAATTCTTTTATTTTTATAACTGAATCTAAATTTATCATTTTGGCTAATCGAGAAAAATCGCTTCCGGTTATATGTAGTGTATTATAGTATAGGTTATTGGTATTTTCCGGTTTATCTGCTTGTATTTTTATATTGTCAAAATTTAATAAAAGACTATTAATTCTATAAGTGTTGTTTATGATTTCAAAATTTATATTTGAGTCAACTATATTTTTATCTTGTTTGGATATTTTTTTAAAAGTTAATGAAAAATTTGTATCTTTGATTTTGTTTGTTTTACTATTTTCTAAAGTTTCTAACAAATTACTAAAATCATTCGCTTTAAATATGGTTATATTATCACTATTTGGCGTTTGTTTATCTTTTGCAATATTTACAACAAATTCATCAAAATTTATATTTTCTATGTCTATATTGATATTATTTTTATCATTAAGTAAATCTATGCTACCTTTTAGTTTAATATCTTCCCCATTTACATCTATGTTTTTTAAAGAATATTCATTTATATTTTTCTCTATTTGTGTATTTAGAGAGAAATGCTTTTTATAATTAAACATACTATAATATAGTGAATTAACTGGAAAAACCCATTGAATTAGATTATTGAAATTTTCGGTGTTTACTTCCAAATTAGCGATTGATTTAATATTATTAAAATCTTCAATAAAAATATTATCGCCATTGTAGTTTATTTTTATCACGTCATTTAATTCATTTTTAATGCTACAATCAATCATATATTTATCATTTTCAAGTTTCCCATCAATAGTAGTAGAACCATTTATGTTATTTAGTGAAAAATTAATAAATAATTTATATTCTTGTGTATTTTTAATATTTAATTTTCCAGAGATATTTTTAAATTCTTTTTGTATATTTCCATTATCTATAATGCTTGCGATGGTATTAGAAAACTCTATCTCTGGTATATTTGTGTTATTGAATTCTTTTATTTTTAAAGTTTTAAATAAGTCTATAAACATAAATTTAACTTTACTATTATCTAAATCATATCTTGTTTCTTCTTCAATTTCTACTTCTTTATAACCTTCTTCAATTTCTGTTTTGTTGTCATTTGATGATGTTAATAAATTTTTTAATTTATCTTTTACGCCAAAAACTTCATTATTGTCAAGTTTTACAATTCGTTTTTTAATTTCTTTTTTTAAATAAAAGTCTTGTAATTTATTGTTTCCAAATACTACATTTATTCCACTTAAATTAATTTTTTTTGGTGTTATCTTTTTTTTGAAAAAATCTAAAAAGTTTAATTTTATTTCAATTTTGCTTATATTTGTGCTTATTAATATATCTTTATATTGAGTATTTCTTATATCAACATCATTTACTACTAATCTTATATTTGGAAAAACCATTAGATTTGTAGAACCTCTTATTGCAAATTTTATTTCTTTTTTTTGAAATAAATAATGTTTGTTATATTCTTCTATTTTACTTAATAATTCAGTATTTATGTTATTTTTTATTTGTGTTATATTAAATGAATTTTTTATAATTAATAGTGTTATAAAATAACCAAAAATAATTGTAAATACAAAAAATATTAATATTTTTTTCATAACTAATAAATATGTCTAACTTTTTATATAACTATAAAAAAATATTTTAAAAAGTAAATATATTTAATAATATGTAAATTATATTTATTAACTTGTTATTTACATAATTAATATGTATCGAAATTTATTTATATATTAAAGGTTGCTTTTTATAAAAATATCTATTAATTATATTATTAATATATATTAATAATTGTAAAATTATGCAACATATACCAATTTTTTTATCGAGTGATGATAAATATTCTGCAGTTCTTTCGGTGGCTATGCATAGTATTTGTTATAATACTTCAAATTTTATTGAATTTTATGTATTGGATGGTGGTATAAATACATTTAGTAAAAAATTAATAAGCAAAATTACAGAAAAATTTAATAATTGTAGTGTGGAGTTTATTGAAATAGATGTAAATAAGTATTTTAAAGATTTTAAAACCGGTGCAAGAACTACAGTAGCAACATATTTTAGATTTTTGATACCTGATTTAAAGCCAAATATAGATAGAGCAATATATATAGATTGTGATGTTGTTGTTTTAGATGATATTGTTAAATTGTATGAAGAAGATTTGGGTGATTATATAATTGGGGCAATTCCAGAATATGGATATGATTTAATAAATATATTAAAAGATATAAAAAATAATTATAATATAAATTTAGAACACATATATTTTAATGCTGGTGTTTTGTTGATAGATTGTGATAAATGGAGACGAGAAAATGTTACACAAAAGTTGTTTGAATTGGAACAAAAATATAAAAGTGTTTTAATACATTTGGATCAAGATATATTAAATAAGTATTTTGATTGCAACTATAAGCGATTAAATATTAAATATAATGCACAATATTTTAATGAAGATAAAATTGAACTTTATGCCGAAGAATATAAACAAGAATTAAGAACATTAAAACAAAATATTGTTGTTAGGCATTTTATCCAAGTAAAGCCTTGGTGCAATTATAGTCGTATTTTACCTTATTATAACAATGTGGAAAAGTATGTTTTATGTTTTAAAGAATTTTGGTTTTTTGCTAAAATGACTTATTTTTATGAAAGTTTATTAAATGAGTATATTTGTAAAAGTGTTGCTGATGGTAGTTTATATTCAAGTAAATTAAGGACGTTTAAGATAAAGTTTTGTGGTATTTCTTTGTTGACTATTAAAAAAAGTAAGGTGTATTTATTTAATATTATTCCTTTGTTTAGAATAAAATATATTTTTGATGCAGTGGACTAAGTGTTATTTTATTTATAAGTGTTTTAAAAGTGAATATGACTAATAATTTATATAAAAGCACTAAAAAACTATATTAAAAAAATTACAGTTGCCATTGCATTTTGGTATTTTAAAAATAAAATAGAGAATTAAATATAATAATACTAATTATTTATTATGTAATATTATTACGTAGTCTATTTTTGATAAATCGGTTGCCGTTTCTACAAAATATTTTTGACCATTTTTTATTATTTGTCCAATATATATACCATTTGGGACTATATTACTATCATTTGAAGTATAAACATTTTCATTACTATTAATATTAAATTGCTCATTAAGAAAATAATGTATTTTCATTTTTTTATTTTCATTCCCACTTAATATAATTTTGATCATACTTTTTCCTAAAATGGCAGAAATTCTAAAATGTGTATCGGATAACAATAATATTTCTGCATTATTGTCTGTGACATTAATAACTTTTCCAACTAAGTTTCCTTTATTATCAATAACAATGTCATTTTCTATTATTTTTTCATCTTTGTTTTTTGAAATATGTATTCTGTTTGTAAAAGAATTATTTGTTATTGTATCTATTTTTTTTATGGTATAATTTGTAATGTTATTAGTTGATATTAAATGTAAGATATTTTTTAATTCTTTATTTTCATCTTCTAATACTTTTAAGTTTATTAATTGTAATTGTAATTCAAGATTACGGTTTAATAAATACTTATTTGTATTCACTACATTTGTATGATATGTTATCACATTATTTATTTCATTAATAATATAATTATATCCAACAAATACCTTAAAATATGGTGCAGTTATTAATTTTATATTGTCTGCAATCTTGTTCTCTATATCTTTGTTATGTTTTAAATATACTAAAATAAATAAAGAATATAGTAAACAAGCAGAAAAAAATGTCTTCTCTAATATAATTTTTATATGATAAGCAAAAGACAAACTAAAAGTACCTTTGTTTTCAATATGTGTATTATATTTATATACAACCATTTTATAATTACCTAATTAATCTTGCTTAAACAATACACCTTTTAGTTCTTTAAAATTAGACAATACTTTTCCTATTCCATTAATTGCACACATAAGCGGATTCTCGGCAACATAAACTGGTAGACCTGTTGCTCTTCTTATTGCCAAATCAAGATTTCTAATTTGTGAGCCACCGCCACTTAAAATAATACCTCTTTCCACTATATCAGCAGATAATTCTGGTGGAGTTGATTCTAATGCAACTTTTATTGCTTCAACTATTTGTTTTACTGGATCAACTAAACTTTCTGCTATTTGTTTTTCTGTTAAAGTGATTTCTTTTGGTATTCCAGTGCTTAAATCTCTTCCTCTAACTTCCATTACTTCTCCATCTTTACCGTCATCTGGTGCACAAGCACTTCCAATTGTCATTTTAATTCTTTCTGCCGTTGTTTCACCTATTAATAAGTTATGATTTCTTCTAACATAATTTATTATTGAATCATCAATTTTGTCTCCACCAACTTTTACAGATTTTCCATATACAACACCACCGAGCGATATTATTCCAATTTCTGCTGTTCCACCACCAATATCAATAATTATTGAGCCAACTGGATCAAGGACTGGTAAATCTGCGCCAATAGCAGCAGCCATTGGTTCTTCTATTAAAAATACTTCTCTTGCTCCGGAACTTTCTGCGGCTTCTTGTATTGCTTTTCTTTCAACTGGTGTTGAACCATAAGGAACACATACTATAATTAGTGGTCCAAACCAAGATTTTGTTTTATTAACTGTTTGTATGAAATATTTTATCATTTCGCCAGCAACTTTAAAATCTGCTATTACTCCATCTTTCATTGGTCTTATTGTTTCTATTAGCGCTGGTGTTCTTCCTAACATCATTTTTGCTTCTTTTCCAAAAGCATATGGAATTTTTCTGCCATTATTATTCATTAATGCAACAACCGAAGGTTCATTTAAAACTACCCCTTTACCTTTTAAATAGACTAAAACATTTGCGGTTCCTAAGTCTATTGCTATATCTTTTGATGTAAATGAAAACACAATATATCCTTATTTATTAATACTATTTTATATGTTGACTACTTTATGTTATAATAATGATTTTTAATTTACAATAAAAAAATATTATAAAATAAGTATTATTTGCTTTAATTTTGTTGTTTAATTTTGAAGAGTGAAAATATTGTTAAAAAATGTAAATTATTGTAAATTTGTGTTTTTGAAAGTTTTATTAATTTGGTGATTGTTGTGATGATTTAATAGTATAAAGTGTAATTGATTTTTTAAAAATTATTTATTGAAAAATAGTTTTTTTATTATACATTTATGATAAGTAGGGCAAGTAATCGCTTGTTTTCACTTTAATGATGAAAAACAAGAGGAAAGTCCGGACTCCACGAGGACATGATGGTGGCTAATAACCACGGGGAGAAATCCTACGGAAAGTGCAACAGAAAATAAACCGCTATTTGTAGAAATATAAGTAGTAAGGGTGAAAAGGCGAGGTAAGAGCTCACCACAGGTGCAGAAATGTTACTTGTTTGTAAACCCCATCAGGAGCAATACCAAGTTAGATGTTGTTAATTTATTAACAGTGCTGTCTTCGCATAAAACATCGTGGTAGGTAGCTTGAAACTATAAGTAATTATTGTTCTAGATTAATGATTACAAAAACAGAATTCGGCTTATGCTCTACTGTTTGGTTTATTGAGAGTGTTTTTGTATTTGTGAAGGGTGAGATTTAATATATTTTGTAATATATAATACTTTTAGTTATTTATATGAAAAATAGATATTTTGTTGTTTTTAATCTTAAATATTTTAACAAATATTGTTGGTGTAAAAATTATTCCAAGTAGTTTGATTTTAACGTATTTATAAATCAGATAACCTCATTTTTTATATTACGATTATTTAATTGTTTGTAGAAATATTATCCATAATATTTTATACCAAATTGTTTCCCTTTTTCTGCTAATTCAGCAAGTTTTGCATTTGCTTCTCTTAATTTATTTAAAATTGTTTCATCTTGTTCTTCTTTACTTCTAAGTTCAGTATATAATAAACTCAGTTCCGTTTCTATTTCTTTTATTTCTCTTTCAATGGTCGCCTTATCTTCTTTTGCTTCTTGTTCCTCTTCTTCTTTAATCAATTCTTCCGTTTTTTTCTTTAATTGTCCTTGTGATAATTCTTGTTCTTCTTCTAATATACCTTGTTCTTCTTCATTGTCTTTATTAATTTCTAATTTTATACTTTCTTTTTGTTCGTTTTGTTTTTGAATTTCTTGTTCTTCTTCTTTCTCTTTTTCTACTTGTTCTTCCTCTTCTTTATTTACTTCCTCTTCAATTTCTTCTTTACTTTGTAATTCTTCATTTTGTTCTTCTTCTTTACTTATTTCTTTTGTTTTTTCTTTTAATTGTTCTTGTATTAATTCTCTCTCTTCTTCTAATGTGTTTTCTTCTTCTTGATTTACTGTAGCAATAGATTTTGGTGGCGCTGCTTTATCTAAATAGTGTAATTGTTCATTTATATTTGTTTTATTTACCTCTTCTTCACTTTGTAATTCTTCACTTTGTTCTTTTTTATTTTGTTTTTCAATTTCTTGTTCCTCTTCTTTATTTACTTCCTCTTCAATTTCTTCTTCACTTTGTAATTCTTCACTTTGTTCTTGTCCTTTGATTAATTCTTCCATTTTTTCTTTTAACTCTTCTTGTAATAATTCTTTCTCTTCTTCTTTTGTTTTTTCTTCTATATCTTCTTCTTGTGCATGCTCTTTTTCTTGAATTTTTTTAGTATTTAAATCTAACTCTTTTGTAATAGTATATTTTGGTATAATAATTGTTTCAGTATTTTCTAATCTTTGATTAACTTCACTAATTGTCATATAAAATCAAATAATTATATATTATATATCATAATATAACAATTAAAAATAAAAGTCAATGATATAATTAATATAGTGATATTTATTATACAAATGTATTTAATTGTAAAATTTATATATAGAATTTTTTTATATTTCTACTTTATAAATTAGCATTGAATTGATATTAATTTATATTAATTTTTTGAATTTATAATAAAAACTATTGAAAAATATATTTTATAAATAATAATATCAATAATAGTAAATTTTATTATCATATTTTGAAGAATTATAAGTATAGTATATATTTATTTACTTTAATGGTTATTAGCGGATGTTCTTTATTTAGAACAACTTTTGTTGAGCCAAATAACAGTGTAGATTCATGGAGAAATATTAAAAGACAAGATATAAAAAATACATTATTAGATGTTAGACAAAGTTATGATGTAGAAGATATAGAGAATAATAATAAACATTTAGATGTATCTAAATTATTAGCAACACCACCTCCACCACCAATAGGAAATGGAGAGTTAATATCTTTTTCTATAACGGAAGAGGTTCCGTTAAAAGATGTATTTATTGAATTAGGACGTTTGGCAGATGTTGATATTCAAATAGATCCACAAATAAATGGTGGTATAATATTAAAAATAACAGACAAACCATTAAATGTTGTAATAGATAAAATATGTGATATTGCAAATTTAAAATATGAATATACAGATGGTATTTTAAAAGTAGAAAGAGATTTACCTTATACTGTTGATTATGATTTGGATGTGTTAACTGAACATGAATTTTGGACCGATATACAAACATCAATAGAATATTTACTTACCGTAAATCCAGTAAAGGAACAAATTGGTGCATCTGATGGTGTTGGTGAGGTGTCTTTTAGTGGCTCAAATGATAATTTGCAACAACAGATAAGTATTAATAAGGCGGCTGGTATAGTTAGTGTTTATGCTAATAGCAAGGCACAAAAAGCAATATCTGCTTACATAAAAAAAGCAAAAGAAAGTTACGCATCACAAGTATTAATTGAAGCAAAAGTTGTAGAGGTTAAATTAAATGATAGTTATAAAGCGGGTATAAATTGGACATTAACAGAAGATAGTAATAAAACAGATGAGGAAACTGGTGAAGTTATAAAAAATACGTTAATGTCAATAATTGGTAGTGGTGGTTCTACTAAGGGGTTGACTAGTGCTGTATTTAATAATAAGATAAAATCAAAAAATTTAAATGTTGTAATTGATGCAATGCAAGAATTTGGTGATACAAAAACATTGTCAAGTCCAAGAATTAGCACTTTGAATAACCAAAAAGCAAGTTTGGATTTTATAAATACGTTGGTGTATTTTAGTGTTGAAAAAGACGAGGATGGAGAGGATAAAGATGGTAATACAAAATATACTTATACATCAACAAAACAAGAAGAAGAAATTGGTGTTAAGTTAGAAATAATTCCAACAATTGATTTAAAAAATAGTGATATAACTTTAACTGTTAAGCCAGAATTGTCGGCATTAGTTGGTTATGTATCTGATCCAGTTAATGAGGGAAATCAGGTTCCACAAATACAAAAAAGAACTCTTGAAACTTCGTTAAAGATTAAATCTGGTGAGGTAATGGTTATTGGTGGTTTAATGTCGGAAAATATAAGTAATAGTGATTCTGGTATTCCATTTTTGATGAATATTCCTTTAATAGGTAATTTATTTAAATCTAAAAGTAATGTGAAAGAGTTGACAGAGACGGTTATTTTTATAAAAGCAACAATAGTTGATAAAGATAATCCTTTGACAAACTCAAAAGACAGAAAAATGTTTAACGATTTTGGTAAAAATAACAATTATTATAGAGATTAATATGAAAACTATTTTAGAATATGTTATGTTATCAGCAATAAGAGATAAACTTCTCTTAGGGTTATTTGTGGCAATAATTGCAATTTTTGGTGTATCAAATTTAATTGGATTTACTGCAACGTCAGAAGAAACTTTAATGCAAGCAGTAATTTTTGGTGGAACTGTAAGATTATTATTAGTGTTTGGTATGATAATTTTTATATGTTTTCATATTAATAGATCTTATGAAAATAAAGAAATTTCTTTTATGTTATCTAAAAATATAACAAGAGAGAAATTTATATTATCTTATTGGATATCGTTTAATTTGATTAGTATATCATTGTTATTATTTTTTTTGGTTATATTTTTATTATTTTGTAACAGTAATTTATTGGGAACATTACAATGGGTTTTGAGTGTTCAATGTGAAATTATGATGATAACAATGTTTTCAATAATTGCCAGTTTTATATTACAAAGTGCGGTATTTTCAGTATTTTTAAGTTCTGGATTTTATATAATATCAAGAATGATGGGTTTTTTTATTAATGTATCGTTAATAAGTGGAGATAGTAAAATATATAACTTTTTTTTGACACTATCACAATATTTATCAAAAATAATATCATCTTTGATACCGAGATTGGATTTATTTGGTCAAACAAAATGGTTAATATATGGTCCAGATATATCTTTATTTAGAATTGTTTTAATACAATCTACTATATATACATTAATAATGTTTATGATGGCTTTTTATGATTTTAAAAAGAAACAATTTTAAGTGTTTAATTAAAAATAATTTAATTGTAAATAGATATTTGTATATATTTATTGTATTAATGCTTGTGCAAATATTTTTTTGGTATAAATATTCAAGTATTCAGGCAGAACTTGATGTTGTAACAACTCCACCAAATGAAAAAACAATGAGGGCATTTACGTTTGGTGATAATGAGTTTTATTTTAGGTTGAAATCATTTCAAGTTCAAAATATGGGAGATACATTTGGAAGATTTACTTCGTTAAAAAAATATGATTATAAAAAATTATATGGTTGGTTTGTGGAGTTGGAAAAATTAAATTACATGTCTAATTATTTACCTTCTTTAATTGCTTATTATTTTTCACAAACACCAATTAAAGAGGATAAAATGTATGTTGTAAAATTCTTAGAACAGCATGCTTTAAAAAATCCTGAAAAAAAATGGTGGTGGTTATATCAAGCAAGTTATATAGCAAATTATGAAATCAGAAATATGGATTTAGCAATTGAATTAGCAACAAAATTAAAAAATGTAGCACCTGATACAGCACCACTTTGGACGAAACAAACTGCTGGGATATTTTTAGCTCAAAAAGGTGATAGTTGTGAAGCAATAAGAGTAATAAGTGAAGTTATGAATGAACTTGAAAGAAATAATGTAAAATCATTAGATGAAAAGGAAGAAGAGTTGAATTATATGAAGTTTTTTTTAGAAAGAGAATTGAATAAATTAAATGAAAATAAGGATTTTAATGTTGAAAAGTGTTTTTTTAATAATAATAGGAGCGTGATAAATGAGTGAAGCGGATTTAAATATTGTAAAATATTCTATAAAATTAGTTGAAGATAAAGTTTATAGAGATTTTGAAGAAATTAAGAATTTACAAAATTCTGGTTTATTGGCAGATTTTGTAAGTAAAACTGTTGCTTTTATCCAAAATAAATTATATAACTATTTTATTGAAAAAAGACCAGAATATTCTTTATATATAAAAAATGGCAAAGATAATGTAGTAGAAAATAGCAAATATTCAATTCATATAAATGCTCTTGCTGGCATAAAAAATTTTTCCCGCGGAATTCCTTATTTTTGCACTACTATTTTGATAATGGAAAATGATAAACCGGTTATTGGTTTTGTAAATAATTATGCTACAAATGAAATGTTTTATGTTGTTAAAAATAAAAGTGCCTTTTTAAATAATCAAAAAATGAGAATGTTGGATAAAATAATTCACAATGATTTTTTGGTTGCTGTTAAATATGATTTAGATAGAAAAGTTTTTAAGCATTTACTTGATAAATTACCAATGTTTAAGGTTAATAATTGCTCGGTGCTTGATGTTTGTTATACTGTTTGTGGAAAATACGATGCAAGTATTATATTGGATTCTAATGAGGAAGATATTAATTTATGTAAATTGTTTGTTGAAGAATCTGGTGGTTTGAGTCGTGTTTTGAAAAATAATAATAAATCTTATTTATTTTCAAATGGAAGCGTTGTAGATAAATTGGTAAAATTATATAATATATAAAAAATAAAAACTACCATTGTTTAAGTTATTTGATGTTTTGAGGTAGTAGTTTGTTATTGTGGAGTTTTGTTGTAAATTAATGATAATGTGTATTGCTGTAAGATTGCGATTTAGATTGTAAGTTGAAAATGGACTGTTTGGATGTTTTAGTTTATATTTAAATAAATTATAAATGAAAAGTATATGGGTTAATGTAATACAGTTTTTATTGTAGTATAACTACTATTCAATAGTAAAAATATGTTATTACAACAAAAAACAGCATCATTTGCTAATGATACTGTTTGTGTTTGTTAAAACATTATTTTTTTAATAAATGTTTATCATGGTTCATAATTAGATAGGCTATACAACTTGATAGTGTAAATATTATTCCAATAAACCAAAAAGCCATTTTATATGAGGCAACGTGTGAAATATAACCAAATACATATAATATTATTGATTTTAGAAATTCCATGGTTAGCATAAATATGGATAATACAGTCGGCATAAATCTTTCTGGAATGAAACTTATCATTTTTGGATAAGTTAATGTATCTGAAAATTGTGCTAAAATAATAAATAAACTAAAATATATGTAAGAATACATACTATGATAGTGATGTGTTGCTATTAGAAAACAAATTCCACCCAAAATAAAAAATACACTTTTTGTTGGTATATTTTTTTTTATAGCAAATCTAATAAAGAGAATTTGAACAATACTTGATATAATAGTTTGTAGCGATAACATTAGACCTATATTATAATCATTTATTGCTATTTCTTCGCAATAAAGAGATCTATATAGTGTTGTAAAGGATAATATTGCTGACCATATTGCTTGGAAAATTAACATATTTCTTAAAATTCTATGTTTTGATATATATTTAAAAGCATCTATAAGTAGTTTCTTATAACTACGAGTTAATTTTATACTTCCTTGTGTTCTTTTTTCTTTTATTGTAATTACAATAATTAATGTTAAACTTAAAATAAATAGATCTACTAAAAATATTATATTTACATTAGTATAAATTAATTTACCAGCAAGATAAACTGCCAATGCTATAGATGTTAATTTACATATTCTTGACATTGCTCTATATTTTGAGAATAAATCTTTTAAACCAAGAGATCTTATATTTCCGTATACCAATGTTTCAAGTGATGTATAAAAAACATTAGTATATATAGAAAAACAAAAAAAATAGAAAACAAATGTAAACACATTCCTCGAGCATAATAAACCAGTATAACTGGCAATAAATAAAGTTATACCAGATAATATTGTGTTTTTACAACCAATTTTTGTGCTTAAATAACTAATTGGTATTGACAATACTATTGTTGTAATACTTGCTACTGATACAACCATACTAGCTTGCATTGGTGTAAGTATATCGTCCAATAATAATACGGCATATGATTTTAGGAAAAATGCTCCTCGTAAGAAAATTAATAAATAATATTTTAATAAAAATATATATTTTTCTTTATTTGTTAATATTTTATTTAACATTATATTTAAAGGGTTATTTATCAATTAGATTGTAGTATGTAAAATTATTTGTTTCAAGTTTTTACATATTGTATTATAAATATAATAAAAAAGTATTATAATATTATAAATATTATTTCATAAATTACATATTATTATTTATTAAATAAGTTGTTTCTATTTGTTTATATATGATAATAAAGATATTATTAGTTTTTTGTGGGTGTAAATATAATTTTATTTGTAATAAAAATCTTTATTTTTAAATTATATTAAAATTTTTCTTGTTATTTTCAAAAATATTAATTAAATTACTTATATTAAAAATAATTTTTACTATATGAACAACAACGAATTACAATTAATGGCAAATGCCATAAGATGTTTATCACTTGATGCTATTGCCAAAGCGAACTCAGGACACCCAGGTTTACCATTGGGTTTTGCCGATGTTGCAACGGTTTTATTTTCTCAATATTTAAAATTTATTCCATCAAAGCCAAATTGGGCAGACAGAGACAGATTTGTTTTATCAGCAGGTCACGGCTCAATGTTAATATATTCTTTATTATATTTAACAGGTTATGCAGATTGCACTTTGGATCAAATAAAAAATTTTAGACAATTACACGCAAAAACCGCAGGTCATCCAGAATATGGTTATTTAAAAGGTGTTGAAACAACAACAGGACCTTTGGGTCAAGGTGTTTCAAATGCAGTTGGTATGGCTATTGCAGAAAAACATTTACAAGCAAAATTTGGTAAAGATATAGTAGATCATAAAGTTTATTGTATGGTTGGTGATGGTTGTTTAATGGAAGGTATTAGTTATGAAGCATTATCAATAGCAGGAACAATGAAACTAAGTAATTTAGTTGTTTTGTGGGATGATAATGAAATAACAATAGATGGTAATACTTCTATTACAAGAAATGAAAATATGAAAATGAGAATGGAATCAATAGATTTCAAATATTTAGAAGCAGACGGTCACAACTATGATGAAATTAAAAAAGTTTTAGATGAAGCACAGAATTGTGATAAACCAGTATTTATAGCGTTTAAAACAAAAATTGGTTATTGTTCTCCAAAAGAAGGAACAAGTAAATGTCACGGTTCTCCAATAAAAGGTGATGATTTAATTGCTACTAAAAAAGCACTTGGATGTGAAAACTGGGGTGATTTTGAAATTCCAGAAGAAGTATTAAAATTATGGAAAGAATCGACTAAAAGAAATGAAACAAAATTTGTTGATTGGAAAAATAGAGCAGAAAGTAGTGATAAATTTGAAGAATTTTCAAGAATTATAAAAAATGAACTTCCTGAAAATTGGAAAGAAGAATTAAATAAATTTAAAGAAGAAATAATTAAAGAATCTCCAAAAGAAGCAACAAGGAAATCTTCGCAAAGAGTTTTAGAAGTTTTAACAAAAAATATTGGTCAATTGGTTGGTGGTAGTGCGGATTTAACTGGTTCAGTGTTAACAAAAACTGAAACAACTGATGTTTTAGATAAAAACAACTATGCTGGAAGATATATAAATTATGGTATAAGAGAACACGCAATGGCTGGTATAATGAATGGTTTAGTTTTACATGGTGGAATTATTCCTTATGCTGGAACTTTCTTCTGTTTCGCAGATTATGAAAAACCATCAATTAGATTGTCTGCTTTAATGGGATTACAAGTATTGTATGTTTTAACACATGATAGTATTGGACTTGGTGAAGATGGGCCAACACATCAACCTGTAGAACATTTGGCAAGTTTAAGAGCAATTCCAAATTTAAATGTGTTTAGACCAGCAGATTTACAAGAAGCAATTGATTGCTATGAATTGGCTATTGAAAATAAATATACACCATCAGCTTTAATATTTTCAAGACAAAGTGTTCCATTCATAAGTGGTAAATCAACAGAAAATCTTGTTAAAAAAGGTGCTTATGTATTGAAAGAAAACAATAAAGCACAAATTACTTTGATCGCAACTGGAACAGAAGTTGATTTAGCTTTAAAAGTTTGCGATGAATTGAAAAATAATAATATTGAAGCAAGAGTTGTTTCTGCGCCTTGTTTGGATATATTTGATAAACAATCAAAAGAATATAAAGAAGAAGTTTTAAACAGAAAAACTTTAAGAGTTGCTATTGAAGCTGGTTCTTCGTATGGTTGGGAAAGATATATTGGTGAAGATGGTTTATTCTTTGGTATAAAAGATGATAGGTTTGGTATATCTGCACCGGCAGAACAGGTTTATGAGTATTTTGGACTTACGGTTGAAAATATAGTAAAAACTGTAAAGGAAAGATTGTAAAATTTATTAAAATTAAGGTAATTAAACCCCAACCTAATGGTCGGGGTTTTTGTGTTACTATTGTGTTTGTGAGTGGATTTTTTTAGAGATGAGGGGGGTGTGGTTTATTGTATCGTGAGTTTGTTAATTTTTGTTTTGTGGGTAGTGGTTTAGTTGTATTTTGAAGTGTTTTATTTTTTAGTGATGTTTGTCAAGGATAATTGAGTGTTGTTATTGCTTGGTGTCGTTATTTTTGTGATGCTGTTGATAATGTTGTGATTTATATATTTAAAATAAATTATCAAAACAACATTATCTCATTTTTAACGCTATTAATATCGCCCTTAATATTATCAATCAAATCTTCCACAAGTTGCAAATATTCATTATCTTCAATGTTACTTATTTCTTTTTTATCTTTCTTCAATTTTAACCTTGTTATAAGATTAACTAACAACAAGTTTTTTCTATTTTGCAATATTTGATCTTCAAGATCAATCTTGTTATTATTTTTTTCTGTAATATATTTTGCAGTTTTTTTTATTAAAGATAAAAATAACTCATCTTTATCCAAACTTTGTGTATGAAATAAATTTTCTACTTTTAACAAAAGATAAAACAATACTATTGTTTTATTAATATTTCCATACTGTATCATAACATTATTATATTCTGTATTGAGTTCATCTATAATTTCGTTATATAGATCTTTTTCTTCTTCTTTTACATCTATTTCAATTTTAATATTATCTATATTAATTTCTAATTTATTATTCATTATTAATCCTTAATAAAATATCATTATAATCGTTTACAATATCAATAAAATACTCTCTTAATTCTCCAATTTTATTTTTTTTATCAGTTAATTCTTCTGTTAAAGTTTCAATTGTTTTTGTTTGTAGTTTTGAAGATTCCTCCAACTTATTGTTGTCATTTTGTAGTTTATCCACAATATTATTTAATTTTTCATTTTCTTTATTTTTTTCATCAAGTTGTTTATTTAAGTCTGTAATTGTTGATGTATTCTGTTTTATTATTTTTTCTTTTTCATCAAGTTCTATGGCAACAAGTTTAAATGCTGTCATTTCTTTTGTATCTATTGTATTTTTTTCAGCATTTTCAAGTTCTAATCTTATAATTTTATCTTTTTGTTTTTTTATTATTTTTTCTTTTTTAAAGAGTTTTTTTAATAGGTGATTACTTGCTTTTATTTCCAATAATTCATTTATGTTAATGTTATATTTAATTTTAAGTTTTTTTGTATTTTTTGCCTTTAATTCTTCATTTTCATTTTGTAATTCAAGTATTTTTACATTTTTTTGTTTTAAAATATCTTTTACAACAGAAGCAAGTTCATCAAGAGAATCCGATACTTCACTCCTTTTAGAAAGTAATATTTTTTTTATATCGTCCATATTAAAATATTGATTATTTCAATGTTTGATTTATTATATATAGAAATATAAGTTATTTAATAAATAAATTCAAGTGTTTTTATTAAAAATTTAAAGTATAACTTTAAGATTAGTATGGCTGTAGAAGATAATATAATTAATGATATAGAAACTGATAACAATAGGTTTGCAAATGGAAATGTAAATCCAGATTTAATACCTTATGCTTGTTATTATGATTCAAAAACCATATTAACACAAAATATGGAATTACTACAAACAATAAAAATTCCATCTTTTGTAACAAATAAATCTGAGTATAATTTTTATAATTTAAGAGATGATTTAAATGCAACTTTTAGGAAAAATTCAAAAATAAGCGGAGATGTGACTTTTTGGTTTCAAACGGTGAGAAAGCCAGTTGATATAGTCCCAAGAAATCAAACAGAAAGATATTTTATATCAAGTGAAATTATGGATAGATGGAATAAACATTATAAGTGGAATGAGCAATTTGCAAATGAAATTTATATTACTATTGTAATAGCGCCAAAAGAAGATAAAGTATCAGCAATATTATCATTTTTAAAAGCAATAAATTTTACTTTATATAAAGGTTCTAAATTAAAAGAATTAACACAAATGAGTAAAACACTAAATAAAGTTGTTGAAGGTGTTATGGGTGATTTAAAAAAGTATTGTGCAAAATTATTGGGAATACAAAAAAAGGAAGATGGTATTTATTATTCTGATCATTTAAAGTTTTTTTCACTTATAATAAATGGAGCAAATAATAGAAAAAAAGTAAAATTACCAGCAAATGAGTTATCTGAATCTTTAATTGAAAAAAGAATTGCTTATGGCAAAAATATGATGCAAATATATTCCAAAGAAGATTCAACATATATTGCCATAGTATCTTTAAAATATTGTAATAACATATTATTGTCGCAACTTGATAAAATAATACAATTAAATCAAGAAATGATAATAACACAATTTGTTGGTTTTACTGATTATAAGCAAGTAAATGAACAAATGTTAAAACATTTTGAAATATTATCATTAGATGAAAATCCTTATTTGTTAAATCTTTCTGAAATTGGAGCAATGTTGCCAAAGGGAGATGGTGAAGATAAAAGAATTTGTTTAAGTCAAATATTAATACAATTAAAAGCAAGGTCAAAAGATGAGTTAAAATCAAATGTTGAAAAATTATTTAAAACATTAGGTAAAATTGGTATAGTTGCTGTAAGAGAAGAAATGTTTATGCCAACATTATTTTGGAGTCAATTGCCAGCAAATTTTAGTTTTATAAAACGATTTCAACAAATACCGCTTGAAAATGTTTGTGGTTTTACATCGTTGTTTAATTTTCCAACTGGTAAATTAACTGGAAATTATTGGGGTGATTCAGCAATAGTTTTAAAAAGTGCTCTTGAAACACCATATTTCTTTTCTTTTCATAACGAAAAAAATGGAAATACTTTAATTGTTGGGCCAAAACAATTTAAAAAAACAAAATACTTGAACTTATTTTTATTATCAGTAACAAAACAAATAAAAAGGATGATTTACATTGATAATACAAATAGGTCAAAAGTTTTTATTAATAGTTTGAATGGAAAATATTATTTTATAACAAGGCAAGATTCTAAAAAACAACTTTTAATTAATCCATTTTTAATGGAGAAAAGTAAAGAAAATATTGAATTTATTAAGAATTGGATATATACAATTATAAAAAGATACGATGATGGTATGGTTGGCATTGACAATACTAAAACAAATATGGAACTTGAATGGGATAAGTTAAAATCAATTATTGATAGTAAAATAAATGAATTACATAAAATAGGGGATGTTTTAGAAATAGCACAAAATGAAAAATTGGTTGAAATATCAAGTATATTAAAAAAATGGGCCAGCCCAACTGGTTATGGTTTTATTTTTAATAGCGAAAAAGATACAACGTTGGATCTATTTAGAGATGTGGAAGATGTTATAGGAATGAATTTAAATACTATAATTAATAATGAAGAAGTTAAAACTGCAATATTTGATTATGTGTTACATAATTTAATACAATATGCTACTGGTGAACCAACGGTTTTGGCGATAGATGAGGGTTGGTTATTGGTAGATAATCTATATTTTAAAGATAAATTATCAAGTATTTTTAAAAAATTATATGATAAAAATATTGCCGTTATAATGACAACAAGTGGTGCTGATAGTTATGAAAAAAGTAACATACAATTATCAGTTAAACAAATATTTCCAACACAAATTTTATTGCCAAATTTAAAAGCTACTGTTTATCAAAAGAAGATATTTGGTATAAGTGATGAGGAAGCAAGGATAATATCTATTATGAAAGAGGAAAATGGAACTATATTACTTAAAAATAATGGTAATACAATAATATCATCTGTTGATTTTAGTTTTTTATCAAAAGAAGAACAGTGTATTTTTGCAAGTAATAATTTAAATTGTAATATAATGTCAAAGGCAAAGGAATTAATAAACTCAACAAAAGCAGAACATTGGTTGCCTCTAATGTTCACTTTAATGAAAAATTATGATAGAATTAAGTTTGAAGAAAAACAGAAAGAACAAGAAAAACGACAAATTAAATTTGAAGAAGCAAAGCAAAGTGGTGATAATAATACTGTTTTAAAATCAGGTAATTAAAATGTTTAAAAAAATATTAAGTAATTTTACAAAAAATCAGTTATCTTTTAATAGAAATAAAAAAATCAAAAGCGAAGAGTATAAATATTTTTCATATTTGTTTGGTAATTTGAATATAAATGATTTTGTTGTATTTGCCAGAGAAAATTATTTAAATAAAGATTATGAAAGTCATGCCTATGTTGATTTTGATTATCGTATTGTTATTGATATAATAAATGATGAAATTATAAAAAAATTAATTAATGTAAATTGTATTCATTTGGCAAGTGGAGCAGGGAAGATTATATTTTTATTGTCAAAATTGTATTCTTTTAATGAATATATTGGTGTGGAAAATATGTTTGAGTTACATGAATTATCAAATATATTGATGGAAAAGGTATTAAATAGTGAATATTCTACTGTTGTTAAAGATAAAAATATTTCTTTTATTAATGCTGAATTACTTTCTGCTGATTTGAAGAATAAAAATTTGATAATTATTGATTATAATAACACCGATAATGTATTTAATACAATGTTGGAGAATAAAATAATTAATGAAGCAGAAAAAGGTTGTAAAATTGTAAAAATATTAAAACCATTTCAACAAAATATCGGTCTTAAATTAATTAAAATTAAAGTTGTAAAAAATAAAACAAACAGAAAGATATTAGTATATTATTATAATAAAGAAATATAATAATTATCTATTTAGTTATTTTCTAACATTAATTTTTCAAATTTTTCCCCTCTTTTTTCAAAATTATTAAACATATCATAACTTGAAGAGGCTGGAGATAATAAAACCGTTGTGTTTTTTAGATCATTACTTTTAATTACTTTTACAAGTTCTTCATAACTATTATACAAAGAACAATTAATTTTATTTTCCAATTCAACTTGCAATCTCTTACCGGTTTGCCCTATTAAAAATATTTTTTTAATATTATTTTGTGGATTTAAAATAACCTCAATTAATTTGGAATAATCTTGTTGTCTATCAAAGCCACCTAATATTAAAAATATATTATTTTTTTTAAATGTTTTAATTGCTTCAATAGTGGATTCTGGTATTGTAGAAATACTATCATTTACAAATATTGTATTGTTTGTTGTATTATTAAAAAATACATCTAATCTGTATTTTAATGTTTTAAAATCCTTTAATGTATTTAGGGCGTTGGTTATATTTATGTTTTCTTCTTCAAGAATACTCAATATTCCGCAAATATTCTTAAATATATGTTCGCCTTTTATATTTGAAATTGAATTGATGTCAAAAATATTTGTAGTATAATATTTTATAAAGTTATTTTCTATGTGATATTTATCACTGTTGCCGAATGGTATAAATTTTTTATCATTATTTATATGTCCCATGTATTTCATAACAGTTTCATTTGAGGCATTAAAAGCAACTTTTTTTGAATAGTTAATTATGTTCATTTTATCTTTAAAATAATTTTCGTGAGTTAGGTGCCAGTCTATATGTTCCGGAAACAGATTTAATATAATTGAATAATCTATGTTACAGTGTAAATTTTTTATTTGATAACTTGAAAGTTCTAATACAAGATAGTCATAATCATTTAATTTATCAAATACATCTAAAAAAGATATTCCTATATTGCCCAATAAAGCGACTTTATAATTTAGATTATTAAGTATATGATATAGCATTGAGGATGTTGTGCTTTTGCCTTTTGTTCCTGTTATAGCAATAACTTTTACTTTTTTATTTTCATCTATTATTTTAGATAATAATAAATTTAATGTAGATGTTATAATAACTCCATTGGTTTGTAAAATTTCACACTCTCTTTTATACATAGAAATGCCAGGGGACTTTATTATATAATCAAAATCATATTTTAAAATATCGTCTTCTAATATAAATGATACATTTTCTTTTGTATCTTCTATTTTGTCTTTTGTGGCAACTGTTATATTTTTTACACCTTTTGATAACAATAAATTTATTGCTGATTTTCCCTCTAAACCATAACCCCAAATTAGGATTTTTTTGTTCAATATTTTGTTTATAGTTATTAGATTATTTTCCATTTTATAACTCCGTAATATTTAAATAAACTATCAATTTTCCATATTTAGAGCATTCTATAACACAGTTTTTTAATTTTACTTTAACTTCTTTTTCTATTCCCTCTTCATTTGTAATTGTCTTTGTTTCATATATATCGTCACTGTATATTTTTCCACCATAATTTAATTGAGTGTCAATTGATGACATGACATATTCAGTTCCACATTTTGTATCTATTTGACTTTCTATATTGGTAGAATCTATTTCGCAAATTGAGTCAAAAATACCTAAATTTTGTTTCATTATATTTATACTTTTAGTTAAAACAAAATCGTCAAAATCTGCATCTCCCCAGCCTTCATTAATTTTATTATTTGTTATATATGCATAAGAATTTTCTTTATCTTTTTCGCTTAATGTAGAGTTTTTTAATTCTTTATCTCCATTAAAATTATATGAATAATATTGATTTCTGCCAGTTGAAATTATTGCATAAGCAAATTTATCATTAATTAATTTATCACTTGATATTGTTTTTAAATAATTGTCTTTTTTAATAAAATCTTTTACTACAACATATGTATATTTGTTTGACCAACCATCAGTGGCATCATTTTTTTGTATTTCTAAATCATCAACTGGGATTGTCCCAATATATATATTTCCACTTAATTTAATCCCGTCTTCATTATTTACACTACATTCCGTTTCGTCTGTTGATATGCTTTCTTTTATTTCGCTACTTTTTGTATAATTTTTTTTTATTCCTGCTGGACAAGGCAATCTACCATTTTTTGTTAAAAATGAATCAATGGCATTTTCTATTCTATATATTTTATCTTTTGTAACTTTTTGTTTTCCATAATTTAACATTCCTCTTGTTATAGTTATTGAGGCAGTTGTCATAAAGCCAAGCACTAGTAATACTATTGATAATTCTAATAATGAAAAACCTTTGTTGTTGTGTTGCATATGTAAATAAAATAAATCAACTATGTATGGATAGTATTATATTTTTTAAAAAAATCAATAAAAATGAATTATTATTTAAAAATTAAATAATACTTTTAAAACTCTATAATATTCTTCAAATAAATATTTTTTTAGTTCAATTTTTTCATAATTTTCATGATTTAGTAAAACATTGTTATATGTTGAATCAATTGGTATTAAATTATTTGTTATACCGAAGGCAATTGAGTTTAATATACAATAAATAAGATATTTTATATCGCTATCTGCTGATGGTACCCGAAACTCTATTCTTCTGTTTTTATCATCATCAGTAAAATAATTGTCTTCATTATATATATTTTTTGGTATTGGTATTCTAATAGCACAAGTTCTGTTGTTTATTCCCCAACTTATATATGTTGGGGCTGGTATTTTGCCATTACTGTATAATATTTTATTTGTTAATTCTTCAAGTCTGGTGGTATTTTTATTTTTAGATAAATAAAATGGTAAAAATAAATTTGTTGTTTGTAATAATCCAGCAACACTATTTAATAATAATTTACTTTCTTGTGTTTTGTCTTTGTTTCTACTAAATAGATTTTTATTTGTTGTTTTATCAGCTATACTTATGTTAATTTGTAAAGCACTTCCTGAATCATTTTTAAAAGGCATATCATTAAAAATAGCATTAAATTCATTTATTAAAAACTGTTTTATATTATTAAAATCATTTATTAATTTATTAACATCACTATAAGGTTTAAATTTTATTTCAAATTGATTTTGTCCTCTTTCTCTTTCAATATCATAAATATTAATATTTTGTTTTGTTGAAAAATTGTATATTTTATTGTATAATTCTTCTGTTTTTGTTATTATATGTGGTAAATAAAATTCTATTTCTATACCAATATAAACAATGTAATTCTTGTTTAAAAAAAATGTTTTAGATAAATCTAAAATTGAATCTATGTTGTTTTGTATATAAAATTCGTGCGGTTGAATTGTGTATGTGTATTTTTTGTTAAGTATAATGTTTTGCTTGTGGTTTTGTTTAATGATGTTTATTGTTCTGTTGTTTTTATTAAATATTTTTGCTTCGTTGTTTATTTTGTTGATTTTATGTTTAATAATAAGTAGTAGTAAATATTGTTTTATTTTCTTAAATATGTTAAACTTGTTGTTTTTACTGCTACTTGTCATATTTTTATTTTTACATTTTATTTACACACTCAATACCCAACAACTCAACACATTTTATAATATATTGTCTTGTTAAATAAATCAGTGATAATTTTGATTTTTTATAATCAACATCAACCTCATTATTTATATTACAAGCAGAATAGAAAGTGCTGAATTTCTTAACTAACTTATAAACATATTCAGCAATAAAATGTGGTGCTTTTTTATCATAAGCATTTTTTATTGTGTCATTAAATCTTGTTAATTCAATTAATAAGTCTTTTTCTTCTTTTGTTTGAATTTGTGTTATTTTATATTTTTCAAGTTCATTATTTGCTAAAATTGAATTAATTCTAACAATTCCATATAATAAATAAGCACCAGTTTTGCCTTCATAGTTTGTAAATTGTTCTAAATCAAATATATAATTTGATTCTCTATAATTTATTAGATCAGCAAATTTTAAACACGCAACTGCAATTTTTTCTATTGTATCTTTATCTTTAATTATAGATTTTTCTTCAATTTTTGTTATTGTATCATTTATTAAATCTCTTAATCTCACAGTTTCTCCACTTCTTGTTTTAAATGGCTTATTATCTTTTCCATTCATTGTTCCAAAAGGGCAGTGTTCTGCCACGTGTTTTTCGTTTAAAAGTCCTATTTTTTTACAAGCTAAAAATACTTGTTTGAAGTGTAGGTTTTGTCTTGCGTCAACAACATATAACATTAGATCGCAATTATATTTTTGTATTCTATCAAGTATTGTTGCCATGTCGCTTGTAGCATACATAACTGCACCTTCACTATTTTTTATTATAACAGGAGGTATTCCTTCCTCCATATCGCTAATATCAATAATTTGTGCACCTTGTGATTCAACGACTATTTTTTGTTGCATTAAATTTCGCACCATTAATTTAATTAAGTCATTAACTGCACTTTCGCCATTCCATAAGTCAAAATGCGCTTTTAAAGTTCCTTCTGTTAATTCTTTTAAATCATTGATTGAAATATTTGTAAAATATTTCCATAATATATTGTATGGTTTATAACCATTTTGTAACTTTGTTGTGGTTGTGTGCACTTGTTTATTAAATTCTTCATCTTCTTTACTTTTGGCGCTTGCAGTTCTGTAAATTTCAGTTAATTCACTTGCTATTAAATTTAAATCTGTTATCTCATCTTTGTTAAAATTTTCTTTAAAACATTCTGCCTCTGGATATTTTAGTCTTATTCCTTCAATAACCATACCCATTTGTAGTCCCCAATCTCCTTGATGAACGTCGCCGATTACTTTGTCACCACAAAATTCATAAATTCTTCTAATACTCTCGCCTATTACTGTTGATCTTAAATGTCCCACATGTGGTTCTTTTGCAATGTTATAACCACCAAAATCAACAATAACTGTTTTATTGCTTGTATTATTATAACCACATTTATTGTTATTTATCGTTGTGTTTAATTGATTGAATAAAATTTCATTTTTTAATTTTATATTAATAAATCCAGGTCCATCAATGGAAATCGTGTCTATAAAATTAGTATTTTCCAATTCAGTCTTTATTGTGTTTGCAATTTCAATGGGAGATTTTTTATATATTTTACATAATGGCATTGCACAATTTGTTTGAAAATCACTTAAATCTGGCCTGTCGGAATATTGAAAAAATGCATATTTTTTGTCATAGTTTAATTTTTTAAAAATATCTAATAATGTGTTATTTAATGTTTCTATTATTGTCATTTTTGTTATGATATATTACATAGTATGAATATTAAAGGTATATTTTGAAAATACAATAAAAATAAAATAAATAAATATTATTTTATTGAGATTAACATATAAATATGACTATAAATTTATAATATTAATAAAAAATAACTTTTTTCTTGCATTTAAAAAATATTAATCTATAATGATTGAAGTTAGTAAGCCCGCGTGATGGAATGGTAGACATAACAGACTTAAAATCTGTGGGACTTCGGTCCTTGCCGGTTCAAGTCCGGCCGCGGGTACCATTTAGTATTGTCAAGTATGAAAGAAACCATAAAGGAACTCCTCAAAAAGCTGATTGATTTTATTAATAGTATCCCAAAATTTTTGATTAAGGCGTTTACATTATCGCTAATTATATTTATATTAATGATAATAATTATGATAACTGTAAATGCAAGTTTTTCTGATAAAGTTAGAAATACATGTATTGAGGCTGATGAGTTTGGAACTAAAAAAAATCAAATATTAGCAAAACCAAAAAAAGATGTAGATTATATAGTTAATAATCCATATAAGCATGAACAAATAAAACAGAAAGTTTTACATACTGATTTAGGTTTATCATTAAATGGAGATCCACTAACTATTAATATAACTGGTCAATGGATACCTTGGTTGGCTGATTATGCTAATAATATTAATAGTGATACAAAATTTGGTGATATTATAAAAAATTCAAAATTGGAAAATAATGGATTGCCAGATAAAAACTTTATTTGTGCATTGGAAAAATATACATTAGATGGAAGTGTTTATAAATTAAGTAATAAAGCAGAAGAAAACGAATTTTATTATATTAGAAATTACTACAGGGGTATTAATGCTGTCAAAAATGATAGCAATGAAGAGAAAGAGTTTGAACTTTCTTATGGCAATAAAATTAAAATTCCTGCTGGTAGAGGTATTGTATATGGAGCTGAAGAGTTGCCAGAAAGACAAAAGGAATGTTGGATTACTAGGGGTGCTGGTTTATATTTAGCTTCTTATGGAATAAATGGTAGGACTCAGCCGTCGGCTTATCATCATTTAATTGCTTCAAAAATGCTATGTTCTAAGGCTTATTGGTTTGGTGGTAGAGTTGTTTCTGGTGGTGATGTGATAGTGGAATATAAAGAACCAAATGGGATAGATTGGAAAAAATGTGTAGATTCTAATGGTAAAAATTGTTCATGTGAAAATAAAAATGAAGATCTTGGTACATGTCTATATTATAGTAATGCAGATAAAAAAATTTTAGTTGAGTGTGATTGTAAGAAATATAAAACAAAAAAATATACTCAAAGTGATTTCATAGAAAATTATTTTGATGTAAAATATCATTTAGATGATTATTCTGGACTAGATATTGCTTCAAATAATAAAATAATTGTTGATAATGGTAATCAATTTATTTATAATATAGATTTGCATGAAGATTTGTTATATGGAAATAAAGTTGAAAATGTTGGCTACATAGTGGCTAGTTCTATTGAAAAATTTATGAATGCTTGTTATGAAATTCAAAAAGGTATTGATGGAAAGCCTGAAAGGGTTTATAAATCATATTTTCAATATGGACCAAAGCAAATATATAAAAATGTTTCAGATTTGCAAAATATAAAATATTCTTATGGTGAAAAGATAAGAATGTTTATTGCTGATAAATATTATAAAGATAATGATGGATTTTATAATATAGAGGTTGTATCTGGTATAGATCTTGATGATGCTGGTTCTTTTGAGGGTAAGTTGCAAGAAATTGAATTTTTCTTGTTGGGAACACCAAAACCTAGTCAGAGTGATGATAGAGCTGATGGCATGGTGGCTATGATATTTAAGAATATATTAAGCAGTAATTTTGTAAATATTGCTAGAATTATTATGGTATTTATGGTTGTGATTTATGGTTTTAGAGTTATATTCGGATTTACAACAGATGAAGAAAAAGATCTTAAAATTGGGGTAATAAATAAAAATAAATTAATAAAAATGCTTATTAATGTGATAGTATTAAGTGTGTTATTATCAAATACAGCATTTCAATTTTTTAATAAGTTTGTCATCAATTTTTTTATTAATGGAACAATAGGAATTGTTGATTTAATAGCAGGAATATTTTCAAGTAGTTTTATAACTGATAATACAATATCTCTAATTGGTGGTTTAAAATATGCAAATGAAACATCTTCGTTATCACGTAATTTTGCCATTGTAGATGAGATATTAGCATTTTTTGATGGTTATACAGTTACTGCGAAGGTATTATCATTCTTTTTTGGTACTGGTGAAATGTTTATGATTGGTTGTTTTGTGTCAACTGCTTTGTTTTTAGTTCTTTTATTTTATGTATCAAAATTGGTTCAATCAATAATTCCATTTATATTTGTATTATTACAACTAACACTTGTTTTGCCATTGGCGCCAGTTTGTTTAGCGATAAGTTTAATTGATCAAGCAAAATTTGTATTTAATGGCTGGCTTAAATTTGTTGTGTCAAAGTGTTTGGAATTGGTGGCATTTTTTACTGCTTTTTATTTCTGTACAGGAATAATAAACAATTTTATAAAAATGTTGTTATCATTTAAGGTCTGTTTTGTTGGTCTTGGGGATCATTTGATGCCTGGAACGGATGGTAGTGTTGGGGTTGATAGTTGGTCTGATTTTTGGGAATTTAATTGGCTTGTTGAATCCATAAAGGCAATATTAAATAATTTTGTTGCTGTTGAATATGTTGGTCTGCCAGATAAATGGTTTGTATATTATTGTATAAATATAACTATAGTATTTGCATTGGTGTATATGTTTGATAAAATAACAAAATATGTTATGGAAGTTATTAATCAAATTATAAGTATTGAAGTTGGTGGTAAGTCTGTAAGTGCATTTGATAAAGATTTAAAAGGTTCAATGATGCAAACAGAAAATTTTACTTTATCAAATCAAATACAAGGTTTTGCGCAAACAACTGGTATTGGCGAATTGCAAAAAGAATCTAATCTTTTATCGTGGACTAGAAATATTTATGATACAAATAAGTCATTTATGGATAATGTAAAAGGCACAGCTAAAAAAATTGGTACTACTGCTAATCAGTTTGGTGATGCTGTTGGTAAGAATTCATATAATAAAATGCGAGGTATGGAAACTGATTTTGGAAATGATATGAAAAAACTTGCTGGTAAAATAGTTAGAGATACTGTTGGTGATATAGGAGACGATAATTCTTCGCTTAAAGGCTCAATTCTTGATACTAAAACTTGGGGAGATGGTGGTGTTATAAGGGAAGATAGTATTTTTGGAAAGCAAAAAGGTGGTGTCTATAATAAAGATGATTTACTGACGATAAAACCAAAGAAAAAAGAAGAAAAAGATAGTTGGGCAGAAAGAACTAAGAGTTGGCTTGATGATAAATTAGGAGATAAAACTGATGAAGAAATTATAAAAGATGCAGTAAATAGTGCTATACACAAAGAAAAAAGTGAAGAAATAGAAAGAGATATAATTACTGATTTGAAGAAAGGATTATTGTTAAATAATAATGATAGTGAAAAACAAATGGTTGATAGAGAATTTACAAAAAAAGAAAAAGGAAAACAAAGCAAAGAATTAGAAAAAATAAAAGATCTTATTGATAGTAAGTCTGCGAGCTTACTTGATATAGCATTGTTAATGAATAAAAATGGTTCACTTAGTAACGCTGATTTGCAAAAATTACTTGAATTAATAGCGGCTGGCGAACGTTCTGATGAAGTTATAGATAGATATGGTAGAACGGCACAAAAAATGATTGAGGTTATGGGTGGTGAAGATAAAATACTTGAAAGTGTTTTAGGTAAAGAAGCGATAGATAAATTTACTGAACAAGTTGAAGAAAAGTTAGAAGAACATGCTGAATCTATGGATAACGAACCAGAAAAGGACCCGGTTGCACTATTGGAAGAAGATAGCACAAGTCTACTTAAAGAAGATACAAGCGCTTTACTTAAAGAAGTATCAACTAATTTATTATCAGAAGATTCATCTGTTGTTCTTACTGCAATAGTTAAAAAAACAATTGTTGATAAAAAAGTAAATGATATAAGTGAAAAACTTAAAGCAAGAAAAGATGAGGAAGCAAGGCAGAAAAAGGAAGTTAAAATGCAAGAACAAGGTGACAATGAATAACAAATAATAATTGTATTATGATTATTTTGTATTATTGTAATATATGTATTAATAAATAGATTTTATGTTGTTTGATTTGCTTATATTCTATTATAAGGTATTAGTAATGTGGTGGTATATTGGTGTTGATTTATAGCCTTCTTACTCTAACTTCTTTTTTCTTTTTATTTCTATTTTCAACCCAATTTAAAAACTGACTTATAGAATCAACTTGATCATCATGATTTCCAGTTGGAAAAGACAATAACTCATACTCTAAATCAAACAACCAAGCAGATCCTTCCCTAAACAAAACTCTTCCACTTTCAAAAACAGGTGTAATACTTGCAAATCTTGTAATTTTATCTTTTACAACTTTTATTGGTATTATACTAACTTTTTCCTTTTTTAAATCTTGTATCAAAGATTGGCCACTTGCTTTATCTTCAATTAAAACAGCTATGGGATTCCATTTATTTATTAAATTTAAAGTTTCTCTTTTTAAATCCGGATATTCAAGCCAGTCTCTAACCAAATCAACAAGATAATATTTATTTTCATGTTTACTCCAAATAGTGCAAACAGTTGGATCGTTATTTATACCAGTTTTTATTGCAGTATCAAAACTCAAATAAATATTTTCAAAAGGTATATTTTCACTATAATATTTTAATCAATGTTTTTTAAAAATTCCAAAATCTAACAGCATTGGTTTTTGTTGGTATTGTGCATTAAAAACATACATTCCCATATCAAGTTTAATTTTTTCTATTTCCTTTTTGCCTTCTCTTTTTTCAAACAAATATTCACCTTTTTGTATATGTTTATAGAAATTACCAATATTTATATCACAATCATCTTCAAATAATACTGGCAAATTTAAATGAACCCAACCATCTTTATTTTTATTTAGCAAATACCCACTTAAATCATTTTCATGTAATCTTTGCATAACTATAATTATTGCGCCATTTTTCTTATCATTTAAACGACTACTAAAAGTATTACTATACCAGTCCAAAACTTTTTGTCTATATTTATTACTTAAAACTTGTTGTGGATTGTGTGGGTCATCAATAATTAATATATCTCCACTCTCACCAGTTAAAGTTCCACCGACTGAGGTAGCGAATCTATAACCATTTTTAGTTGTGGAAAATTTGTACTTTTCGTTTTGATTTTTACTTAAAATGCAGTCATTAAAAATATTTTTAAACCAATCACTTTCCATAATTAATCTACAATCAGTGGAATGTTTTATTGTTAATTTTTCGGAATAACTTGCGGTTATAATTCTTTTTTCTGGATTGTTGCCTAATACCCACGCTGGAAAAGCAACACTTATACATACTGATTTTAAATATCTTGGTGGCATATTTATTATTAATCGTTTTATATTCCCTTTATATACTTCGTTTAATGCTTCACTTATGGCATCAATGTGCCAGTTGTGTGTATATTTAACGCCTTGATTGATTATGTAAAAACTTCTTTGTATAAAATATGATAGGTTGTTTTGATAAATTTCTTTTTGTAAGTGTAATATCTCTTCTGCCATTTAATACTAATTTTTTATTTATAATATATAATAAAAAATATTATGGTAGGATATTATTTGAGTTTTATGTTTTTTTACTTAATTTCTATAATTTAAAATACTTTTAATAATCTGTAAACAACTAAAATCATTTATTTAATATATTAAACACAAATTAAACAAAAAAACAAACAACCTCAAATCCCCATTGACATTTATTTTTATTCTTTATATACTTACCTTAGTTTTATATTATTAAATAATAATATTATATAATAAGATAATTATTTATATATTAATAATAAGATGATATTATTTATATATTAATAATAAAATAATTATTTATAAATTATATTATTTATTTTTATAATTTATTTGTATTTAATTATATATTGATATAATAAATAATTTATTATATATTATGTAATTATATTATATAGTTAACTATACTATATTATGTTTATTACATCTATATAATACTATTATATTGTAATATTGTAATATTATAATATTATAATTAATTATATAAGTATATAATTTATTTTATATTATTTTATATAAATATATAATTTA
>JAGAUJ010000014.1 GCA_017620845.1 Rickettsiales bacterium | reverse complement strand
TGCGCTTGTCTGTGTGCGCTTGTCTGTGTGCGCTTGTCTGTGTGCGCTTGTCTGTGTGCGCTTGTCTGTGTGCGCTTGTCTGTGTGCGCTTGTCTGTGTTTGTTTTAGGTATTTGTAAATATAATTTTGATTGCTTGATATTTTATTGACGTTTAAGTGTTTTGTTATAGTATTAAAAGTGTTTTATTTATTGTATTATTTAATTTTGTATTTATTATTAGTATATGATATTGTTGTAATATTATTTTTTTGTTGTGGTATTGTTGATATAAGGAATTAATGTTTTTAAGTGGTGTCCCGCTGTGGTGTGTGTGGTGTCCCGCTATTTTTGGATTTTTATAAGTAAAATATTGTTTTTTTAATATTATTTGGTGTATGAGTGTAAATAAATTGTTGTTTTTATAATATTTGTTTATATAATGTATTTGATGTTTTGCTAATGTATGATATTTATTATATTAGTAGTGTATTTGTTTGCTATTTTTTATTGTGAATATATTGTTGGTATTCTATAATATTATACAATAATACTTGCCAATGTCCCGCCGATGTCCCGCCGATGTCCCGCCGATGTCCTGCTATTTTTGGATTTTTATAAGTAGATATTGTTTTATTGTTTTATTTTTTAGATGTTTTATTATTTTTTTATGTTTTTATGGTTGTGTATGTATTGACATATTTATAATTTTTACTTGTAAAATAAATTTAAACAATATGTAAATTTTTTTAAATAATTAAAAGTTAAAAATGAACAATTTTTTATATTGATGTAATTATTGTTGTTTTTTTAATATTAATAGTATGTTTATTTAAATATTTTTTTATATAAAATTGATATATTATTTTTGTTTTTTTACTTGATTTTAAAAATATAATAAACATAATATTCCATAGAAATCCATGAAAAACCATAAAAGTAGTTGAGATGAGTTTGTTTTTATCAACATTTGAAAATAAAGTAGACCAGAAAGGCAGAGTTTCTGTGCCATCTCAATTTAGATCTATAATACAAGAAGAGGAAAGTAATTCATTAGTTTTGTATGAATCTTCAATAAATAAATGTATTGAGGGTTGTTGTGTTTCAAGGATAGAAGAATTAAGTAAGAAAATAGATGATTTAGATCCATTTTCTAATGAAAAAGATGCTTTTTTAACAATAATTTTGGGTGGTTCGGCACAATTGCAATTTGATAAAGATGGAAGAATTTTATTGCCAAAAAATTTGTTAGATTTTGCAAATATAACAAACAGTGCTGTTTTTATAGGTAAGGGGCAAATTTTTGAGATATGGGAACCAAAAGCATTTGAAAAATATAAAGAAGAGGCGAGGGAAAAAATTAAGAATAATAGGGATATATTTAAAAATGCAAAGTAAGAAAGAACATATATCTGTAATGCTTAATGAAGTTTTAAATTATTTAAAACCAAAAAATGGTGATGTTATTTTGGATGGAACTTTTGGCGCTGGTGGTTATACAAGGGCAATTTTAGAATCTTGTAATTGTAAAGTTATAGGAACAGATAGAGATGAAACTGTTTTAAAGTTTGTTGATGGTGTAAAAAATGATTTTAAAGATAGATTTGAATTTTATAATGTAAAATTTAGTGAAATAAAAAATGTTGTAGAAGAAAATAGTTTAGATGCTATTGTGTTGGATTTGGGCGTATCATCAATGCAGTTGGATAATGGGAATAGGGGGTTTTCATTTAATAAAGAAGCACCTTTAACAATGACGATGGGGAGAAATAATATAACTGCTTATGATGTTGTAAATGATTATGATGAAAAAAATATTGCAGATATTATTTATAATTTTGGTGAAGAAGTAAAAAGCAGAGCAATAGCAAAAAAGATAATTGAATATAGAAAAAATAAAGCGATAGAAACAACAACAGAGTTGGCAGATATAGTAAGAAGTTGTTTTCCAAATAAGTATACAAAAATAGATTTTGCAACTAAAACTTTTCAGGCAATAAGAATTTTTGTAAATGATGAATTAAAAGAATTGGAAACGATATTAAACGATTCTGTTAAATTGTTAAAGAGTGGTGGAAGGCTTGTTGTGGTAAGTTTTCATTCGTTGGAAGATAGAATTGTGAAGGATTTTTTGAATAATAATGGAGATTGTAAATTATTAAAAGTAAATAAATATAAAGAGGTGCAAAAGGAGACTTTATTTAAGGTATTAACAAAAAAACCGGTGATTGTGTCTAGTGTTGAAGTTGATAAAAATAGAAGAGCAAGATCGGCAAAATTGCGAGGTGCTGTAAGATGTTGAGGGATTTGTTTACTACTATTAAGAATTTTTTGTTTATTTTAACTTTGTTTTTGTTTTGTGTTTTGATTTTTGTTAAAAATAAAGTATATAAAATAAAAAGCGACATAAGAGATGTAAATAATAAAATTGTTTTACTGGATAAAGAGAGTGAGGTTGTTGAATTAGAACTTACTTATCTTAGTCGTCCGGATAGGTTGAAAAATATTTATGCCAAAATAAAACAAATTGATATTCCAATGAATTTAGATGGTGATATTTTAATTACAAGAAAACAAATAAAAGATATTAGAGGACTTATTCCATATTATTATACAAAAATTGAAAATAATAAAAATTCAATAGCACAGAAATGAAGCAGTTAAACAAAAAATTATCTTTTATTATTATTACTATATTTTTAATATTTGTTATATTAATAATTAGATTGTTTTATTTGACTGTTGTTAAATATAATAAATCTTTTGATAAGGCTGTATTTTATGATCCAATTTATAAAAGGGTTGATATAGTTGATAAAAATAATGTTGTTGTTGCAAGTAATATAAAAGTTAAGACTTTATATCTTAATAAGGATTTGATAGAAAATGAAGTTTTTATAGCAACCGAATTGTCTAAAATTTTGAAATTGGATTATAATTTTATTTATAATAAAATAACTAATAAAACAAAATCTAAATATATTTTAATAAGGAATAATATTTTTCCTGATGAGGAGTATAAAATAAGGCAGTTGCCTATTGCATCAATTGTTTTTGAGGATGATTTATTAAGGTTTTATCCGCATAATAATCTTTTTTCGCATATTTTGGGTTATGTTGATATGGATAAAAATGGTGTTATGGGGCTTGAAGAATATTATGATAATTATTTAAAAAAAAATGATAATGAACCACTAAAATTGACAATGGATTTAAGGGTTCAAGAAGTTTTGAGAGATGAATTATTAAGAGCATACGAATCTTATAATGCAAATTTTATGGTTGGTATTATTATGGAGATTAAAACTGGAAATGTTTTGGCTATGGTGTCTTTGCCTGATTTTAATCCAAATAATGTAAAAGATAGGAATAATACTTTTAATTTTGCCACTTATGGAAATTATGAACTCGGTTCTGTTTTTAAAGTTTTTACTTTTGCAAATGGAATTGAAAGCGGTGTAATAAATGAAAATAGTATATTTGATGTTAGTAAAGAATTGAATTTTGGAAATTATGTTGTTAAGGATATAAAATCTATTATGAATAGGAAGGAGTTGACTTTGCAACAAGGTTTTGCTTTATCATCAAATTTAGTTGCAAGTCAAATTGCTAAAAAAATAGGAACATTAAATCAAATTGAATTTTTTGAAAATATTGGTTTATTGGAGAAACTAAATATTGGTATTAATCAAGTTGTTTTGCCTTTGCAACCAAGGAGATGGAGAGATATTAATTTAATAACTATTTCTTATGGTTATGGTATAGCGGTGTCACCAATTCATGTTATTTCTGCAACAAATGGTATTTTAAATAATGGTAAATTAATTACACCAAGATTTACATATAATTTTAATGATCAAGTTGTGAAAAATGTTGTTTCTGAAAATACTTCAAAAATAGTTAGAGATTTGTTTAAAGAAACTATTATTAAAGGAACTGGAAGACTCGCATACTTGGATGGTTTTAATATTGGTGGAAAAACTGGAACTGCAAGAAAAAATTCAAAAACTGGTTATCAAGAGGGAGAGCATATTGCTTCTTTTGTTGGTGCTTTTCCAATTGAAAATCCTGAATATAGCATATTTATTGTTGCTGATAGGCCAAAGATAAATGGTGATTTTGATGGAACTGGTGGAACTGTTGCTACAACAATAGCAAAAAATGTTATATTGAAGATTTTGCCTTTTTTGAATATAAAACTTGTGGATTAGGGTATTGTTTGATGTGTGAGTTTTATTGTGTTTATGGTGTTTATTGCAGTAGGTTATTGTATTTGAATAATGCTTAAATATTGTTTTATTTTTATAATAATTAATACATATTTGTATATTTTAGTATTTGTAAAGTAACAAAATTATTTGTATTATGATTGTTTAAATATACTTAACATTATAATTACTTATTTATAAAAACATTTTTTACATACAGGGAAATATTTAACATTTTCATTTTCCACCTGTATTAAATCATTTACATCACTTTCCAACTTTGTATATTCTGCCACATCTCCACACAATTCACAAGTTGCAGTCAACTTTATTTTTTTATCAACCAAATCTTTAATAGCAGTATAGGCCGGCCATTCATCACCATTTGCTATTTTGTCTAATCCAAATATATATAAAGTTTTATTTGTTTGTTTAAAATTGTTTACTATATCTATCATAACTGTTGCTTGAATAAATTGAAATTCATCTATCATAACAACATCTGCACTTGATTTAACACAATCTTTTATATTAACCAATGTTGTGCAAGGGACTGTTTGTTCATATGCTCTTGATTTAATAAAACCAATATCTCTTGTATCTATTGTGTTTTTAAAACATTCAACCGTAATTCCTTTTTCAATTAGTCCATTGTGAATATCAATTAATGTAGCCGATTTTCCACTTTTCATTGGACCGTAAACCAATACTACTTTTCCATTTTCCATAATATTTACACAAAAATATACCTATTGGTGCTCCCAATAGGTATTGATAAAATAATTAAACTATTGTATGCACAACTATTTTACTTCTACTACAACAGCTCTTCTGTTTTTTGACCAAACAGATTCGCCAGTTCCTAAAAATTCTGGTTTTTCTTTTCCATAACTAACAATTTTTACTCTGTTTGCATTTACATTTTTAGAAACTAAATACTTTTTAGCTGCTTCGGCTCTTTTTTGACCAAGTGCTAAGTTGTATTCTCTTGTTCCTCTTTCGTCGCAGTGACCTTCAAGAATGATTTTTATTTCTTTTTTAGAATTTAACCATTCAGCAACTGTGTCTAATGTTTTTTTAGATTCAGCATTTAAAACTGCACTGTCAAAACCAAAATAAACTTTATCAGGAACTATTACAGTTTCATTTTTTACTTTTGTTTCAACATTAATTTTATCTGCTTCTTCTTGTGTATCTATTGTGTCATATTTTTTGCCACAAGCACTTACGAAAGACAAAACTAATAATAATACTAAGTATTTTTTCATTCTAAACCTCTTAGTTTTTAAATAATAACACTGCGAGTATAAATTATATTTTGAAAAAATCAATAAATAATTGTTTGTATATGTAATATTTATTTTTCTAAAAATTTGATATTTTATTATCTATTAATATATATTTTACTTTCCTATGCAAAATTTTCCAAATATATTTCCTAAAATTTCTTCTGTATTAATTCTTCCAGTAATTGTTCCAATTGCAAAACTCGCAAGTCTAACCTTTTCTGCAACTATTTCTATTGGTAAATCAAAATTAATACTTTGTAAACTATCAAGAGCATTAACTATTTCTTTTCTATATCGCTCTTGTGTTATATTTGTGCCAATATATGGGTTTATCATAGATTGTATATATTCTTTTATTCTACTAATAACATAATCAAGATTTATATTATTTTTTATGGACATTTCAACAATATCTTTATATTTTTCTTTTATATTGTTTATTTTATTTAAATTTATAGTATCAATCTTATTTAATAAAATTATAGTTTTATCATCGATTAAATTCAAAATATTTTCATTAATATTAATATTTTCTGGACTTATAATCAATATTTTTAAATCAGCATCTTTTGCATTTACTATTGCTCTTTTTACACCTTCTTGTTCTATAACATCGCTTGTTTCTCTAATTCCAGCGGTATCATAAAAATTAACTAAAATACCATCAATATCAAGTGCTACATTTACAATATCTCTTGTGGTTCCTGCAATATTTGATACTATGGCAACATCTTTTTTTGCTAAAAAGTTCAAAAAACTTGACTTTCCAACATTTGGTTCACCGATTATTGATATATTTAAACCATCTTTTATTTTTTCGCCAACTTTATTATCTTGTAAAATACCTTCCATTTTATTAGCAGTATTTTGTATATCATTTTTTATTTTATTTATTAAATTTATATCAATATCATCTTCTGGAAAGTCAATAATTGCTTCTATATTGCTTGAAATATTTAATATATCATCTCTTAAATTATCAAAAAATTTTGAGTTTTTACCATTTAATTGATCTATTGCTTGTTTGTGTTGTAATTCTGTTTCTGCATTTACTAAATCAACAATAGATTCCGCTTGTATTAAGTCAAATTTACCATTTAAAAATGCTCTTTTAGAAAATTCGCCTCTTTCAGCAAGTCTTACACCATCTATACTTGATAATATTTTAAATACTTTATTAATAATATATGTAGAACAATGTAAATTTAACTCGCAAACATCTTCGCCAGTAAAACTATTTGGATTTTCAAAATATATTACTAATGCATTATCTAAAATATCGTTTTTTTCATCTTTTAAATTACATAAGGTTGCAACTTTGTGTTTTAGTTTTTTTTTAATACCTAATTGTTCCATACAGTATATAGTTTTGCTTCCAGATATTCTTATAACATAAACACTACATTTACCTTTTATTGTTAGTGGAGCAAAAATTGTATCATTGTTGTTTGACATTTTTGTTATGTTAATTGGTAACTTTTTTTGGTGCAACTTTTTGTTGTGTAATTTCTTGTGGAATATTTGGTATTTTTTCTTGTGTTGTATTGTTGTTTATATTTTGTGTGTTATTTATTGTGGTAGTTGTATTAGTTATTGTTTCTGTCGTTTCATTTATTGTTTCATTTGTTGTTGTGTTTATAATATCATTAATATCTGTGTTCACTTCATCTGGAATATTTGGCATATTTGTATTGTCTTGATTTTGTATAATAGTATCTTGATTTTCTTGTTCTGTTTGTATTTCATTTGTTATTGTAGTATCTTTTGTTTCAATATTTCCAAATGGCTCCTTTATTTCTTCTTCTATTGTATCAACTAGTTCTGGTGTTGCACTATTTATAGTTGTTTTAAATTCTGTGTATTTTGTTCCTAAAATAAAACACAAAACCATTAATATTAATTGGAGTATTATTTTTATAAACTTCATATGTATATATAAAATTATTATGATTAATTTAATCATAATCTGTAAATTAAATAAATCAATAAAATTTAATATTTTATTTAGTTAAACGTATTTTGTTAAGTGTATCTTGTAAAATAACACTCGCAGCAGACTTATCCACAATAGTTTTAACCTTCCTACTCTTTGTTCCCATTTCATCAATCATAAAATCTTCCACTATAAAAGAGGACAAAAACTCATTTTCAAAAAAAATCGGTAAATTAATTTTTTTATTCAATTCTTCAACAAATCTTACTATATAATTACAAACCTCTATTTTTTCACCATTACTATTTAATGGCAAACCAGAAACAACAGCACATACATCATTTTCAGTAATATATTTTACTAAAACTTCTACATCTTTTATAATGGATTTTCTTGCAATAATAAACTTTGGTGTTGCTATATTTTTATCTTTGTCACTTAAAGCAACTCCTATTGTTTTTCTTCCAACATCAAGTCCAATAATTCTTCTATTTTCTTTTAAAAGTTTTTTAAATTCTTCTAAATTATTTACTATCATTTTTTACAAATAAATCTCTAATTATATAACATATTACTCCAATAAATATACAAGAATCTGCAACATTAAATGCTGGCCAGTGAGCATTTTTTATATGAAAATCTAAAAAATCCACAACTGCTCCATAATTTATTCTATCAATGATATTTCCAATTGCACCACCAAAAATAAACGAAAAACATAATATTTCTACAAAATCTTTTGATTTCCAAGATAAATATAAAACTAATGCAGAAATGAAAGATATAACTATAAAAATTACATTAAACATAAAGTCTATGTTATGAAACATACCAAAACTTATACCTTTATTATAGACAAGAACTATATTAAAAAAAGATGTTTTTTTAATATGTGTATGAATACCATTTGTTTTTCTAATAATTTCTTCAATAAGATTTACTGAATAATTTTTGGTAATTTGATCTATTATTATAATACATAAAGCAACCAACAAACCAATAAAAAACCACTTTTTATTTTTAATGGTATCTAATATTTTATTTAACATTATATAAACTCCTTTTGTTTTTTATAATAGGTATATTTAATTCAACATTTAGACCACCAAAGTCTTTTGATTCTTTAAAAATAATTTTACCTTTATGCATATTAATAACATTTTGAACTATTGATAAACCAAGTCCAACATTTTTACTTTTTTCATTTTTATTAATCTTAAAGAATGGAACTTTAACCTTATTAATAAACTCTTCTGGTATGCCACAACCATCATCTTCTATATTAATAATCATTGTATTTTTTGTAGTTTTTACTTTAATAGTAATATTTTTTTTATAATATTTTAAGGCGTTATTAATTAAATTATTTATACATCTTTTAAATGAATCTATTTTTAAATATGTGCCTCTTATTTTTAAATTGTAATTAATGTTAATAATATAACCACCTCTTTTATAATCATTTATTATTTCATTAAAAAAGTTTTGTATATTTACTTGCTTAAAATCATTTTCCATTTCGCCTTTTGCAAATAATAAATATTCATTTATCATTTTTTCCATTTCTTCAAGATCTTGTTTAAAAAAATTTGCAGTTTCTTCATCTTCTATAAATTCTGCTTGTAATTTCATTCTTGTTAGTGGTGTTCTTAAATCGTGTGAAATTTGTGCTAACATTGTAGTTCTTGTAAAAATAAGTTGTCTTATTCTTTTTACTAATTTTATAAATGCTTCACCCATTTCTCTTATTTCTTTTGCACCGGTTGGTTTAAAATTACTATTATCTTTTTCAAGATATGAAAAATCATTGGCAAATTTTTCTAATTTTTTTATTGATCTAACTTGATTTTTAATAAATAGTAAAGCAATAGTACTTATTATACAAAAAGCAGTGATATTCCAAAATAATATTAAGTCAATTCTTTTTATAAAAATTCTGTCTTTTTGTATTGTAAATACTAAAAAACCATCTTCTTTTTCTATCTCTATATTATAGTATTCGTTTGATGTTTTGTATAGATTTATATTATTAATATTTAGAGTTTGCAATTTATTTGTGAGTTGTTTTAATGGTGTTTTTATAAAATAATCATTGTAATTAGTATTATTGCTTATATCTGTATTTTTAATAAAATTAATTTTGTTATTTGTAAAAATATTTAGTTTATCTATTATTATATTTTTATTAATATTTTGTGAATATAATTCATCATATTTTGTATTTAAAATAAATATTTCATTACTAAGTAAATCTATATTTTGTGTTAATGTTGTATCCCAATAACGATTAAAAAAAATAATAAAAAATGCTATTTGCATTAAAAATAAGGGCAGTAAAACTATTAAGACGAATCTGTAAAATATAGTTTTTGGCAATTTTGATTTTATGTATTTATTTATGGTTTTAAACATTTTAAAAATCCAGTTCACTATAATATTTTGATGCTTTAAAACCAGGTATTGTATAGTATAATAATTTTTTAAATCCTTGTTTAGATTTTATTGTCATATACCATTCTTTTAGTTTTTGATTTTTATCCCAATTAATATAACCTGTATAATCCAATACAGACAATTGAGTTGATGCTGCTATATCTGCAATTGAAAATAGTTCTGATGCTAACCATTTTCTTTTACTTAATAGATATTCAATATAGGTTATGTGTTTTTCCAAATTTATTGAAGCAATGTTAATTCTATCCATATTTATATCTCTGTTTTCTTTGACTGAATTTAAAAAAGTTTCTTCTATAAAATGTTTTGATACTTCATTGTAAAATTTTTTATCAAACCACATATGCAGTCTCTGTATTTCGTATTTTTCTTCTAAATTATTTCCTAAAAAGTTAAAATAACCCAATTCACCAGTTTTTGATTCTATTTCATCTATATAATTACATATTAAAAAACTATCGCAAATCACTTCTTTTGTTTGTAAGTTTTTTAAAACTGGTGTTTCACTTGCTGGATTTAGTTTTAAAAAATCTTTACTTCTTAACCAATATTTTATATCAGTTAATTCATAATCTATACTCCTTTCATCTAAAAAAAACATTACCTTTCTTGAAAAAGGGCAAAAAGGCGAACTATATAATGTATATTTTGACAATTTAATTACAATTTTTTTATATCTATTAATAAAATAAAATAAAAAAATAAAATAATCTATAAAAAAATATAAAAAATAAAAATATTGATTTAAACAAATTTTAAAATATTATTTCAAACATAATTATTAATTATTAAAAAAATTGCTAAAAAATTTAGTAATAAAAAATATTGTTTTAATAGATGAAGCAAACATAGATTTCAATAATAATTTATGTATATTAACTGGTGAAACTGGTTCCGGAAAATCTATTTTGTTAGATGCTCTGTCTCTTGCTATTGGCGTTAGATCAAATAGTAGATTGTTGAGGAATGGAGAAAAAAATGGTAGTGTAATTGCAACATTTGATATAAAAAATAATACACATTGTAAAACATTATTAGATGAGATGGGCATTGATTATGAAGATGAAATTATTTTAAGAAGAGTTATAACAAATGATGGAAAAAGTAAAGCTTTTATTAATGATGTTGCGGTAGGGCAGGGTTTTTTAAATCAAATAGGAGAAGAATTAGTTGAAATACATGGGCAACATGATCAAAGAGGTCTTTTAAATCCAAGTTTCCATAGAGATATTTTAGATGATTATGGAAATTTAAAAAAACAAAAAGATATTGTTGCAGATCTTTACGAAAAATTAAAGACAACTGAAAATAATTATTTAGAGTTATTAAATAATAAAGATAACATTGAAAGAGAAATAGATTATTTAGAGCACATAATTGAAGAAATGAGAAATTTAAATGTTAGTGATGGAGAAGAGGAGGAATTAAATGAAAAAAGAACATTGTTAATGAACAAAGAAAAAGTTTTGTCTGTTTTAGAAAACGTAAAAAATACTATTGACGGGCAAAATTCAATAACTAAAATGATTAGTTCAGCACAAAGTATTTTGAGTAGGGGTATAAATTTAGGTGAAAACTTGTTGGAAAATAATTCAAATGCTTTTGAAGAAATAATAGACTACCTTGAAAAAGGAGCAATAGAACTTAATGAGGGTTTAAATAAAATAGATATAATATATGAAAATCTTGATTTTAATGAATATTCTTTAAATGATGTTGAAGAAAGACTTTTTGCAATTAGAGGTTTGGCAAGGAAATTTAATATTCCAAGTGATGCTATACCAGATTTCTTAATAGAGACTGAAAAAAAACTTGAAGAATTAAAAAGTAAAAATGTAGAAATTGGTGATTTAGATAAAAATGTAAAAGAATTAAAAAAACAATATTTAGTAGAGGCAGAAAAATTAAGAATACAAAGAAAGACAGTTGCGGAAATGTTAAAAAAAGAAATTAAGGAAGAGTTGGAACCATTAAAAATGGGGAATACAAGATTTGAAACTGAATTTGTTGATTTAAATGAAAACGCTTGGAGTAAGAGCGGAATTGATGGAATTAGGTTTTTAGTGGCAACAAATGCTGGCACTGAATTAGATGACTTATCAAAAGTTGCTTCTGGCGGTGAATTGTCAAGATTTATGCTTGCTTTAAAGGTTGTATTGTCAAAAGTTAGATCGGTTCCAACATTAATATTTGATGAAATAGATACTGGTGTTAGTGGATTGGTTGCAGATGCGATAGGGGAAAGATTGAAGAAACTTGGTCAAAATTTGCAGGTTTTTGTAATAACTCATTTGCCACAGGTTGCTTCAAAGGGCGACAATCATCTTAAAATATTAAAAGAGTCAAAAGATGATAAAACTTATACTATTATAGAAACACTTGATAAAGAAACAAGAATACAAGAAATAGCAAAAATGATTAGTGGTGAAGTTGTGACTGATGAGGCTGTAAAAATGGCTGAAAAGTTGTTGAATTAAAAATATAAATCACATTTTTGTAATATTTTGTAATAAAATTTTATTTGATAAACAACAAGTAAAAAATTATCATTATAATAATAATTACAATTATTATAAATATGTATAGTAATAAAATGGTAAAAGAAATAGAACAAAATACGAATAATACAATAAACTATAATTCTTTAAAGAGCAAAAATTGTTATATTCATCCAACTGCAATAATTGAAAATGGTGCAATTATTGGCGAAAATGTTAAAATTGGACCTTTTTGTATAATAGGTAAAAATGTTGTTATTGGTGATAATTGCGAGTTAGTTTCAAATGTGATTATTGACGGAAATACAAAAATTGGAAAAAGTAATAAAATTTTTCCGTTTGCTGTAATAGGTCAAGAACCACAAGATTTGAAATATAGAGGTGAAAAGTCTAAAATAATAATAGGTGATAATAATAAAATAAGAGAACATTGCACTATTCATCTTGGAACAAAAGATGATAAAATGACTACAAAAATAGGAAGTAATAATTTATTTATGGTTAATACACATATTGCTCATGATTGTGTTATTGGAAATAATTGTATTTTCGCAAATAATGCAACATTGGGTGGCCATGTAAAAGTTGGAAATTATGTTGTTATAGGTGGCATGTCGGCAATTCATCAAAAAGTAAGAATTGGAAAACATGCTATGATTGGCGGAATGAGTGGTATTGAGAAGGATGTTATCCCATATGGAATTGTTATAGAAGAAAGAAAAACAAGTCTTGAAGGAATTAATTTGGTTGGTTTAAAAAGAAGAAATTTTACAAAAAAACAAATTAATGATTTGAGACATTTTTATAAAGAATTATTCTGTGTTGATGGAGCAAGTATTTTTGAATTGGTGGAAAATTTGAAAGAAAAATATGCCGATTCAAAGGTTGTAAATGATGTAATTAAATTCTTGACAGAAGATTCAAAAAGACATATAACAACAAAGATAAAAAAATAGTTTTAGTTTTTTTACATTTTTGCTTGTTGATTAACTTTATATTTGCATATCCCTATATTTGGTGGTTGGATTTTTTGCTAAAATTATATTGGTTTGGTTGTATTCAAAAGTTTTAAATAACATATTAAATTGTGATGTTTTAAAATATAGTTCTTAATTACTGAAACTATATTGTTTATTAATATTTATTAATATTCTAAAAATTGTATTTATTAATTAATACATTAAAACATTGATTTTAAAAGCATTAAAATAAAATAAATAATATTAAATTATTCTATTGATTTTTTAAAAAATATAACAATAATTTGAGTAGTTAAATAAAATTATAAATAATGTCATCAATAAAAAGTACTTTTAATAGAATAATTGTTCCAATTAATCCAGAGGGTTATAATATAATTGTGTTTGTTGCTGTTTTGGCTGGTGCATGTTCATTAATATCCAGCACTTTATCAGCGATAATGTTTGTTGTTTTATCACTTTGTGTATATTTTTTTAGAGACCCAGAAAGGGTTATAAATGATGATAAAGATGTATTGGTTGCTCCTGCTGATGGTGTTATTGATGCTATTGAGCAAGTTTGCCCACCAGAAGAATTAGAAATGGATGAAAATGAAGAATGGACAAGAGTAAGTATATTTTTAAGTGTATTTAATGTTCACATACAAAGAATGCCTTATGATGGAAAAATAACAAAAATACATTATAGAGAAGGTAAATTTTTGAATGTTTCAGTTGATAAATACAGCAAAGATAACGAAAGACAATCTTGTGTATTAGAAACTGAAAATGGTTTGCAAATACCAGTAGTTCAAATTGCTGGTTTGATTGCAAGAAGAATTGTCTGCAATCTTAATGTTGGACAAGAAATCAAAAAGGGTGATAAGTATGGAATAATTAAATTTGGTAGTAGAGTTGATATTTATTTGCCAAAAGGTATTGTTCCTGCTGTAAAAATTGGTCAAACTATGATTGCTGGTGAAAGTATAATAGCAAAAATTAAATAGGTATTTTTATGGAAAAAGAAGAACAAAATAGTTTTGAGTTTTATAAACTAATCCCAAATGCAATAACAATGTCTGCGTTATGCCTTGGACTATTTGCTGTAAGATTGGCAATAATGGGAAATTTTGAAAGTGCTGCAATATGTGTTATTATTGCTTGTTTGTGCGATGGTATTGATGGTAATGTTGCCAGAAAATTAAATGCTTCAAGTGAATTTGGTGCTCAAATGGATTCGTTGGCAGATTTTTTTAATTTTGGTATTGCACCTGGATTTTTGGTTTATTTTTGGAAAATGCAAGAATATGATACAATTAAAAAAGTTGCTTGGTTCCCGGTTTTATTATTGGCAGTATGTATGGCTATAAGATTGGCAAGATTTAATGTTGCTTTAACAAATGAAGATCATGAAAATCCTTTAAATAAATACTTTTTTAAGGGCGTTCCTGCTCCTATGGCAGCATCTTTGGTATTGTTTCCAATGTGTGTAAGTTTTGAATTTCCTTGTTTAATAATATTTTCTTGTCCTTTATTTGTTATAATAAATACAACAATAGTTGCTTTATTGGCTGGTAGCACAATTCCAACACCTTGTTTGAAAAAAATTAAATTTAAATCTTCTCAAAAACAATTATTATTAATGCTTATTGGAATATTGTTGGTTGGACTCTTGATAAATGTTTGGTTATTTAGTTCAATTATATGTTTAATTTATTTTGTAAGTATTTTAATTGGCTGGGGATATTATTATAAATTTTATAAAGAATTAAATAAAACAAATAAATAAGAATAGTTATGAGTATTTTAGAGTTAAAAGATATTGTTAAAAGTTATTCAACAAAAGTAGTTTTAGATGGCGTTAGTTTAAATGTAGAAGAAGGTGAAGTTTTTGGTTTAATTGGTTTAAATGGCGCTGGAAAAACTACAATGATAAAAACTATTTTACATCTTTTAACTCAAAATGCTGGGACAATTAAAATATGTAATATAGATGCAAAAAATAATGAAAGTAGACAAAATATATCTTATTTGCCTGAAAAGTTTCAACCATCGCAACAATTGAAAGTTATTGAATTTATAAAAATATTTTCTGATAATGAAAATTTTGATATTGAAAAAATTAAAAAATTGTGTGATATATTAGATCTTGATAAAGGTGTTTTGAACAAAAAAATAAGTAGTTTGTCAAAGGGTATGAGTCAAAAGGTTGGTTTGATAGCAAGTTTTATTGATAATAAAAAATTAGTTATTCTTGATGAACCAATGAGTGGACTTGATCCGAAAGCAAGAATTAATTTGAAAAACTTATTATTAGAATATAAAAATAATGGAAATTCTATATTTTTTAGTTCGCATATTTTGGCTGATATAGATGAAATTTGTGATAGAATTGCTGTTCTTAATGGAGGTAAAATTCAGTTTGTTGGTACTCCAAATGAATTAAAGAGTAAGTATAGTATTGATTCTTTGGAGAAAGCTTTTTTGAGGGAAATTGAGGGGTAGTTTTTAATTTTTTTGTATTTTTCTATGTGAGAAATCATTAGTATATTGTGCATTAGTGTTTGATGTAGAGAAATAGTGTATTTGTGTAAAGTGTTTTGGTGTCTTTTGTGTATTTGTATCGGTGTTGAATGTTGAAAAAATACATCTTTAAAATGTAAAATATGTATTTATTATTATATAAATTGTGTTTTGTTGTTGTAATATTAAAAGTTTTTGTTGATTTGTTTTTATATTTGTTTATGTAAAATGTGAAAGTGATTGTTGTGTATTTTATAATAATGTCTGATGTGTTTATTGTTAAAGAGTTTATTTTTAATTATTAATCTAATCATACAATGTATGTAAAACAAAATTTATTTATTAAAAATCACAAATACTATATTTTGGTGAAAAATTTAATTTAACCTCAATTTCGCTTTTACTTCATCACTCTCACCCGTAAAATCTTTCCCTTAAAAAAAGGAAAAATTGGAAGTTTTTGTGTGTATAAAAAAAGGAAAGATTAGAGATTTATGTAAGATATTTATTATTTTATATTAAATTTTTGAGATACTGTTATCATAATAGAAAGTTTAATGTTATACTAAATTAATTATTTAATTTTCTGTTTTTATTCTTCAAGAGTTTTTGTGAATTAAAAAGCGAGACTGGAGTCAATTTATTATAAAACTATTTTAATAAAACAAAACATTTTAAATTAGTAGTGGCAAGTTTATTGATGGAATTAACGTAACCACAAAAGATTAATAATTTTATTATTTATACTTAATATTACAGATATTATTTTCTTCATTTATTATAACAGACTCAACACCCAAGCAACCTAAAACACTATCAACTACTTTTTTATGATGAAAAGTATTTTTATTTATATTATTGATTAATATATTCTGATTATTTTTAATATCATTAAACCAAATAAAAGCAGGAATTGTTTTTCTATCTTCACTTTCATTAATATATACCATATCAAGTGAATGATCTGAGGTAAAAAGCAGTAAAGTTTTTTTATTACTGAATTTATCTATTAATTTATTCAAAAATAAATCAGTATAAACTATTGAATTAATATAAGCATTTTCAACTTGTTCAGTAGTGCATTGAACTACATCTTTTGTTTTGCAATAATTTTCATACTTTACATATTCTTTTTCAAATCTTTTATAAAATGGTGTGTGTGAGCCATACTGGTGTATTATATAAAAATTTTTACCAGAATTATATAAGAAATTATCAAGGTAATCCAATAATTCAAAATCATATTTTATATTTCTATTGCTATCTTTATAAATCCTATTTTTAGACTTTAAAGCAAAATGCGCATAGGGACTATCGGTAGCGCCTTTTATACTTTGCGCTCCAATCCAATGAGTATTAAAACCCAAAGAATTCATAATATCTACAATAGAATAATTAATTCCATCCTTCTTTAAAGTTAATAATTCTGGAACGCAATCTCTTGTGTAGAAATAGTTTGAATGTGATTTTTTAAATCTAACAATATTGTGCTTTTCTATGTTTGTGGTATATTTTATAAAATAGTCATTTCTTACACTTTCGCCAATAATTAAAACAACATTTACATCTCCATTATTGTATTTAAATAATGTTTTTAATTCTTTTTCATTATTTAAATATTTCATTGTATTACCCTCATCCAAACCTTTTAATGTTTTCCCAATTTTTAACAAATCAAAGCAATCTATAATCGGATAAGACATTAAGTAGACTCTATTTTTTGTAATTGCTGAATATGAAACTATTAAAAATACAATGGCAGAAGATATGTAAAAATAATATTTTTTACTGCTAAATTTGATTTTACTAATAATAAAATAAAAAATACCAGCAACCAACAAAGTCAATAAAACACTTTTTAAAGTTATAAAATAAAATATCATTTCAATTTCATTTTCTAATGCACTTGCTATTATAGATCTATCCATTTTGTAGTTAAATAGAAATAAACTTGAAAGATATATACCATAAGAAGCAAGAAAAAAAGTAGTCAATATTGCTTTACCACATTTTTTAATTTTTAAAAGTAAGTAAAATAGAAAATAATGCAAGCCTAAACCAACAACAATCATAATTAACCAATTAAAATTTAAAAACATTACTGTTTTTAATTTTAAAATATATGGTAAGGATATTAGAAAATAAAATCCAAGAATAAAATATTCAAATAACACTGTGCCTCCAAATTGGTTTATTATTGATTTTGATATTAAAAAAGATAGTATTTAATAGAATATTAAGCCATTCCAAGTGATTGTTTATAATTTTCAATCATATCTTCTTCTTCTCTTAAAACATTAATGTCCTTTTTTCTTATAGAGATTATTTTTTTTAAGATTTTTACATCAAAACCTAAACCTTTTGCTTCTTTGTAAACGGCGGAAATTTGGTCGCTGATTTCTTTTTTTTCACATTCTAAATGTTCTATATTATCAACAATTTGTTTTAATTTTAAATCTATATTTTGTTCCATATCTATTTAAACCTATAATAATTTATAATTAATTAAAATATAATTTTTATTTTTAAATTAACAAGTATAATTTAATCTTTTCCAATTAACTTTTTACTATTATAAATAAATAGTGACTTTATTTTTTTTAATCTTGTTGCAACTTCAACATCATTTAGTGCAAATAGATTTATTTTTGTGGTTCTGTTGGTATCAATAATGTGTAATTCTCCAATTATATCATCTTTTTTAATTGGTGCTTGTAAATATTTATTTGCTACAAATTCAACTTTTATGTTTTTTATTGCACTTGCTTTTGTTGAGTAAGTAATATCTTGTTTTGTATAGGCTGGAACTGTTTTGTTTTTACCAAATAAGACATTAACTTCACCAACAATATCTTCATTTTTGTATAAGTCTATATATTTATATTGTTCATAACCATAGTTAAATAATTTTTTTGTATAATTTATTCTTTCCCTTTCGCTACTTGCACCATTAATTACGGCAATTAATCTTTTGCCATGTTTATTAACAGAAGCGCTAATTGAATATTTGCCATAATCAGTAAAACCAGTTTTTAAGCCATCTGCTCCATCATATTCTAATAACAACCAATTCCTATTTTTTTGATTAATATTATTAAATGAATAACTTGTTTGAGAAAAATATCTTTTGTAATATTTATTGTGATTTTTTATTAATGCTTGCGATAGTAGTGCCAAATCATACACTGACATATAATGATTTTTTTCATATAAACCATTTGGATTAGTAAAGTGTGTATTTTTCATGCCAAGATTTTCAGCAGTTTTATTCATTATTTCAACAAAATTATCTATTGTTCCAGTAGATCCCTCTGCTAAAGTAATGGCAGAATCATTACCAGAAACTATTATTAGTCCTTTTAATAATTCATCAATAGATATTTTCCAATCCGGCTCTAAAAACATCCTTGTTCCCTCTTGTCTCCAAGCTCTAACACTAACCCTAAACTTATCATTTAATGTAAATTTTCCGCTTTCCAACATATCAAAAATAACATAAGCAGTCATTATTTTTGTTGTAGATGATGGTGCTGTTATTTCGTCTTTATTTTTTTCATACAATATTTCAGAAGTATCATAGTCCATTAATACCGCATATTTAATATCATCTTCTATTGATTCCAATGCAAATATTATATTGGAATAAAATATAAAAAATAAAAAAAATAATAATGTTGTTTTTTTCATATTGACTAGTTTATTTTGTGTTTTTATAATGTTACTATACAGTATAAAAATTTAACATATGAAAAATATAAGTCCAGCAAAAAAAGGAGAGACAACAAAAACTATAATAATGTTTATTATATTTTTTTTAATTTCCGAGTTTATTATAGTTAGACCACTAAGAAATAAGATGGAAAGTAAACAAAGAGAAGCAAAAGAAATTGAACAAATGGAATTAGAAGAACAGAAGAATAATGTTGATAATGGGATTGCTGGTGAGAATATAATAATAGAAAATGAATATTTAAAATTAAATATAAATACAAAAGGTTTAAGATTAAATGATGTTGTTTTGAAAAAATATAAAAACAATGTTAATTTTGATGAAAAAGTTAAAATATTAAACAATAACTATTATGTTGACATAAATTGGTTATCTTTTACAAACGGTTTAAAGTTGCCAGATAATAATTCTTTATGGACAGTAAAGACTAATAACAATAATACTATTTTTTCATATGATAATGAAGAAGGTGTGATTTTTAGAGTTATTTTATCATTAGATGATAAGTATATGTTAAATATAAATCAGGTTGTTGAAAATAACAAATATAATAGACTATATGTAAAACCATTTTGGCAAATAATTCAAAAACAAAATAAGGACAATGCAGATTTAACTGCTTTTGCTGGTGGAATCGGCGTATTTAATGAAAAATTAGAAGAAATAAAACTTAAAAAATTAAAAAATAAAAATATAGAATTTGAAAAGTTTAATTGGGCTGGTTTAACAAGTAAATATTGGCTTGCATCTTTTATTAATAATGAAAAATCAAATGGCACTGTAAATTACTTACAAAAAGGAAATGTTGTTAAAGTTCAATATACTACAAAAAATAACGTTATAGTTCTTAAAGACTCTTTTGTTGGAACAAAAAATAAAATATTTATTGGTGCAAAAGATTTAGATATTTTGAAAGAATATAGAGATAAAGAAAATGTAAAATTATTTGATAGAAGTGTTGATTTTGGCTTATTTTACTTTTTAGCTAAACCATTAAATTCAGTTTTAGATTTCTTTAATGATATAGTTCATAATTTTGGTGTTGCTATAATTTTACTTACTATTATCATAAAAATGATACTATATCCAAGTGTTAAAAAGTCTTTTATTTCTATGGCAAAAATGAAAAAGGCACAACCAGAAATGAAAAGAATACAAGAAAAATATAAAAACGATAAACTTGCTATGCAACAAGAATTGCTTAAATTGTATAAAAAATATGAGTTAAACCCAATGTCAAGTATAACTCCCTTGTTTATACAAATACCCGTATTTTTTTCTTTATATAAAGTTATATCAGTTAATTTAAATATGAGACATGCGCCATTTTTTGCTTATATAAAAGATTTGTCTGGTGCAGATCCAACAAGCATATTTAATTTATTTGGGTTGTTGCCATTTGATGTTCCTTTTAAAGTTGGACTTTTGCCTTGTATTATGGCGTTATCTATGTATATTCAACAAAAAATTACTGACAAAATGCAAGGTGGAAGTGAAAATATAAATGAGGATATGAAGGCTGCAAATGGAATGTTGAAGTATTTACCTTTGTTGTTTTTGTTTATGTTTTCTGGATTTCCGGCTGGCTTGTTGTTGTATTGGATATTTAATAATATAATTACGATTTTACAACAAATGTATATAACTAATAAGTACATGAAAAAGTAGTAAGATGTTTATTTTCGTTTTAAAATACCCCCGTATGCTTGCATCGGGGTAGTTTATTTTGTAAGTGTTTTTACATCAAAATAATAGTTAAATAAGTGGTTAATTATCGGTGTTTTGATATTTTTTAAGTGTCAAAATTATAAGAAAGTTGTAGAAATAAAAATGTAAAAATGGTGTAAATAATGTTTATTATTTACAGGTTCTTTTATTTTGTATTTGCGGATGTTTTTGTATGTTTTGTTAATATTATAATTGTTATAAATATTTTATATTTACTTGAATACTAAAAAAAACAAAATATTATACAATAAGCAAATAAAATAGATATTACAACATATTATGACAGATTTAACAAAAATTAGAAATTTTTCAATAATAGCACACATAGATCATGGCAAATCAACCCTTGCCGACAGAATAATAGAATTTTGTGGTGGAGTAGACGAAAGAGAAAAAGAAGATAGAATACTTGACTCTATGGAATTAGAAAAAGAAAAAGGTATTACAATCAAAGCACAAACTGTTAGATTAAAATACAAAGCGGATAATGGCGAAACATACATTTTAAACTTAATGGATACACCTGGACACGTAGATTTTACTTATGAAGTAAACAGATGTCTTGCAGCATGTGAGGGTTCTTTATTATTGGTTGATGCAACACAAGGTGTAGAAGCACAAACTCTTGCAAATGCCTATCATGCAATAGACAATAACCATGAAATTATACCAGTTTTAAACAAAGTAGATTTACCATCTGCTGACCTTGAAAAAACACAACAACAAATAGAAGATATTATTGGAATAGATGCGAGCGAAGCGGTGCCAGTTAGTGCCAAAACTGGCGAAGGAGTTAAAGAATTACTTGAAGTAGTTGTTAATAAATTACCAGCACCAGTTGGAGATATTGAAAAACCAGCAAAAGCAATGCTTATTGATAGTTGGTATGATCCATATTTAGGAGTTGTTGTTTTAATTAGAGTTATAGACGGAATTTTTAAGAAAAATGATAAAATAAAAATGATGTCAACAAATGCAATTTATACAATGGAAAGTGTTGGTATTTTTACACCTAAAAAAGTAAATGTCCAACAATTATCTGCCGGTGAAGTTGGTTATTTTACGGGTCAAATAAAACAAGTTGCAGACTGTAAAGTTGGTGATACAATAATTTTATCAAATGATATACATACACAACCTTTAAGTGGCTTTAAACCAAATTTACCAGTTGTATTTTGTGGAATTTACCCAGTAGATGCTGGCGATTATGACAATTTTAAAGAATCATTAGCAAAATTACATTTAAATGATGCAAGTTTTCAATTTGAACCAGAAACTTCATCAGCTCTCGGCTTTGGTTTTAGATGTGGTTTTTTGGGTCTTTTGCATATGGAAATTATACAAGAAAGACTTGATAGAGAATTTAATCTTGATTTGATTGCAACCGCTCCATCTGTAATTTATAGAGTTTATACAACTACAACTAAAAACTTTAAATTTGAAGACGGAAAAGATTATTTAGAAATACATAATCCAGCAGACTTGCCCGATCCCACATACATAAAAGAAATACAAGAGCCTTGGGTTAGAGCAACAATTATGATTCCCGATGATTATTTAGGTGATATATTAAAATTATGCACTGATAGGCGAGGAATACAAGAAAACTTGACATATATAGGCAATAGAGCGATGGTTGTTTATAAGTTGCCATTAAATGAAATTGTGTATGATTTTTATGATAAGTTAAAATCTTATTCAAAGGGCTATGCGAGTTTTGACTGGGAAATTACAGACTATCAAAAAGGTGATTTAATAAAGTTGCAAATTTTGGTAAATGGTGAACCTGTGGATGCTTTATCTTTAATGATACATAGAAGTCGTGCTGAAAGTAGAGGTAGAATTTTGTGTGAAAAATTGAAAGATTTAATACCAAAACAAATGTTTAAAATTGCTATACAGGCCGCGATAGGTGGTAGAATTATAGCAAGAGAAACGATAAATCCATATAGAAAGGATGTTTTAGCTAAGTGTTATGGTGGAGATGTGACGAGAAAAAGGAAACTTTTAGAGAAGCAAAAACGAGGTAAAAAGAGGATGAAGTTGATTGGAAATGTGGAAATTCCGCAAAGTGCGTTCCTTGCGGCGTTGAGGTTGGAGGAGTAATGGAAGAGAAAGTATATTATAGTGAAAAAAATATTAGGTTATATTTGGGAGATTGTTTTGAAATATTGAAAAATATACCAGACAATACTTTTGATATGATTTTTGCCGATCCGCCATACTTTTTAAGCGGCGGTAGTTTTAGTTGCCAAAATGGTAAAATGGTTAGTGTTAAAAAGGGCGATTGGGATCTTGGTAGAACTGCCGAAGAAAATTTTAAGTTTCACTTAAATTGGTTGAGAGAGTGTAAGAGGGTTTTAAAGAAAAGTGGAACTTTGTGGGTCAGCGGAACATACCATTCAATTTATCAATGTGGTTATGCTTTACAATTGTTAGATTATCATATATTGAACGATATTGCTTGGCTCAAACCAAATGCTTCACCTAATTTGAGTTGTAGATTTTTTACAGCAAGTCACGAAACATTAATTTGGGCAAGAAAAGATAAAAAAGCCAAACATACATTTAATTATGAGTTGATGAAAAATTGGCAAAATAATTATAAAAAAGAAATAAAATGTAATCATTGCGGAAAAACTGATAGATATGAGATATTACATGAGACGGGTAATCAAATGCGTAGTGTTTGGGCTATAAATACACCAAAAAAAGAAGAAAAAATTTTTGGCAAACATCCAACACAAAAAAGTTTAGATCTGTTAAAACGAATAGTTTTAGCAAGCACAAATGAAAATGATTTGGTTTTAGATCCTTTTGCTGGTAGTTGCACTACTGGTGTGGCTTGTAAGATGTGTAATAGGAGATTTGTTGGAATTGATGTTGGTGTTGAGTATTTGGAGTTGGGGAAGAAGAGAATTATTAATATTTAACATAAAGGAGTAACTATGAAACAAAACGGAATCGGCGGAGCCAACACAAAAACAGGCTTAATTTTTGAAGGAAAAACTGATTTAAAAACATTTTTAAACAGTCAAAAGGATTATTTTGTTAATGAAAATGACGAAGTGTTTTACAAAAATGAATCAGTAGCATTTATATTTAAAAAGCATAAACTATATAAATTTTTAGAAAGCAGAGATATAAATTGAAAAGATTACTGGTCTAAAAAACTACTACCGGATGACTCAATTTTTGTAATTATAAAAAATACCTTATATATAATTGAGTGTAAATTTCAGCAAGTTGCTGGTTCAGTCGACGAAAAATTGCAAACTTGCGATTTCAAGAAGAAACAATATAAAAAGATATTTAGTAGACTAAATATTGATGTTGAGTATGTATATTTATTGAGCGATTGGTTTAAAAAGCCAGAATATCGCGATGTGCTTGATTATATTGTAAGTGTTGGTTGTTCTTATTATTTTAATTATATTCCATTGTATAAATTGGGACTTATGGTTGGTGAGTGATTATATTAATCTATTATAGACAAACATTATTCTAATATCTGTTTTCCAATAATAAATAGACCAATCTTTATTTTACCAACCCAATCTCCACAAACTCACAATCCAAAATATACTCACTACCACACTTCACAATCGGCAGAGTATGGAAAATACTTTTTTCAATACCTCTAACTTCTCTTAATTCCTTATATTTTTCTCTGTTATTTAATTTTGTATTATTCAACAAAGTTTTAAATTCTCCATCTTTAATATGTGTTATTACAACATTATCAACTTGTTTATTAAGTTTTACAATAAATCTATTATCCCAAACAATTTCCTCTCCAAAAAGCAATTTTTTATCTTCCAAAATTGAATTATATTCTCTATATATCATTATTAAATTATCCTTATAAGTTTCAAAAACACAACCATAAAAAGTATATTTTATTTCTTCATTTTTCTTAATTGTTTCAAATAATCTTTTTAATTTTTTCAATCTTGGTTTATAAATACTACCACTTATTTTCATGGAAATGGCAGATAAAATTTTCAAAGCAACAATATCATCTTGCTCCATCAATTTATTTCTATCAAGCAGACAAGTCCCAAAAGAATTATAACTAACAATCTTTTTTTCTATATTTTTTATTAACGAATTAATACTTAATTTTGACTCATTTATATTCTCAACAGCAGAGTTTATTCTACTTAATATTTCTTGTTTGTTATCAAAACTATTTAAAAACTTTCTAATTTTATTTCTTAAATATTTTTCATCATTATTGCTTGGATCTTCAACCCATTGTATTTGTTTTTCTTCTAAAAAAGTTTGTAAATCTTCCTTACAACATTCTAAAAATGGTCGCAAAATTGTAAGTCCATACATATTATTAATATCACTCATTGACGCTAAACCATCAATTCCACTGCCCCTGAAAAGTCTTATAAAAAAAGTTTCCGCTTGGTCCTGTAAATGGTGTGCTACTAATAATGTATTTATATCATTTTCTTTACAAAAATTAGAAATTAATTTATATCTATTTTCTCTTGCTATTAATTCAATATTATGTTGTGGTTTTTCTCCTTCCCATATCAAAATTGTATGTTTTATATTATTTTGTTCACATATTTTAGCAACATATTGCGCTTCCTTGTTTGATTCTTCTCTTAATTGATGATCTACTGTAATTGCTATTAATTCAATATTGTTATCTTTGCACCATTTATCTGCAATAAGCATCAAAGCCATTGAATCCATACCACCCGATACAGCGACTGCAAGTCTATTATTTTCTAATAATAAATCTTTATATTTGTCTATAAATGAATATAATTTTTGTTCCATTTTTATTACTCTCACCAATAATATTTTTAATTATTTTAATAACAAATTGAACAACTTTTTCTTTAAAAGATATCCAAATATCATAAATTTTTTTTATTATTTTTGCAATTTCTATACCTTTATCAACTTTTTCTTTGTCTATTTTTTTGATTTGTTTAATGTCATCAATATATTTGTCTATATTTGTATTTTTTGCATAAGTGTTATTTGTTAGACATAAGATAAATAAACAAAATAATAATATTTTTTTCATAATAATACCTAAAATAAATTTTTTATATATTCAAAGCAACTTGAAATGTAATTTGCAAAATTTTTTAAACCAATTGATAATATACCAATAATTGAATTTGGGTCTTCACCAGAATATTGCGATATAAAAAATATTATTATGGCAAATAGTATCAATGGAATAATTACTTTAAATAAAATAGCCAAACTAAATATTGATAGAATAAAACTTAACATTATTTATTAAATTATTCATTTATATAAATAATATATATTTTTTAAATAAAAAGGCAATAGAAAAATTAGTAAAATATGTATAATTATAAAAAAGTTTTAATTTACTTTTAAAATTAATAAAATATATTTAAAATAAGATATTATAAATTATATGGTTAATGTTAAATAATTTAAAAGAAGTTATTATAAATAATAAAAAGTTTTTACCAATATTTGAGGGTGGAAAGGGAATAGGTGTTTCAACAGGTATTACAGCAGGACATTTTGCTTTAAATGGTGCAATAGGAACTTTTTCTGGTGTAAATCCGGATATAATAAATCCAAATGGTGAAATTATAAAGATGGTTATTAATGCTAAAAATAGACTTGAAAGACATATTGAAATGATACAAAAATCCATTAAAGGTATAATTTCGCAAGCAAAAATTGCAAGAGATATTTGTGGTGAAAAAGGCAGAATTCATATGAATGTTTTATGGGAAATGGGTGGAACAGAACATATTTTAGAAGAGGCTTTATCTAAAACAAAAGGTTTGATACAGGGTATAGTTTGTGGTGCTGGTTTGCCTTATAAATTAGGCGATATTTGTGCAAAACATAAAGTGAATTATTTTCCAATAGTTTCATCAATGAGAGCTTTTAGAATTCTTTGGAAAAAAAGTTATATAAGAACAAAAGAATGGCTTGGTGGCGTTGTTTATGAGTGTCCTTGGAGAGCTGGTGGTCATAATGGTTTATCAAATACAGAAGATCCATTTGTAAAAGGTAATACTTATGAAAGAGTTAAAGAAATTAGAACTTTTATGAATGAAGTTGGTTTAAAAGATACTCCAATAGTTGTTGCTGGTGGTGTTTGGAATATAAAAGAATATGAACATTTTTTAAATAATGAAGAAATAGGAAATGTCGCTTTTCAATTTGGGACAAGACCAATGGTAACACAAGAAAGTCCAATTTCTAATAGGTGGAAACAAACATTATTAAATTTAAAAGAAGGTGATGTTAAATCTAATCAGTTTAGTCCAACTGGTTTTTGGTCGTCTGCTATAAATAATGAATTATTGCGAGAATTATTTGATAGAAGTTTAAGACAGATAGAATTTTCTTGTGAACAAAATGACACTTTTAATTTACAATTTGAATTTGCTGGAAAGGATGTTTTTATTGCAAATATTGATTATGAAGAAGCAAAAAAGTGGATGGATGCTGGTTATAATAAAGTTGTAAAAACTCCTGATAATACTTTGTTGTTTATTACGCAAGATAAATTTAAAGAATTGCAAAAAGATGTTAGTGAATGCTATGGTTGTTTGAGTCAATGTCAGTTTAGTTGTTGGTGTCAAAGTGCAGAGGCAAAAAATCATAATACTGGAAATGTTATGGATTTTAGAAAATTCTGTATTCAAAAGGCTTTACAAAATGCGAAAAATGATGAAAATATTACAAAACAGTTGTATTTTGCTGGTAGTGAGGCTTATAGGTTTGGAACTGACCCAATGTATAAAAATGGTTATATTCCAACAATGAAAGAGTTAATTGAAGCTTTGATTGAAGGAAAGTAGTATGGCAAATTTTGATAAAGATTATTGGTTTAATTGTTAGATGGTGTAATATTTTTGATATTTTTTGTTTAAATAATTAGTATTTACTGATTATTTGGTGTAGTTTTAATTTATTATTTCAGTTATATTATTGTAATGATATATGTTTATATCTTTGGTAATAATTTGCATTTTAGTATTGTATGTTTCGGTAATTTTAGATATAATAAGTTTTAAGTCTAATTATTAATTATTACTTTGTATCAAATCACAAATTATTTTTACTTCTTCTTGATTATCAACTTTTACTCTTTCGGATAAATATAAAAAGTAATTATTATTGCCATTAAAATATGCATTAGCACAATATTTTGAGCATAATTCGTATATATTATTTGTGGTCTTATTATTTATAATTACTTGATAACTCTTGGTAAAATTATTATTTAAATTATTTTTTATATTTGTAATATCATTAAATATACCTTCTCTGAAAAAATCCCATTTATCAAAAGGTGAATTTAATTTATTAGCATTTTTTTCTATAATTAATCTATTATTTTGGACTTTTCTTATATATGTTGTTAATTTGTCTAAAAATATGGATTTTTTATTATATAAGGTTTTATCTTTATTTTCTAAAATGTAAAATATTTTAAAAATGAGATCTTTATATTTTAATAATTTTGGATAATGCAAAAGCATGTAGTTTTCAAAATATATTCTATTGTTTTCTTCTTGTTGTTCTATTGATATGGCATCTATGTCACAACACATTTCACATATATCAATAATACTTGGTTCTATTTCATTTCTGTAAAAATGGTGTCTTTGACTACTATAATGTTTTTCTATGTGTTTTTTTAAAAAATCAATGTCTATACCATCTGTTGAAAATCCATTTTTTATATTGTTGTAATATTGACTTATTTTAATATATATATTTATTAAATCATTTTGTAATTTATCAATATCATGTGATAATGTTCTGTAAAATAAGTCAAAATCTTTTAGGCTAATGTTTAGTTCTTTTAGATTATTTTCTAATAGTATTGCATTGTCTTGGACTAATCTTGTATGTTTTAAAAATCTATTTATAAAAAATATTTCTTCCTCTAACATCCTTTTTTATTTTTTATATTTAACCAATATATTATAATATTTTTTGATAAAAAATCAATAAAAATATTATAAAAATGTTTATTTAGTGATTAATAGTTTATAAATTATTAAATATTAATAAAATAACAGCAAAGTATTAGAGTATTATAATTACATGTTAATCTTAATTATTAGAATTTCTTTATTTATATTTTATATTTCTTCATCAATTCCCCAAATTGCACTTTTATCAACCCAGCCCTTAATTTTAGACACTTTAATTTTACATCTATCAAACTTACACTTTAACAATTTACCAATAACATTTTTTTCTATTTTATATATGGGGTATGCTTCCTTATTGTAATTTGAATATAAAAATTGATTATTTTTTGTTACAATTACTGTTCTTGTTTTTGATAATAAGTGTTCACTAACCCAACCACTGTCACCATCTTTATCAACGATTTTATACCATTTATCATACTCGCCTACAATTTTAACGGGCATGCTTCTTAATTTGTATGTAAATAGCACAGGAAACTCAATATTTGGACCACCCCTTGAATTAACTTCATTAAATTTTAAAGACATGTAGACATAATCTTTACTTTCAGCAAAAGAGCGATTAATAAGAATTATAAAATATATAAAAAACAAATATCTTATTATTTTCATATTTTTACTTTATTACATTAATTGACATTAAAAATGCCACAAAAGGAATTATTAATATAAAATTATTATATATTTGTATTGTTGTATTTAAATATTGTTTTGATTCAAGTTTGTTATTTGTATATAAATTTATTTTTTCATTAAAAATATCTTGTGCAAATATTAATCCGGCAAGTATTATATTTATTACAATAAAAGTAATTAATTTTTGTTTTAAAAATATAGATGATATAATTCCTATAACTATTGCAACCAAAATCGCATTAGTATAAGTAAAAAGCATTTTCTTTGAACCACTATTATTAAAAATAATATCATCCAAAATATTTTTATACAAGTATGATGTTATTTTTAGTAGTAGAATTGAAATAAAAATCCACACCAATAAACCAATTTTACTATTATTTAATAAATAAATATAAGAAAATGTTGGAACAACAATGTATAAATATAATAATAAATTAGCATACTTATAATAACTATTTATATTTATATTTTTTATATTATATGCTAAAAATGCAATTATATTTAAAATTACAAAAATAGACAAATGTTTAAAATATATACTAATAATAGCAAAAATAAAAGGTAATACGGCTCGCATTAAATATGTTTTATTGTATGTGTTATTAAACAATGTTTCGTTTGTGGTGTTTTTTATATTTATTATAATATCATTGAAAATATTTTTTATTTTATCTTTTAGCTTTTCTTTCTCCATATGTTCTAACCCTATGATTAAAATTATCAATAGCCAAATCCAATTGTTCTTCATTGAAATCTGGCCATAAAGTATCAGTAAAATACAATTCCGAATAACTCATTTCCCATAGTAAAAAATTACTTATTCTCAAATCACCACCTGTTCTTATAACTAAATCTGGATATATAATATCAGGATTATATAAGTATTTTTTAAAACTATCCTCATTTATGTCATTTATATTTATAATACCATTTTTAACATCTTGTGCTATTTTTTTAGAGGCATCAACAATTTCTCTCCTTCCGCCATAATTAAAAGCAATATTAAAAGCGAATTTATTATTTTTAGTATTTTCCTCAATCTGTTTTACTTTATCTATTATTTTTTTATCTAACTTTCCATCTACTGCACTACCAATAATTTTTAATTTGATATTATTTTTTTGAAATTCATTTTCATTTTTAAACAAATAATATTCCAAAAGTCTCATTAGGGCATTAACTTCACTCTGTGGTCTTTTCCAATTTTCAGTTGAAAAAGCAAAAACAGTAAGCGATTCAATACCTATTTTATTGCAATGATTCAATACTTTTAACAAGTTATCTGCACCTTTTTTGTGCCCATATCTTATTTTAAAATCTTGTCTTTGAGCCCATCTGCCATTACCATCCATTATAATCGCTATACTTTTTGGAATATTATTTTCAGTCATTTTTATTTATATAGTTAATAAATCTTTTTCTTTTATAGTAACTAAATCGTCTACATTTTTGCAGTATTTATCAGTGAGATTTTGAACTTCTTTTTCTGTATCTTTAACTAAATCTTCACTGTGTTCTTTTGCTATTTTTTTAATTGCTTCTAAACCATCTTTTCTTGCGTTTCTTATAGCAATTTTTTTATCTTCACCATATCTTTTTACAACTTTACATAATTCTTTTCTTCTTTCTTCGCTTAATTTTGGGATATTTATTCTTATGGTCATACCATCAGCCATAGGATTTAAACCTAAATTTGCTGCAATTATTGCTTTTTCTATATGTGGAACTGTGCTTTTATCCCAAGCCTGAACTACTATTGTTGATGAATCTGAAACTGAAACATTTGCAACTTGTTTTAGTGGCATATAAGAACCATAAGACTCTACTTTTACTGTATCAAGTAAATTTGGGTTTGCTCTACCTGTGCTAACTGTTCCTAAGTCTCTTTTTAAAGATTCTATTGCTTTAATCATTAAACTTTCTGTATTAGTTAAAATTTCTTGCATAAAATACCTAATTATTGTTTATTATTATATATTTCGTATAACTTATTTTTATATATGGTTATATATTCTAAAAACTGATCCAATATAGTTACTATTTCTTTTCTAATTGAATTGTTTTTATTTTTTAATAAAACTACATACTTTTCCATCAATAAATCAGCAGTTTCTTTTATTTTACTGACAATTGGCATGAGTATATCAAACTTCTCACTATCACTTATATCTTCAAGTTTTAAAATCTCAACTTTAATCTTTTCGGATATATCATAGTAAGTTGTAATTCTATTATAAATGTTCTCCTCGTAATTGACCATAAAATAAATAAGCGCATAATCTTGCTGTATGAAGTATATTTTTAAAATAATAAAAATCAAGTGAGTTATGTAATGTTGTTTGTGTTTGTTGAGTAGTAAAATTTTGGATTATTTTTTTAAAAATAGTCAATATTGTTACTTATCAGGACAAGACAAAGTTTTTTTAATATTATCATTTAATTCTTCGGTTGCATAATAGATTATTATTGATTTATATTTTGTTTTTACTTCATTAATATAATTCTTTAAATTTTGTAATGCTTTATCTTTTTCGCTACCTCGGAGTCTAGTATTGTCTTGTAAATTGAAAAATGGTATTTCTTCTTTTTGTTGTAATGTTAATATTGATTCATCCACACCTTTAAAAAATAAATCTAAAACTTCATTAGGATTTTTGTTGTGTTTTTTTGCTATGGCAGGAAGAACTGTTTTTATTAAACTTTCCATTTTATTTTCAGATTCATTTAGATATTTGTCATTTAATAATATATTATATAGATACATATAAATCATGCTAATTGATCTTCTATATATAATATTTTCTATTCCACATTTATCCTCTTTACTCATAGTTGAGCCGTTTGATAATAACATTGAATTTTTATTTTCAGTTTTTATTGTTTCTATTGTATATGGTGAAATTTTCCAAATCCAATCAGTCAACAATGTTAATGGTGTTTCTTTATTATCAAGATTTTTATAAACTTCTTTAGTAAAATTTATTATTTCTTCCATATTTATTGATAATATTTTTTGTTTATCTTGAAAATCTTTTGGATCTTTTATAATATTAATTCGGAATTGTCCATAATTATGATTGTATGGATTTTTTATAGTTCCACTTAAATATGTTTTGGAAAATATAAGAGTGTAAAAATCATTATCAAATTCTACAATGTTATTATCTGATAGTGATATAGATGAAAAAGTATTATCAGTATTTTTTGTTATTTTTATTTTTTCATCTTTATTAGATATAATCATTTGTGTTTTGTCTTCCGAAATGTCTTCTACGAAAAAATATTTTTTATTTTTATCTTTAAGCATAAATTGAACTGGACATATTAATGTTTTATTGGTTTTGTCTGTATTTGTTAAAACTTCCATTGAATATTTAAGTGTTTCATAACTTAATTCATCATCTTGATCTATTTTTGGCATATAAGCAATTTGTGCTTTTGTATTGTTTTTAAATATTTCTGTTACCTTCTTTAATGTTTTTGAACTATTATATAAATCTGAATTTTCAGCACCAAGCGGTCCATCTTTATTGTCTAATTCTAATGAAATATTTTCTATTTTTTGTTCTTTTATATATTTTTGTATTCCTTCCACTACTTCTTGTTTAAATTTTTCACCATGCTCATCTTCTGTACAATTTAATGTTAGTGAAAATATAACACTTATTTTTTTATTTTTAGAAAATGGTTTTATAACTTTTGATAAATTATTAACTACATCATTTGATGTTACTTCTGGATTGCAATTTGAAATTCCAGAAGAAAATATAAAAAAATATTGATTTTCCATATTATTTTAATTACTTTCTATACAAGATAGAATAAATATTATTTTAAAATAATTAATATTCAATATTATTATAATATTTATTATATAAATATGATATATTAAAAAGTTTAATTATTTAGTATAATTTATAAATTAATCTTATAATAAATAAAGATAAATTTGAAGTTATTTATTAAAACCTATTATTAAAATAGACATAATAATAAATAATTAATAAATAAAAGATATGGTATTTTGAACTTTTATAAATAGATCTAATTTTTACTTGTTTTATTATTTGAATGTGGCTTACAACTAAAAAATAGCATTAAATCTATTTATTAAAATCTATAAATGGCGGATAGGGAGGGATTCGAACCCCCGGAGAGCTTGCACCCTCGCCGGTTTTCAAGACCGGAGCAATCGACCACTCTGCCACCTATCCACTCTTATAAGTTTAAATATAAATATAAAAAAATCAAGTAAAAAAATAATATTATGAAAATAGTTTATTTTGATGAGAAATAATTGGGAATTTTTAGTGTTTTTGTATTAATAATATTATTGTTTGTATAGTTTTTAAATTAAAAATAATTTAGTTACTTTATTTTTAAATAAAAATATTGTTTTGTATTGATAAATGTTATTTATTCTGTCAATTAATATTTTTTATACAACTAATAATATATTTTTCTTGACAATATAATTTTATATTACTATATTGTTTATATACTAACAAATATGTATTATTATGGATTATAATATACCGGCGCCACCGCCACTACCGAGTAATATGATTGTAGAATCAAAAACAGATGCTAATATTACTAACAAAATTAATAATAACACTAGTGGCGATAATACTACTAATGAAAAAATCCGTATTCGTAGGTCAAATTTAGAAGAGGCAAAGAGACTTTTTGGTTTACCAGAAGATGCTTTTGAATTTATGACAGTAGAAGAAGAAATAGAGGCCGATATAAAAAGTTTTAATGCAATGATTGAATTTGAAAGAAGATCATCAAATTGGTGGTAGATAGATAACAACGACAGAACGCCAACATAAAATGTTGGTGTTCTGTGTATAAAGAATAATTATAGTATAATATCGCTATATTGTTGAGGTTGGGTTAGATGGGAGTGCAAATAACTATTATAATAACAATATGGTGTATATATGGATATAACAGATCATTTGCAAGATCCGACACTCCGATGGTTGGGTAGCGAAATTTATAAGGTTAATATTACTAATTCTGGAGCGCTTGATTCTTTTCTTATAAATCACAATAGTTCAACTATAAAAATTATAAAAAAAAAATAATAGATATTATTTGAGTGAAGTTTGTAGAAATATTACTAAACAAGATGATAAAACTGAAAAATCATTTACTGAGACATGGAGAACTTTTTATACGTACGATGCACAAAATAGGGTTTCAAAGGCATTTTCGGTGTGTTATAATGAAAATACCAAGGTTTCAACTTACTATGATACTTGCCCAATTTCAAAAGCTGATGATCTTTCTGAAAACAATATCGGCATACCTAACGAAACTAATGATGTTTTTAAAGTTGATAGATATGGTCGTGTTATAGTAACTAATGAGAATAAGGTTAATGATTTAAGTAAAGAACTTGATAACATAATGAAAAGTAGGATAGAATTATCTGACAATTATGATTTCCGAACACCAAATGAATTAACTTATCCTCAAATTGTATGTAAAAATAACAATAGGGTTGATAATGTAAGATTACCACATGAAATTGAAAAAGATTATTTTAATAAATTAAAAGAAAGTAAATTGAATCCACTTACTCAATTTCTTACTGATTTTAATTTAAGTATAACTGATTCTGAGCCAAACTTTGCCATTATACCAATAGCGATTAACGGTCATATTACTACTTTGATTGTTGATTTGTCAAATAATAATAAACCACTTAAGGATAGATTATATTCATTTGATAGTTCTTTATATCATTACGACCCAGATGTATTTGGTGGTTTTTTAAAAGACGATCATAAATTATCTGTTGAATCTTTACAAATGGGTGACTGTTGCGCATTGTGGACATATAACTGCTCTGAAGAGTGTTTAAAATGTAAAAATATAGATGAACTTTTAATAAAATTTAAGGATTGTAAAATACAAGCAGAAGTTGCCAATAAGGTTTCGGATATCATTGATAAGACATTGTGTAATAATAAATGTGTAAAATTTAAGAATGGTTTTAACGTGGATCAGATGTGTGGGAGTTATTGTGTAAATTTAAAATCTGTTAGTAAAATTATAACTGATATATTTGATAAAGACCAAACACCGGACACATCTGTAAAAAAACGCGCGTTAAAATTTGATCTTGAAACCAATCTATCTTTATTAAGACCCAATAAAGAACAACAATTTCATAATAAATTTGATATTATGCTTCTTGATAGGGCCAAAAGAATGTATAATAAAGCTGAAAATATATCAAAACAAATTACATGCATAAAAGTATGTAACAATAGTGTAGGAACAATTAGTTCTAAAGCGGATATTAATGAACCCGAAGCTAAAAAATTAGTGGAGTTATTTGCACAATTTAATTATTATAAAGATTTAATTATGGGTAATACAACTGTAGCAAATGAGTGTTTGAGAGAGTTACATACAAATGATTATTATAAAGATTGTGGAGAATATAGCAAGTTTAACAATACGGAATGTAACAATTTAACAGCAATGTATAATAATATTGCTACTGGTATATATCAACAACTAACAACATATACATGTGTAAATGATAATAATCAAAATATAACTTATGAACAATATTATAATGAGAAAAAGAAATATTATGATTCGGTTAATAGAGACAAAGTTGGTTTTGGTTGTTCATCAAATTTAACAAAAAGCATTAGTGGTTTAAGTGGAATAACAGTGCAGAATATGGATGGTTCTACTACTATACCATCAAGTCAACAAATTTCAGGTCAACAAATAACAACAAAAGGATTTAATATGGGTAAATAATAACCTTTTTATTATAATTACACCATATATGCTTACAGCATGGTAATTTATTTTATTAATAAATGATTTATTGTTTTTGAAATATTTTGTGGTTCTGTGTTGTGTGCTTATTTTTTATAAAATATCCAATATTTCAGTATATTTACCAAGGGCTATTTAGCAAGTTTATTAACATGTGTTTTTATAAAATAAATAAACATCGCAATGAGATTTGCCAAACCAATCATGTTGTCTGGATCAAAAAATTGTCTTAGTTTTTCAGAACTATTATTATTTCTATTGTTATTTTTAAGTTTTATTAAATTTTGTTGATGTTGTATTTATATTGTTTTTATTGTATAGTGTAAAATATAATTGTTATCTACAAACAATTGATTATTTTGTTGGTATGTATCATTATTTATTTTATTGTTAAATTGTAGTGTCATACTATAACATAACATGGGTATAATATAAATAATAATATAAATTTATAATATGGCATCATACATTTTATGTCTATAAATAAACTGTAGTTCTATATTAGAACGTTATTTATATTTTTTAAGTAAATGTATCTAAACAAAACATTATATAAACAACAATTTTTAATATGTTATTTCATAATATTGATTATTGGATTTAAAAAATATAGTGCTATAAGATAAAACCTAATTAATATTATATTATAATTTCATTACACATCCAAATTCACAACCTTCAACGCATTTTCTTGTATAAAATCCCTTCTTGGTTCAACCACATTTCCCATCAAAGTAGCAAATGTTTCATCAGCAATTGCCGCGTCCTCAATAGTAACCCTCAAAAGTGTTCTATTTTCCGGATTAAGTGTAGTTTCCCAAAGTTGTTCTGCATTCATTTCACCAAGACCTTTAAATCGTTGTATAGAAATACCTTTTTGACCAACTTGATTTACGATATTTATCAATTCAATAGGTGTTTTAATTGTATATTTGTCTTCTTTTTTTTCAAACACCATATTTTCATAAGAAATATTATAAACTTCTTCTTGATGTTTATTTGCTTCTATTGCTTCTGGTTTGCTTAATATTTTTTGATTCAAAACAAACTCTGTTTTAACACCTTTGTGTGTCTTAATTAATTTTAATTCTGTTGTATATTCAATTTCATAAGACCAATGAGCATCTAAATCTTCCCTTAAATCATTCAATCTTTCAACTATTTTTTTAGCTTTTTCTTCCAATAAATTTGGATCTTCAAATATTTTTAAATCAAGAGCATTTGCATAACTAACCGCCTCTAAAACTTCTAAATTAGAGAATCTTGAAAGACTTGTAATTAAATTTACAAAATGATTTGTTTTTAAAATATATTTATCTAATTCTTCGCCTAATAATGGTTTAGTATTACAGTGTAAAACTGCTTCATTTATAGCGTTTTTTGTTATATATTCTGCGAATGCAGTTTCATTCTTTATATATAATTCACTATTACCTTTTTTAACTTTATATAATGGTGGTTGTGCTATATATAAATAACCATTTTCAATAATTTGTGGCATATGTCTATAAAAGAAAGTCATAAACAATGTTCTAATATGTGAACCATCCACATCGGCATCTGCCATTAATACAATTTTATGATATCTTAATTTATTAATATCAAAATCATCCTTACCTATACCTGTCCCAAGTGCAGTAATTAACATACCCATTTTTTCAGATGAAATAACTTTATCAAATCTTGATTTTTCAGTATTTAATACCTTACCAAATACTGGCAAAATTGCTTGATATTTTCTATCTCTTCCAGCTTTTGCAGAACCACCAGCAGAATCTCCTTCCACAATATAAACTTCACTTTTTGCTGGATCTTTTTCTTGACAATCTGCAAGTTTACCTGGTAAGTTTGCTATATCTAAAGCACTTTTTCTTCTTGTTAATTCTCTTGCTTTTCTTGCAGCTATTCTTGCTCTTGCACCCTCAAACGCTTTTTCAACTATAACTTTTGAGTCTATTGGGTTTTCTTCAAAATATTTTGATAATGAATAAACCGTTCCATTTTCAACAACTGGTCGCACCTCTGAAGAAACTAATTTATCTTTTGTTTGTGAAGAAAATTTTGGGTCAGGAACTTTTACTGACAAAACAGCAGTTAAACCTTCTCTTATATCATCGCCAGTTAATTCAACTTTTAATTTTTTAAATGATTCTTGTGTTTCAATGTAACCATTTACTGCTCTCGTTAAAGCATTTTTTAAGCCAGCCAAGTGAGTTCCACCATCTCTTTGTCTAATATTATTTGTAAAGCAAATAATATTTTCATTATAACCATCGTTCCAACAAAGTGATAATTCAAAACTTATACTTTTTTCATCATCTTTTCCAGTTATATAAAGTGGTTGATGTAAATGTTCTTTTGCTTTATCTAAATAATTTACAAATTCTACAATTCCACCTTCGTAATGAAAAACACCAACCTTTTCTTCTTCACCTCTCAAATCTCTTAATTCAATATAAACACCAGAGTTTAAAAAAGCTTTTTCTCTTATTGTTCTTTCTAATGTGGAATAGTCAAATTCTACATTTGAAAATATTTCGGCAGATGGAGAAAATGTTACTTCTGTTCCAGTTTTTGTCTCTTCGCAATCTCCCATAATTTCTAATGGTTTTACTGCAACGCCGTCTTTAAATTCAACAAAATGCTCATGTCCCTCTCTCCAAATTCTTAATCTTAACCAATCTGACAAAGCATTTACAACTGATACACCAACACCGTGTAGACCGCCAGATACTTTATAAGAATTTTGGTCAAATTTACCACCGGCATGTAAGTCAGTCATAACAACTTCTGCTGCTGATCTTCCTTCCTCTGGGTGAATACCAACTGGAATACCTCTACCATTGTCTAAAACAGTAACAGAATTATCTTTATTTATAGAAACTATTATTTTATCACAATAACCAGCTAAAGCTTCATCTATGGCATTATCCAATACCTCATAAACCATATGGTGTAAACCAGTTCCATCATCTGTATCTCCTATATACATGCCAGGTCGTTTTCTTACCGCATCTAAACCTCTTAATATTTTGATTGATGATGCATCATATCCATTTTCATTTATATTTGTTTCTTCTGTCATTTCTTTAAATTTGTTTGTAAAATATTACTTATGATTATAAATTTAATTAATTTATTTTCAAGAATTATAATTTTTAAATAATATTATAATGTTTTTCATTGACTTTTTATCATTTTAATGTTAATATTGAGCTGATTGCACCTATAGCTCAATTGGATAGAGTATCTGGCTTCGAACCAGACGGTTTAGGGTTCGAGTCCCTATGGGTGCGCCATTAAATAATATAAAATTTTCAAATACAGAGTCATATAGTAAGTAAATAAGAGTTATAAATTAATAATTATAAATTTTATATATAAAATGATAAAAGGATTATATTTGGTTATTAAATTATACTAAATATTAGTAGGTATGGAAAGTAAATTAATAGCAATCATTATTGATTTATTAATTGTGTATAAATATTATTATGCAAATATTTGTTTTGAATAAAAACCCAAAGATTTCAGCATTGTTGTTATTTGCTATTGATTTTAAAAGAGCAAATAAACAAATTCTTGAACTTGGGCAAATATTAAGCACTGTTACCAGAAATAAATATAAGATTAAAAATAAAAATTTTTATAAAAGTTGTTTTGTAAATCATCCAATTGTAATTTGGACTGGTAAAGAAAATAAAAATTTTTTGTGGGCTTTAATATATTTGAAAGAGTTGTTAAATATATTTGTAATTTTGAGAAAAAAACATCACAAAACAGAGATTGTTTATAAAACTGTTATATTGTATAAAAATACACAACTGAAAAGTGTGTTTGGTTATGATCTTACGAAGACAGAAGTTCAATTTTGTAGGTGTATAAGTAATGACATATATAATAAAAATATTTTTATAGCATACAAACAGTATTTATTTAAAAAAGTTTTTTATTAATGATATATTTTAAGTAAATATTTATTTTTCTATCTTTTTTGTAATCTCGGGAAAAAACCAACCGGTTCGGTGATTACTAAATCTTTTAACAAATATTTATTATGAAAAAGTGCAGAAAAATCAACATTTTTTAACTGCAAAAATTCAATAATTTTACTTGTTATATAAGGACATAAAGGTTGTAACAAAATCACAATTTTTCTAATATTTTCAATTTCATTATACAGAACTTCTTTTAATTCCTCAATTTTACCCTCTTTTTTTAAATTCCAAGGTGCTTTTTCTTCCATATAATTATTAGCATCATTAGAAATTTGCAAAATTAAATCCTTATATTCTTGAAAATCAAAAACATTAATAGTTTTATTAATCAACTTATCTTCTAAATCTGTAACTTCTATAAAATTATTACAATTAATTTTACCTTCTAAATTTTTATAAACCATTGATAACACGCGCTGTATTAGATTTCCAATATTATTTACTAATTCTGCATTAATTTTTTCAACAAGTCTATTTCTTGAATAGTCGCCATCATTTCCAAATTGTGTTTCAGTTGCTAAATAGTATTTTAAATAATCAATAGCAATATCTTCTGTAATTCCAAAATCTGTCATTAACCACTTAATTTCACTTTTTGCACTTATGGCATTTCCAAGTGATTTTGATATTTTTTTGCCCTCATTAGTCCACCAACCATGAGCAAAAACATTTTTAGGTAAAATATTTGCTTTTAAAATATCTTGTATATTTACACTTTTTAATTCATTTCTATGATATTTTACCGCAATCAAAAAAGCCGGCCAGTAAACCGCATGAAATCGCAAAATATCTTTTCCAACTAAATGTATAACATCTGCATTATTCCAAAAATCTTCTAATTTATGAAAACTTTCCAAAGCTGATTGATAATTAAATAAAGCATCCAACCAAACATAAACAACGTGTTTTTCAGTATCTTTAATGTCATTTTTCCAAGTGTTAAAATCTTGCAATAACTCTTTATTTTTGCAATTGCAAGGAATTTTTATTCCCCAAGAAAAATTATTTCTTGAAACAGATAAATCTTTTAAAAAACCTTTTGTAAAATTACCATTTTCAATTTCTTTTATATTATTTCCACCAACAAAAGCAATTACTTCATTTTTTCTTGATTTTGGTTGAATAAAATTTGTATTTTTGTATAAATCTAATAATATTTCTTGAAATTCACTTAATCTAAAAAAATAACTTTCTTCTTCTTTCCACTCTACAGATTTACCAAGTGTTGTTTTAAAACTTCCATCTTCTTGTTTTATCAATTCATCTTCTGTATAGTATGCTTCATCACTAATACAATACCAACCTTCGTATTTACCTTTATATAACCAATCGTTTTTGACTAATTGTTGCCATATTTGTTGGACAAATTTAATGTGTCTTATTTCAGTTGTTCTAATAAAATCATCATAATTAAATTTCATATAGTCTGCAACATCTCTAAAAGTTTTAGAAACTTTATCAACAAATTCTTGTTCCTTAATGCCAGCCTTTTCTGCTGATTGTTGAATTTTTTGTCCGTGTTCATCCGTTCCAGTTAAAAATCTTGTATTTTTACCATTTAATTGATGGAATTTGTTTATTATATCTGCCATTAAGGTTGTATAAACTCCGCCTATATGTGGTTCTGAATTTACATAATAAATTGGCGTTGTTATGAAAATATTTTTATTTATTTGATTTCTTTTGTCCATAAATCCTCCAATTTATATTCTTCTCTTGCTTCTGGTGTAAAAATATTTACAAAAATATCTCCAAGATCTAATAAAACCCAACCTGTTGACTTTCCTTCTGCTTTTTTAGGAATAATGTTAAACTCTTCTTTTAATTTTGTTCTTAAATTATCTACTGTTGAGTCAACTTGTCTGTTGCTATTCGCAGTTCCTATAAATATATATTGAGTTAAGGAAGTTTTTTTGTTAACATCTAATACTTGTAAGTCTGTTATTTTTGAATTATCTAATTCTGTTTCTATAAAAGTTTTTAGTTCTGTTATTTCTACCATCGTATTTAAGTAATATTATTTAAAATAATGATAATGTAAGTATTTTTATTTGCAATGGAATTTTGAAAGATAGTTATTTTTTGATATTTAAATTTATTTTGTTGTTTTTTAAAAAAATAATAATTTAATTAACTAAATAGAATTATTTTAATTACATTATTTATAAGGATTTTTTATGAATTTTAGAGAAGTATTAGCAAAATACCAACAAAACAGCACTTCAACAAGGGATATTGGAACAAAATTTGAAGAATTAATATTACAATTCTTTAAAATATATGGACCATATAAAAATATAATTAGAAATATATGGTTATGGAAAGATTTTCCATATAAAACACAATTTAGTGCCGGACAAGATGTTGGAATTGACTTAGTTATTGAAACATATGACGGCAAATATTATTCAATTCAATGTAAATGTTATGATACAAATTATTCAATAAGTAAAGATGATTTAGACACATTTATATCAACAAGTAATAAAAGTTTTATTAATGACAAAAATGAAAAAGTAGAATTTTCTTCAATGATATTTGTATCTACAACAAACAGATGGAGCAATAACGCTCAACAAGTTATAAATAATCAATCAAAAACTTTTTATATAATTAGTTTAAATGATTTAGAAGAAATGGATATAAACTGGGGAGAATTAGTAAAAGGTAAATACATATCAATCAACAAAAAAACACCAAGAAATCACCAGCAAAAAGCAATAAATAAAGCAGTAGAATATTACAAAACTGCTGACAGGGGAAAATTAATTATGGCCTGCGGAACTGGTAAAACTTTCACTTCACTTAAAATTGCCGAAGCATTAGCAATGGAGAAATTTAACAACTCTTCTCTCTCTCTCTCTCTCTCTC
>JAGAUJ010000013.1 GCA_017620845.1 Rickettsiales bacterium | reverse complement strand
AATTTTTTTGCTAATAATATGTGTTCTCTTGTTTGTTTCATTTGACCATCAGCAGCAGATTCTAACAATATAGCACCATCAATTTGATCATCAACAGTAATCATGTTCTTTACATAGTCTGCGTGTCCTGGACAGTCAACGTGCGCATAGTGTCTGTTAGTTGTTTCATATTCAACGTGTGTTGTATTAATTGTAATACCTCTCTCTTTTTCTTCTGGGGCATTATCAATTTCATCATAACCTCTAACAACTATATTCTTATTTTGTTTACCTAAAACTGTTGTAATTGCAGCAGTTAAAGTTGTTTTACCATGGTCAACGTGACCGATTGTACCGATATTTACATGCGGTTTTGTTCTTTGGAAAGTTTCTTTACACATATGTTTCTCTAACTTTTTAATATTAATAATGGTGCGGGTGATGGGAATCGAACCCACGTGGCTAGCTTGGAAGGCTAGTGCTCTACCATTGAGCTACACCCGCTCTACCGAGTATGTCTTCTTCTACTTCAGGCGAAGTAGTTCGAATTAATACAATTACCATTATTTTAATTCATAAAAATTAAATTACAACAAAAAAAATTGGTAAAAAATAAAAATAATAAAAATTAAATAATAAATAATAAAAATGTGTTGACAAATTGCTGTCATAAAGTGGGTTATTATAATATTTTTCTGTTTTGGGTTATTATAAAATATTTTTTTAAGTAATTAGATATCTTATAATATGTATTAGAATTAATTATAAATGTTGTTTTTGTTGTTTTGTATGATTAGTGTTATTGATGAGTTATAAAAATTGGTTAACTTAATAATTACATTAATGTAATATAAAATTATTATGCTTTTAATATTTGCTAATTAATACTAATTACACCTATAATATCTATCACAAAAAACCGCCCAGAAAAGCCGAGCGGTTAATATAAAAAAGATTAGTTTTTATTTATTGTTTAGTTTATAACTATTTGTTACACGCCTCCTTAGATTCTTTAAACAGCACCCTTTCCATATGTTCACCTTTTTTACCTATATTAAAACTGTCCAATGGTCTATGATAACCCATTACCCTTGTCCAAACTTGTGTTTTTTTACTACAATGTGGACATTCATGATGTTCACCATTTAAATAACCGTGTGTAGGACATACAGAAAATACAGGGGTTATTGTTATATATGGCAATTTATAATTTGTCAAAACTTTTTTAACCAAATTTTTAGCAGATTCACCATTTGGTAATCTTTCACTCATATACAAGTGTAGCACCGTTCCACCAGTGTATTTACATTGTAAATTATTTTGTAAATCTAATGCCTCAAATGGATCGTCTGTAAAGTTTGCTGGCAATTGACTACTATTTGTATAATAAATATTATCTCCAAAACCAGCCTGTATAATGTCTGGGAATCGTTTTTTATCAATTTTAGCAAATCTATAAGTTGTTCCTTCTGCTGGTGTTGCTTCCAAATTATACAAATTACCAGTTTCTTCTTGGAATTCTTTTAATTTATTTCTCATAAAATCAAGAATTTCCAAAGCAAATTTTTCGCCTTCTTCTGCACTTATTTCACATCTATCATGTGTAAAGTTTCTAACCATTTCATTCATACCATTTACACCAATAGTTGAGAAGTGATTTTTAAAACCTTTTAAATATCTTTTTGTATATGGATAAAAACCTCTTTCATACAATTCTTGAACAAAAATTCTTTTCTTTTCAAGTGTAGATTTTGCTAATTCCATTAATCTTTCTAATCTAAAAAATAATGCCTCTTTATTATCTTTACATAAATAACCAAGTCTTGCCATATTTATAGTTACAACACCAATGGAACCAGTCATTTCAGCTGAACCAAAAAGTCCATTTCCTCTTTTTAGTAATTCTCTTAAATCAAGTTGTAATCTACAACACATACTCCTTACAGCATTTGGTTTATAGGCCTCTGGATTTGGAACTATATCTCCATTTTCATTTTTCATATATTGACTTCCTACGAAGTTTTGGAAATATGAACTTCCTACTTTTGCAGTGTTTTCAAATAAAGCCTTGGCAGCAGGACTTTCCCAATTAAAATCTTCTGTAATATTTACTGTTGGAATAGGGAAAGTAAATGGCTGTCCGTCTTCATCGCCTCTTGTCATTACTTCATAATAAGCAACATCAATCATTTCTAATTCTTTTTGGAAATGTTTATATGTTAATTCTTCAAGTGAATTAACACCCCTTTCTTTTGCTTTTCTTAATAAATCTTGATTTTCTATACCTTTAAATAAATGAACATTATTACAAGTTGGAATTTGATTTCTTAAATCTTCCGGAACTGTAAAATCTAATGTTACATTTGTAAATGGTGATTGACCCCATCTTGCTGGAACATTTAAATTATAAACAAAACTTGTTATTGCTTCTCTTACTTCTCTTTGTGTTAAATTATCTTTAAATACATATGGTGCTAAATATGTATCAAAACTACTGAATGCTTGTGCACCAGCCCATTCTGATTGTAATATACCCAAAAAGTTAGCCATTTGTCCCAATGCTGTTCTAAAATGTCTTGGTGCTTTTGCTGAAACTCTACCTCTTACGCCATTAAAACCTTCATCTAATAATTGTCTTAAAGACCAACCAGCACAATAACCAGTTAGACAATCTAAATCGTGAATATGATAATCTCCATCTCTGTGTGCTGAACCTTCTTCTTCGGAATAAACATTATCTAACCAGTAGTTTGCTATTAATTTACCAGATATATTACTTATTAAACCAGCATTACTATAACCAACATTAGCATTTGCATTTATTCTCCAATCTTCTTTGTCAATGTATTCCTGAATAGATACTTTTGAACTAACTTTTGTATCTCTTTCTTGTTTTTTATCTATTGCAATTTTAATAAATTCTTCAAGAACTTTTGTTAAACCTTGTTTTGCTAAAATTGTTTTAATTGTATCTTCTATATTATTATAGTCTTTTTCCAATTCGCCAGTAAATTCAATACTTTCTAAACTTTTGTAAAAATCTGACAACGAGCCCTCATCTGCTTTTTTAAATGCTGTTGCAATTTTTTCTCTTATTGTAGGTAATAATAAAAATTTTTTCATAGTAGTATATTGTTTAATTTTTTTTACTTATTTTAATAATGTAAAATATTAAAAAATAATACAAGTATAAAAATTTTATTTTTTGTGTAAAATAAGTCTTGACAAGGTTAAAGTCTTGCTTATCAATGCTTTAAGAAAAGCATTGATTTTATTGATTAAAATTGATTTAATATATGTGAGTTTGTTTATTTATCAATGCTTTTATGTAATAAAAAAAATATATATTTTTTGTATAAAATATTTATTATTACTTACTATAAATATAATAAAATTTTTTATTCTTCAATAAATAATTTTACATCTAATTTTTTTGTTAATTTTAAAATATCTATAATATTTTTGCTTTTTGTAATATTATAAAACTCTTTATAATTTATTGATTTATTATATAGCATTTTATTTTTTATTATTTGTATTCTTATAATTTTTTTTAAATCTGTGAAAGTTGTAATTTGATATTTAGTCATAATTTATACAATTAATTATTAATATTTTTTTGTAAAAATAGCACTGTATATCCATATTGTTATTTTTAATTGTTAAATAGCAATAATTATATTATTAAATAACAATTATAAAATTACAATAATATTTTTATATATATAACATAATCAAATAACAATAAATCCAAATGTTAACAAGAGATGAGTTTTATGAGACTTTGTCTGTGTTTATAAAGAAAAGAAGAAAGGAATTAAAATTGACAAATGAGTCTGTGTTTGTGGCAAGTGGTGTTGATTTAAGTAAAGTTTCTACATTGCAGAATTGCAATATAAATAAAACAAGGGGTTGCACTGCGTATACTTTGTATAAGATTTTATTGGCTTTGGGTGTCGATTTGTTTAAGCCAAGTGATGATAAAGATAGGTTGTTGCATGATAGTATTGTGAAATTGGAAAGTGTGTTAAATTCTTTGAAGGAGATTGATTATTAATACTGCCTAAGATCATAACTATTAATACTAAATAACTCCAACCTTGTTTTTAACCCTAAAAAATCCTTGAAAAATAAGGACAAAAAGTAAATAGTAATTTTATATTAAATATTAAAATACTATTATTATAATAGAAATTTTAATATTATATAAAAAGCAAGATTAAGGTTAATATAGATTTAATATTATATATAAATATACTATTTAATTTACAGTTATTATTTTTTAATAGTTTTGATAGTTAAAAAGCAGGGGTGGGGTTATATTAACAAATTAATAATTTTTAAAATTAATCTAATTTAATTTAATTAAAAACTTTTCTTATTATAATTTATGTAGTTTATTTAATGCGAAGAATGTTAGATTAATTATTTACTAACAACAATTTTTTCACCAACTCCAAATACCCCACATTTTCCTTTGGCACAAAATCCCTCCAAGACTCATCACCAACATTCCACATATTTCTTATTTCAGTAGCAGAAATATCACAATATCCAATTTGCTTTGCCCTATCAAATTTAACAATTTCAAATTCTCCTTTATCCAAATAACTTCCATTTACATCATCGCCACAATAATACACATCCGGCATACCAAAACTTTCAAATTTCAAAATACTTAATATATTATTATACCAATCATCATCACTATATGGAATATCCTGCATTCCAAATATCTTAATATTTTCACGGTTTCCATAAATATTCAAAAACATAGTTTTTCTTTCTTCAAACGTAAAAGGGTTCTTTTTAGTTCTACTTTCTTGTGTAGAACCAAAAAAAACCGTAATATTCTCACATTCTATCAGCATTTTATCAATAAGGGATCTATGTCCATTGTGAAATGGTTGTGCCCTCATTATTATAAACCCATGTTTAAATTGTTTTAATCCTCCTTGTTTAGTGGGACTATTCTTCATAATTATTAGCAATTAAATTATTTAACAATCTAACTCCATAACCAGTCGCACCATCATCCACAGTATAAATATTTTTAGCACCATATACTTCACTACTTGTCAAAAAAGCAGTTCCTGCTATATCTATATGAGCCCATTTTTTATGTTTATCTGTAAATCTCTGTAAAAATTGTGCTGCGGTTATTGAGCCAGCAAGTCTTACACCAGAAATATTTTTTACATCTGCAATACTTGAATCCATCATTTTATCATATGTTCCACCTATTTCATCAAGTGGCATTCTCCAACTAAACTCACCAGTTTCTTTTGAAGATTTTTCAATTTCTTTTGCTAATGTGTCATTATTTGTAAAAATACCCGCTTGTTTAGAACCAAGTGCAACACAACAAGCACCAGTCAAAGTTGCAAGATCAATAACTGTTATTGGTTTAAAAGTAGATACTGCATAATATAAAGCATCTGCCAAAATCAACCTACCTTCCGCATCTGTGCAAAAAATTTCAATAGTCTGTTTTGACATACTTTCTACTACATCCCCAGGTTTAACAGAGGTGCCTGATGGCATATTTTCTACTAAGGCAACAATACCAACAGCATTTACTTTTGCCTGTCTTTGTGCTAAAAGTTTTAAAGTAGATACAACAACAGCAGAGCCAGCCATGTCACATTTCATATCATACATTGCCTCATCTGGTTTTAATGATAGACCACCACTGTCAAATGTTATTCCTTTACCAACTAATGCTATCGGGTCTTTAAACTCTTTCAAGCCTTGCCATTTTAAAACAACTAATTTTGATTCAAATACGCTACCTTGACCTACTGCTAATAAAGAATTCATACCGAGTTCTGCCATTTTTTCTTCACCGTATATTTCAACTTCGAGGCCGTATTCAACTAATTGTTCACAAATTTCTGCATATGTTTCTGGATTTATTACATTTGATGGTTCGTTTACTAAATTTCTACATAAAAATACATTTTCTTTTACAAGTAAAAACTCATTATATTTTTTTTCAATTTCTTTTGTATTTTTAACAATTACATTAATTGTTTCTAATTTTATAGATTTGTCTTTTTGTTTATCTTCTAAAAAGTATTTATTAAATCTGTAAGAACTTAATTCTAAACCAATTATTATTTGTAATAATTCTTCTTCTTTTTCGTCATTATTGTATGATAAAGTAATATTTTTAAATTTATTACTTTCTACATATTTTAAAAGACTGTGTCCTATGTGTTCTAACTTGTTATTATTTAATTGTTTTTCTTCACCAAGTCCAATAATAATAGAAATACTACCATTTTCTTTATCAGTAAAAATTAATTTTTCATCATATTCTGCTTTGAAATCATTTTTATTTATATTTAAAAAATTATTTTTTTTAAAATATTCTTTTGTTATAAAAAAAATATTTGTGGAATTATTTGTTTTTTTAACTTTATTTGTAAATTTTATTTGCATAATTTTAGGGGTTTTTTCTTTTAAAATATATTAATAAAAATAATTTTAAAGTAAAAAATAAGTGTAAATAATATTTTTTTATTGAAATTTTTTATTATAAGTTTATCATTAAGTAAATATAAGAAATCCTTTATTATGCAAACTGTATTAAAAAATAAAAATAATATAAAAGAATTTGGAAAATTTAATGATTTTTTTATAAAACAAAGAGAATATATTACTATTGAAGAGTTATCAAAAATTATTGTTATAAAAAATATTAATGAATTACAACAAGATTTAAAAATTTATAATGTAAAAACTTTAAAACAAGCAACACAACAAGACGCTTCATTTTTATCAAATACAAAATATATAAAAGATTTAGAATCTACAAAATGTGGTTTCTGTTTTATAAATGAAAAACATAAAGAGTTTTTATCAAAAAACACCATAGCGTTAATTGTAAATAACCCACATTATGCTTATACAATGCTTTTGGATACATTATATTTTGTTCCATTATTTGAGGTAAATGAAGAAATATCGCCAAAGGCTACAATACATCCAACAGCAAAAATTGGTAAAGGAACAGAAATTCAAGCTGGCGTTTATATTGATAAAAATGTTGTTATTGGTGAAGGTTGTAAAATCTGTGCTAATGCAGTTATTAATCACAATTGTATCATAGGAAATAATACTTATATCGGCGCAAATGCTACAATTTCATACAGTAAAATAGGAAATAATACTGTAATCCATAATGGCGCGAATATAGGCCAATGTGGTTTTGGCTTCGCACATGAAAAAGGTTTTAATTATAAAATACCACAATTGGGAATTGTAGAAATTGGAGATTTTGTAGAAATTGGAGCTGGAACTTGTATAGATAGAGGTGCTTTTGATAATACTAAAATAGGAAATAATACAAAAATTGATAATTTAAATCAAATAGCACACGGAGTTGAAATTGGCATGGGTTGTTTTTTTGCTTCACAAGTTGGAATTTCTGGAAGCACTAAAATAGGAAATTTTGTTCAACTTGGAGGACAAACTGGTTCTGCCGGACATTTAACAATTGGAGATATGGCACAAACTGCTGGAAAAACTGGTATTTTAAAAGATATAGAACCAAAAACTGTTATGGGAGGTTATCCAGCAATGCCTATAAAAGATTGGCATAGAACTACAATCGTTTTAAAAAAACTTATAAAGAATAATAATAAATAAATAGGAGTAAAAATGACAGAAACAAATGATGTTATAAATTTAGAAGAAATACAACAATTAATTCCACACAGATATCCATTTTTATTGGTAGATAAAGTAATAAATTATAAAAAAATGGAATCTTGCACTGGTATAAAAAATGTTACTATAAATGAAAACTTTTTCCAAGGACATTTTCCAAATAATCCAGTTATGCCAGGTGTTTTAATAATAGAAGCAATGGCACAAACAAGTGCAGTTCTTGTAGCAAAATCATTAGATGCAGAACCAAATACGAAAGGCGTTTTATTTACTGGAATACAAGAAGCAAAATTTAGAAAATCAGTTGTTCCAGGTGATAGGTTAGAATTAAACGTTAGAATTTTAAATAACAAGATGAATATTTGGTTTTTAGAAGGAACTGGTTTTGTAGATGGCAAAAAGGTTGTAGATGTTAAATTTTCTGCTTTATTAACAGATATAGCAAAATAATATGAAACAAACAACAATTAAAAATGAAGTTAGTTTTAGTGATATAGGTTTACACTCCGCGGTTAAAGTAAATATAACACTAAAACCAAATCTAAACTGTAATGGTATTATTTTTAGAAGAATCGATAAAAATAATAGTGAAATTGTTGCGAAATATGATAATGTAGTTGATACGAAACTTGGAACAACTATTTCAAATGGTGTAGAAAAGGTTTTAACAATAGAACATTTAATGTCAGCAATTTGGGCTTGTGATATTGATAATTTGATAGTTGAAATTGATAATCAAGAAACTCCAATACTTGATGGAAGTGCAATTCATTTTATAAATGAGATTAAAAAAGCTGGAATTGTTGAATTGGAACAAGATAGAAAATATTTAAAAATATTGAAAGAAGTAGAAGTTACTGATGGTGAAAAATATGTAAAATTACTTCCAAGTGATAATTTTTCTATTGATATAAGTGTAAATTTTCTGTATGGAAATATAGGAAAACAAGACTTTGTTTTTGATGGAAATAAGGATAATTTTACTTCTAATGTGTCTAATGCAAGAACTTTTTGTAATGAAAAAGAAATTGAATATATGAGGAGTGTTGGTCTTGCAAGGGGTGGTAGTTTAGATAATGCTGTTGTTTTTAATAATACTGGTGCAATTAATGAGGGTGGTTTAAGGTATGAAAATGAGGTTGTGAGACATAAGTTGCTTGATTGTGTAGGCGATCTCTATGTTTGTGGATATAATATAATTGGAAAGTGTGTGTCTAATATGGGTGGTCATACGTTGAATAATCAAGTGTTGAGAAAGTTGTTTGAGGATGAAGATAATTATAAAATAATTTAGTATTAGTGGTTTTGGTGATAATTTAATTCATTGAAAATGTTATTATTAAATTGCTAATATGTTTGAATATAGTAAAACATATAAAATTGTAATTATATAAAATACTAATGTTTATTTATGATAAACAAGCAATATGGTAATGTTATTTCTTGCATTTAAAAATATTTTTACTATTTTAAAGTTATGTTTATGAAAATCTTATGTTTATGCAAGAAAATCACATTTTTAAAAAAACAGTTTTAAAACAGTATGATATTAGAGGCGTTGTGGGCACTGAATTAAGCGAAAAAGATGCCTACTATGCTGCCAAAACTTATGGTGCCTTATTACACGAACTTGGCAAAAAAAGTTGTGTAATTGGTTATGATGCAAGAGCAACCTCAGAACCATATTCAAAAGAAGCAATAAAAGGTCTAACAGAATCTGGTATAGATGTTACCGTTATAGGTTTAGTTCCAACTCCTATGGTATATTTTACAATACAATTTTTAAAAAAAGATGCTGGTTTTATAATCACTGCTTCTCACAATCCACCAGAATATAATGGTTTTAAAATGCTAACAAACGAAGGACCAGTTTGGGGACAAGATATACAAAAACTCGGTAAAATGGCAGAAGAAGGCAAATTTTATAAAGCAGAAAAAGTTGGTTCAGTAGAATATGTAGATATTAAAGAAGATTATTTTAAATTCTTATTAAATATTTTAAACAAAGATAACAAAAAACAATTAAAAGTATGCTGGGATGCGGGAAATGGTGCAGTTGCGGCAGTTCTCAATGATTTTGTTAAAAGACTTCCAAATGAAAATATAACAATTTGTGATACAGTTGATTCAAATTTCCCAAATCATCATCCAAATCCAGAAATTCCAGAAAATATGAAAATGCTTGGTGAAGCAGTTGTAAAAAATAAATGTGATTTTGGTATTGGTTTTGATGGTGATGGTGATAGAATTGGTGTTGTAGATAGTGAAGGCTTTATGCTTTACGGAGATCAATTATTAGCAATTTTTGCAAGAGATTTTTTAAAGAAAAATCCAGGTGAAAAAGTTATGTCAGAAGTATCATCAAGTTTAGTTTTATATAATGATATAGCAGAACACGGCGGTGTTCCAGTTATGTGGAAACCAGGACATTCTATACAAAAGGCAAAAATGAAGTCGGATAATATTAAATTGGCTGGTGAAACAAGTGGTCATATTTTCTTTGGTGAAAATCATAACTATGATGATGCTATGTATGCTGGTTTGAAACTTATGAATATCTTGGCAAATAGCAATGAAACATTAAGTGATATAAGAAAGGCTTTTCCAGTAACTTATTCAACCAAAAAAATAAATATCAAGTCTAATGATATTGATAAGTTTGCAGTTCCTGATGCCATGGCAGAAAGACTTATAGCACAAGGTAGGGAAGTTTCTACTGTTGAGGGTGTAAGAGTTAATAAGGCAGATGGTTGGTGGATGTGTAGAAATTCAAGTACAAGTCCACAAATGACTGTTAGATGTGAGGCTTTGAGTGAGGCTGGTCTTGAAGAGTGTAAAAAAGAACTTAAAGAACAGTTGAATTTGAGTAATTATGATGTAGAGTTTTAGTTACTATAAGTAATTATTTTAAAAAAATTATATAAAAGTCCCTTAAATCGGGACTTTTTAATTGTGATTATGGTATGTATTTATATTGGAATTGGTGTGTGTTTTGATTAATTTTTATTCATATTTATAATGTAAAGTCTTGAATTTTAATACAGTATTTTTAAACTTGTGATAGTTTTAAGATTGAAATAAAAAATGGCAAAAAATGCTTTAAATAATACAAGACAAAATAATTTTCCAGAGTGGTACCAAGAGGTTGTTGAAAGAGGTGATTTGGCAGACAATTCTTGTGTTCGTGGTTGTATGGTTATAAAACCTTATGGATTTGCTTTATGGGAAAATATAAAAAATATATTAGACAAAAAAATTAAAGAAACAGGGGCTCAAAATGCTTATTTTCCTTTATTAATACCATTGGAATTATTACAAAAAGAAGCTCAGCATGTTGATGGTTTTGCCAAAGAATCAGCAATTGTAACACATCATAAACTTGTTGCAAGAGATGGAAAACTTATTCCTGATGGGGAATTGGAAAGTCCTTATGTAATTAGACCAACAAGTGAAACTATAATAGGTGAAAGTTTTTCAAAATGGATACAATCTTATAGAGATTTGCCTTTAAAAATAAATCAATGGGCAAATGTTATGAGGTGGGAAAAAAGAACAAGAATGTTTTTACGAACAAGTGAATTTTTGTGGCATGAAGGACATAATGTTTTTGCTACTGAAAAGGAAGCGGATGATAATGCTATTGAAATGTTAGAATTATACAATTGGTTTTTTAAAGAATGTTTAGCTATTTATGGTTATTGTGGTAAAAAAACAGAAGATGAAAAATTTCCAGGTGCAGTAAATACTTATACTATTGAATCAATGATGCAAGATGGTAAGGCTTTACAATCTTGCACAAGTCATTTTTTAGGTCAAAATTTTGCCAAATCAAGTAATATAAAATTTACAAGTGAAACTGGTGAAGAAAAATATGCTTATAGTATGTCCTATGGCACTTCTACAAGAATGATTGGTGGTATTATAATGTCTCATAGTGATGATGATGGTTTAGTTTTACCACCAGTAATAGCACCTTATAAAGTTGTAATTATTCCAGTTATTCATGATGAAAATAATAGAAGCGTTATTTTAGAATATTGTAATAAAATTAAACAGGCTTTAAATACCGATGTTTATATTGACTTAACCACAAAAACTTCTGCTGATAAAAAATGGGATTGGGTTAGAAAAGGTGCTCCAATAAGATTAGAAATTGGTTTAAAAGAGGTTGAAAATAACAGTATTTTTTATGTAAGAAGAGATAAATTGTTAGAGAAAAATGTTGTGATGTTTAATGAATTTGTATCTAATTGTAATAATATTTTACAAGAAATGCAAATACATCTTTTGGAAAATAATAAAAAGCATTTATATGATAATACTATTGAGGTAAATAATATTGATGAAATAAATGATATTTTTAATAAATGTAATTATTTTGTATCTATAAACGAAGATTTGTGGGAAAATGATAAATTAGAATTATTGATGGAAAAATATAGTTTATCTTATAGGTGCAAACCATTTAATTTAGAAAATAAAATAATAATTGGGAGGAGTTATTAATATGACAGACATATTATATAATCTACAAGATTTAAAAGAAGCATTAAAAAATGACATAGTATTTATAGATGAAAGTTTTAACTTTGCCATAACAAGTGTTGTTTTTGATAATAGAGAAGTTAGAGGCCAATCATTATTTGTAGCAAGAAAAGGCGAAACAAATGATGGACATAATTTTATAAAAAATACACTTGAAAATACAGAAGCAGTTATTTTGGCTCAATATTTACCAGAAAATGTAGAACAAAATTCAAGAATAATTCTTGTAAAAGATACAATGGAAGCGTTTAAAAACCTTGCTATTTTTTCAAGAAATAGATTAAAAGGAAATGTTATTGGTATTACAGGAAGTGTTGGAAAAACAAGCACAAAAGATATGTTGTTTAAATGTTTTTCAGCAATTGGTAAAAGTTTTTGTAATCAAAGAAGTTTTAATAGTTATAATGGCGTTTTAACAACTTTAACAAATACTCCAAAAGATACAGAATTTGCTATTTATGAAATGGGAACTGGTGAAATTGGTGAAATGGAAGTTTTAAAAGAGTTAGTAAGACCAGAAATTGCTATAATTTTAAATATTCTTTCATCTCATATTGCAAATTTTGGTACAGAAGAAAATATTGCAACTGAAAAATCTAATATATTTAATAAAGATACAAAATGTCTTGTGTTAAATAAAGATAATAAATTGTTTGATTTTATTAAAAATATAGCAGATCAGAAAGGTGTTGCAAATATAAAAACATTTAGTAAAGATAGTATTTCAAATGTTAAACTAAATAGTTATAAACTTGAAAATGATAAAGCAAACATTGAATATATTGTTGATGGCGCTAAATATAATTGCCAAATGAATAATTTAGATTATAATATTGCTTTTAACTTTTTAGCTGTTTTATCAGTGGCGAGTTATTTAAAAGTCGATATTAATAAAATTATTGAATCTGTAAGCGATTATGATACTACAAGAGGTAGAAATAATATAGAATATATAGACCGCGAAATTAATGGTAAACAAGTTCATTTAACTTTGATAAATGGTTCTTATAATGCCGTGAATCCTGAAACTTTTATAAGTGGTTTAAGATTAATGAATAGTATTTTTGATAAAAATAAACATAATAAAAAAGTTTGTATCTGGGGTGATATGCGAGAAACTGGTGATAAAACAGAAGAATTCCATTTATCTTTAAAACAACCATTATTGGATTCAAAAGTTGATTTATTGTTGACTGTTGGAGAAAATATGAAGTTGTTAAATGAGTCCTTGGGTAATGAAATTAAAAAAGTTCATTTTGAAAATATTGATGATATGATTACTGGTTATAAAGATTATCTTGAAGATAGAGATTTTGTATTTGTAAAAAGTTCAAATGGAACAAGGACTTATAAACTTGTGGATGATCTCGTAAGTGGAAAATAGATTTAAAAAACAATAGTTAATTTTGAACTCTCAATATTTTTATTGGGAGTTTTTAATTTTAGTTATGATAAAATAATTGTTTATTTTAAAAAACACTTAAATAAACAAATATAAATAATTAATAACAAGTATTTGTGGTAATATTTTTTATTGGTGGTATTTTTTAAAGTTGGTTGTTTAATTATTAATTACCTACACCCCTTAATCAATTCATTATAAGCCTCATTAAAACCATTTAAAGAATAAATGTCTATTAATGACTTATTGTTATTAAAGTTAATATTAACAGTAAATATAGCAGACTTTTTTAATTCTTCAACTATATTTTT
>JAGAUJ010000012.1 GCA_017620845.1 Rickettsiales bacterium | reverse complement strand
CTATTCATTGTTCTAATTTCTGGATCTTTTCCTACATTTCCTATTAACATTACTTTATTTAAAGACATAATATTTAATTAATTATGGTTGTTTATTATCTGGTTGTATTATATTAATTAAATATTTAAAAGCAAGGGGAAAAATAAGTTATACGAATACACACATAATATAATTTATAAGCAATACTATTACAACCCATCATACACCCTTCTAACCTCTTTTATATCTTGATACATCAACCACTTTGGACCACCAACCTCTTTTGTAGGATTTCTCAACAAATAAGCCGGATGGAATATTGGCATCATTTTTGAACCATTAGGTCCATCAAACCACTGTCCGTGAACTTTTGTAATACCAACCTTTTTACCAAGCATAGACTCCATAGCAACTGCCCCACACAATAAAATAATCTTTGGTTTCAAAATATCAATTTGAGCATCTAAATATTCCCTACAAGCATCTTTCTCTTCTGGCAATGGATTTCTATTATTTGGCGGTCTACATTTTATAGTATTACAAATATATACATTCGTTTCTCTTGAAAAACCAACACATCCCAATATTTTATCAAGCAACTGTCCAGATCTTCCAACGAATGGTTTTCCCTCTAAATCTTCGTTCGCACCAGGAGCCTCACCAATCAACATTATTTTATTATTTGGCATCCCACCAGAAAAAACTGTATTTGTTTTTGTATTACATAAACCACATTTTGAACAGTTTTTACACTTATTTTCTATTTCTATTAACTCTTCAAACATTAATTTTTATTTATTATACACTGCGATTATTAAAATAATATTTTAAATAATCAAGTTCTTCTTGTTGACAAAAAAATATAATACTATAACATTTATATAATAAATATTATTGATTACTATAAAATAAATGAAAATACAGTTTATTAAGAACTTTTTTAAGAGCACATTATTTTTTGTAAAACATATTGTTTTATTTACAGTGTTAAATAGCGTTTTACACTACTTATTTAATGTATTTCTATTTGATGTTTTAAATAAAACATTTACAATGAAAATGGCAAACTTTTTTAATAATGATTACATAAATCCACCACTGATATTCTTTGTATTTTTATTAATAACAAAAACAATAATAAAATTATCATTTTATACAATAGCCTTAAATAACGATTTGGAAGATGTAAAAAATGACATAACAATATATATTGGTGATTTTATAAATAATATTTATTATATTTTTATGTCGGGCTATGCATTTATATTTATAGGATTACTTGCTTGTGCACCAATTATAACAAGTATATTATATTTGAATTGTTGTATATTTTTTATGATATATGCAGTTGTAAGAAGAAAAAATGATGTTGGTGAAAGATATGGTCCAATAGAAACAATTTCAAAAAGTTTTACAATAACAAAAAATAATAGATTAAAATTAATATTTGTTAATACTATAATTACTATTTGTGTAGTATTTTGTTTATTATATATGCCAAAAGAAATTATAGTTAATAAAGTCAATATACACTATGTAGTGCAATTATTAATATTTGATTTTGTAATGGTATATTTATTACGAATTGGGTTTGCCTTAGATAAAATAGAAACAGAAAAAATTGAAGATGCTCGTAGAAAAGAAATGGAAAACCAATATAATGCCATGAGAGCAAGGAGCACTGTATAATGTATAATTTTTTGATAGACAGTCATTGTCATTTAAATTTTCTTATAGAACAAGGAGTTGATATTGATAACATTATAAAATCAGCGAAAAACAATAATGTAAATATTATAAACAATATCTGCACCAAAATCAGTGAAATTGAAGATATTCTACAATTATCAAATAAATTTGAAAATGTTTATTGTAGTATAGGACAACATCCAGAAGAAATAGAAAATAACATTATTACTATTGAAAATCTATTACAATATACAAACAACGAAAAAGTTATAGCAATAGGCGAAACTGGTTTAGATTATCATTATAGAAATAATAATAAAATAGAACAAAAAAAGAATTTTGAAACACATATAGAAGCATCAAGAATATCAAAACTACCACTAATCATACATTCAAGAGAGGCAGATGCTGATATGATAGATATTTTAAATAGTGAAATGAAAAACGGAAATTTTAAATTTGTTTTACATTGTTTTTCTTCAAGTAAAGAATTAGCTTTTAAAGGACTTGATTTGGATGGTTATATTTCATTTTCTGGTATTTTAACTTTTAAAAATGCAGTAGAATTACAAGATATAGCAAAAAATATTCCATTAAATAAAATAATTATTGAAACTGATTCGCCATATTTAGCACCAGTTCCTTTTAGGGGTAAAATAAATCAACCTTGCTATGTAAAAAATGTTGCCGAATTCTTGGCAAACTTATTAAATAAAGATTTTAATAACATACAACATACCACAACTGAAAATTGTTTAAAATTATTTGATAAAATAATACTTAATAAATAATAAAAAAGGTGAAAAAATGCAAAAAGAAAAAATATTTGTTACAAAACCATTTATGACTGATATGAATGAATATAATGAATATTTTAAACAAATATTTGATAATATAATATTAACAAACCAAGGTCCACTATTAAAAGAATTAGAAGATAAATTAAGTAATTATCTTAACGTAAATAATTTACATTATGTTACAAATGGAACAATTGCCTTACAAATAGCACTAAAAGCACTGGATATAGAAGATGGTGAAATTATAACTACGCCTTTTAGTTATGTAGCAACAACTTCGTCCATTTTGTGGGAAAAATGCACGCCAGTATTTGCTGATATAGAAGAAAATAATTTTATGATAAATCCAGATAATATAGAAAAATTAATTACAAAAAACACAAAAGCAATTATGGCAGTAAATGTTTTTGGTTATGTGTGTGATTTTAAAAAAATACAAACAATAGCAGATAAATATAATTTAAAAGTTATTTACGATTCTGCACATTGTTTTGGAAGTAAATACAATGGTAGATCAGTTTTAGATTATGGTGACATATCTACTTGCTCCTTTCATGCAACAAAATTATTCCATACAGTAGAAGGTGGTTGTTGTGTTATAAAAGATAAAGAAGTAAGCAATAAATTGGAATTAATAAAAAGATTTGGTCACAATTATGATAATCATATAACATTAGGAATAAATGCTAAACAAAGTGAATTTCACTCCGCTATTGGTTTAGTTAATTTAAAATATATAGATTATATAATTAATGAAAGAAAAAAAATATCACAGTTATATGATAAATTATTAGATGGAGTTGTTGTTTTACCAAAAAAGCAAGAAAATTTGGAATATAATTATGCCTATTACCCAGTCCTATTTAAAAGTGAAGATGAATTATTAAAAGTATTTAAAAAATTAAGTGATAATAATATTTATCCAAGAAGATATTTTTATCCGTCTTTAAATAAACTTCCATATTTAAAAACATCTCAATCTTGCCCAGTATCTGAAAACATAAGTTTAAGAATTGCTTGTTTGCCATTATATGTTGGACTTGAAGAAGAAAATATTATAAAAATTTGTAATATTATAAAAAAAGAGGTAAACATATAAATTAACAATTATAAATATTAATAATTATTAAATATTTATTTTTAATTAAACAAGACAACTGAAAATATAAATATTTCTACTAAAAAACAGTGGGGTTGTAAATGTAATATACAAAACCAAAATTATCAATATATATAATATCAAAGATAAAAATTTTAAACATCAATCATATGGTGCGGCCGAGAGGACTTGAACCTCCACCCTTCGCAGGACAACGACCTCAACATTGCGCGTCTACCAGTTCCGCCACGACCGCCACTGATGTAATTTTAGCAATTATTTTTAAATAAATCAAGAAAAATTATATATTTTAAAATATATTAAATATTTAATACCATAAAAACATGAGCACTACAATACCAATCAATCTTAATGTAACAACAAACAATACAAAATAAAAACCACCAGCCTTTACTGGTGGTAAAATATCAATAAATTAAACATATCTTCAACCTATTATAAAATACTCAAATAATATTTTACTACAAATTATTTAATTCATTCCAAAATATTTTTTAATACTATTAACCAAATCAGTTTTTTCCCAAGAGAAGCAGCCATCAGCCTCAGGTTTTCTACCAAAATGTCCATAAGCAGCAGTTTTTTTATAAAATGGTTTATTTAACTGTAAAATCTCCCTTATACTTCTTGGTTTTAAATCAACAAGAGTTAATAAAACTTTTTGTATTTCCTCTTCATCAACTTTATTTGTCCCATAAGTATCAACATAAACAGATATTGGTTCTGCAACACCAATAGCATAAGACAATTGTATTAAACATTTATCTGCTACACCACTTGCAACAACATTTTTTGCTAAATATCTTGCTACATAAGCAGCACTTCTATCAACTTTTGTAGGATCTTTTCCACTAAAAGCACCACCACCATGTGGAGCATAACCACCGTAAGTATCAACTATAATTTTTCTACCAGTTAAACCAGTATCTCCATCTGGTCCACCTATAACAAATCTACCAGTTGGATTTACTAAAATCTTTGTTTCTTCATCAATAAAATTTTCTGGTAAAACCTTTTTAATATATGGAACAACTATTTCTTTAATTTTATCTAAACTTACACTTTGCCTATGTTGTATAGAAATAAGCACAGTATCTGCTTTTACCGGAAAATCGTTTACATATTTTAATGTAATTTGTGCTTTTGCATCTGGTCCTAAATCAAGAATTTTACCACTCTTAATATCTTTTAATATTTCTTCCAATAATCTATTAGAATAATAAATTGCCGATGGCATAAAATCTTCTGTTTCATTACAAGCATAACCAAACATTATACCTTGATCACCAGCCCCCTCTTCTTTATTTTGAGTCTCATCAACACCAACCGCAATGTCCATAGATTGACAATGCATTAAGTTTTCAATTTTCACAGTTTTCCAACTAAAACCTTCTTGTTCATAACCAATTTCTTTAATCGTATTTCTAACAGTATCTTCAATTTCTTTATTTAAAACTTCCTTAGAACATCTAAATTCACCTGCTATTTTTACAGTATTTGTTGTTGCCAATGTTTCACAAGCAACTCTTGAATACGGATCTTTGCTTAAAAACAAATCTAATATTGAATCTGAAATTTGGTCACAAATTTTATCTGGATGCCCTTCTGACACAGCCTCACTTGTAAATATGTAATTTTTCATTACAATTACCACATAATTATTGATAAGAAAATAAATAACAACGGTATAATTGAGGTCTTCTACCATTTATTAAGCTTATTGTATTTTTTTGTTTAGTATTGTCAAGAAAATAATATATTACTATTAATACCTAAAATTTACAAATTCACTTTTATCGTCTTTGATTTCTATATTTTTATTATAAATATAAACATTTTTATTTATAGATTTTATTTTCAATGTATAGTTGCCATTCTCCAATTTTACACCACCAAATCTAACCGCCTTCGGCAAAGTACTCCACTGTCTCAAATCCGGTCTATTAAGATTTTCTATTGATTTTACTGATGCCATATAGGACATAGTTGCAAGAGATAAAGCAAGTGTATGATTTCCATTGTTTTCTAACATAGATTTATAAAGTTCATATGATGCCTTAATAGCAGTTGCATACTGCAACAATGTGCTTGTAGTTATTTTTGTATATAAAGCACTTTTTTCAACCTCAAAATCATTATTCAAAATATCAGCAATTGGTTCCACCAAATTAACTGAAAATTCTTTAACTTTTTCATTATTTTTATAAATTTCAGCAATAAAATCATCATCTATTTTATATTCCTCCACATATGGTAACTGAATTTTAAAGTAAGGCAAACCATCCAAAGAACTAAATACAACAATACTTCTCATGAAAGTAAAAAAATCTATTGATTGTCCCATAAATAATGCCATATCCATTGGAACTGGAACAATTTTTACTTTTTTAAATGGAACATAATTTTCATTTATTAAAACCACAAGATTATTTTTATCGTAAGACTCCAACTGTTTTATTTTTTCATTAATAAAATTATTCATATTTACATAAAAATCTGTATATTCTGCCGTTTTTACTTCCTTATTTTTAATAAACTTATCATACCTCACATTAAATGTTGGGTAAATTAAATAATTACTATTCAATATTTTTTGTGCACTTTTATACATTGCTTTTGCTCTTTGTATATCGGCACCTCCACCATTTTCTTCAAAAATAAATGCACCCCAAATTTTTTGTAATAAATCCAAATTATAATCCGTAATTTTTTTACTTTCATTTTTATATGAATTCAACAAACTATCCCACTTCATAATATTACTTCTTGCTTTTCTCAAATGATTTATTTTTTCTTCTAATGTAAGTATTTTCTCTTTTTTAAGTGTTTTTTTACCATCAACTTCGGCAGTATAAGACTCATATTTTCCAATTAAATAGAGATTGTAATTTGCCAACGATTTATAAAAATACAACAAAGATATTTCATATCTTTCGCCGGAATAGTCATCCAAATTATCATTTATCATGCCTTTTAATTTTGAAGATATTTTTACAGTATACAAAGATTCTGCTATTTTTTCTGCCTCATCAAAATACTGTAATGATTGATAATAATTTCCAACATTAAAATGAACCGTTCCTTGTTCTAATTTTTTTAACAAAACAGAATTATCTTTTGAATAATAATCCTTATCATTTACATTTTGTATTGCTTTTATATGATTATTTGCCTTTAAATTTGTTCTTATATCTTCTCTAATTTTAACATAGTCATAACTTATGCAAGATGTTAAAAAACAACAAATTATGACTATACTATATTTTACCTTCATTTCATTACACTATTTTTCTACCAACTAAACTTTTTTTGTTTAGAATATTTTGTAGTTTCATACAATGCTCTTGATACCTCTTCACCACTTTCAATATCAACAAGTCTCATACTCAAAGAGTATTCTTTTAGTGTTTTACCGCCTAATCTTTTTTCTTCCATTACAACTTCACCAGATAAAATAAGATCCGCACCAGATGCTTTGCCTATACTTTTAATATCACTTTCTTTCACCATACCACTATTTTGATATTTAATTTCTTTCAATATCCTATCTCTATCTTTTATAGATATTAAGTCAAAATTACCACTATCAAAAAATTCATTTAATATTTTATTATTTAATGCTTGCACTGGAAAATTATCCTCACTTGTTTGATTCTCCACCTCTCCTATAAACAATTTTGGAATTTTATAATTATGTTCTCTTAAATATCTTTGATATCTTACATGATTGGTCAATTTATCAATAATATATTTTGTTGCCAAATCAGTATCTACAGCAACCCAATCATCCGTAATTGTCATTGCTTTTTCATCTCCTTCAAATGTAGTCATCCTTTGTGTTTTTAAACTTGGAGCACAAGAAGAAATTAAAACAATAACACCTAACAATAATATTTTTTTCATATCTTACCTATTCAATTAAATTAATAAAATTTTCAGTTATATAATTAGAAATTCTATTTATACATTTAGAATACACTTGTTCATAACTTACACCTGTATCAGTTTCCTTTTTAGTTAATGTATTAATAATTTTTCCATCCCTTATAGAAGAAATTTCCACAGTTATAGAATGTTTTTCAAATCCACTAACTTGTAAAAATTCTTTTTTAGTAGTTATTTTTCCTTTTATTACAATATTTGCATTTATACTATTATTTACAATACTTCCAGCGTTTTCAGTAATAAGATTATTCAACAGCACCCTCACATCACTATTATCTACATCAACATAATAATTTACAGAATTTTTTTTATTTTTATTCTTTTTATCAATAATATCTTCATATTTTACAATTTCTGGGATTTTTGTATTTGTCAAAAATAAATATTTTTTATTTAACTCCTCTCTTTGAGAAAACATTTTTTCAAGTTTTTTTATTGATGATACTGTTGCTTCATTAACTAAAACTAACATTTTTTCATCAATAGATTGTATATCTGTCTTAACTTCATTAATCATTTTAGTTTTATCCAATGAAGCCAAAACATAAAAAATTTTATTGTTATTAAAAGTTTTTACAACCTCAACACCTTTCAAAACACCCAAAGTTTCTTCATTAATAAATTCACTTGAATATTCTTTAACATTATCATTATTATTTATTAATTCATTTCTAAAACTACTACTTATTTTTGTTTCAAAATACTTTTGTATATTATTTTTAGCATCACTTATTGCAAGATTATAATTATTTCCAATTCCAACAGCGCAAATATTCTCTTCCTTACACTCTAACTTTGGATCATTAACCCATTTTGGCAAAGCATATACACTACCAATCAAAAACACATTAATCAATAGTGTATATAAATAAAAATTAATTATTTTCATTTTCAATTACTGTATTAATTACTTCTTGTTTAACTTCATTTGAAATAGAAGATAACATTTTCTCTACTGACAAATTAACCGCCTTATTATAATTTTCTTTATTCATTTTAACAAGCGAATAACATTGATATTTTGTTACATCCTTACTTGCACCGAGTTTTGTTTGATATTGTCTCTTTTCCCAATAAGTTTCTTCATTTTCTATACCTGCCAAATTCAATTTTATATTTTGTTGTAATTTTTCACTTGTAATTTCACTGGATTCATCCCCATTGCTATTTATAATATTTTTATAAACATCTTCAATATTACTTGATATCTCACTTGCAACAACTAAATTTGCCCTTGTTTTAGCAGTTTTTTCACATAATCGTTGATTAACATTTTCACCTTTTGATATAAAATATTTATATTCATCTTTTTAGATGTTTCATATTTTCCTTTCTTTACCCATTTTGGTGCTGGTAAATATGATGCATCTGTAATTATATAATCTTTTTTTATATTAGAACAAGATATTACTGAAATTCCCAATACCATTGATAATAATGCTTTTTTCATTAATTCATTATTTTATTACTTATAAGTAAATAATAGTTTTATCTTTTTTAAAAACAACAATATTATTAAACATTTACAACATTTATTATAAAATAAATCTTGTTTTTTGAAAAAAATATAATACACTACAATTTAATAAATATGAATAATAAGGAGAGGCGGTGGAAAAAAGTATAAATTATGGTATATCTGGAAGTCTTACAGAAAGAATAAAAAATGCATTAGAATTAAACTTAAAAACACAAATCAAAAAAATAGTGCCAGACCTACACCCTGCCGATCAAGCAGACTTAATTGGTTGTTTAAACAAAAATGAAAGAATAGAATTAATTGACATATTGGGTTCACAATTTGATCCAGAAGTATTACTTGAATTACAAGATGATTTAAGAAACGAAATCATACTATTAATACAAAGGGATAATTTGGTTAACATATTATCAAAATTAAACGTTGATGATGTTGTATATATTTTAGAAGGAATGGAAGATACTGATTTTGTAAAAGAAATTATAGAAGAAACAAAATTAAAATCCAAAAAAGAATTAATTGAAGAATCTTTATCATACCCAGAAGATAGTGTTGGTCGTTTGATTGGTTCAAAAGAATATACCGCAGTCCCAAAAGACTGGACTGTTGAAGAAGTTATAAAATATATGCAAAAAAACAGAAGTTTAACTGGTGAATTTTCTGAAATAGTTGTTGTTGATGAATATTATAGACCAGTTTCAACAATATCTGCCGGACAAATTTTAAGATCTGAATCAAACAAAAAAATATCAAGAATTATGAGAGATGTTGAAGATCTTAAAATATTAAGATGCGATATGAATCAAGAAGAAGCAGCACTTTTATTTAATAAATATAATTTAAGATCTGCACCTGTTGTAAACGACAATGGTGTTTTAGTTGGTATGTTATATTTAGCAGATATGGTAGATATTATGCAAGAAGAATCCGGAGAAGATTTATTGTTAATGGGTAATGTTTCGGAAGATGATACATATTCAAATATTTTTAAATCTGCAAAAAATAGGTTTCCTTGGTTAGTAATTACAATATTAGCAACCTCAATAAGTAGTGCAGTTATTAGTTGTTTCTCTGGCACTGTTGAAAAACTTGTTGTTTTGTCAGCTTTAATGCCCTTGGCATCTGGTATTGGTGGAATTGCTGGAACACAAACTTTAACCGTTATGGTTAGAAATCTTGCTGGACGAAAATTTAATAACATGAGTATAGGTAAAGTTATTTGTAAAGAAACATTTACTGGCTTATTAAATGGTATTGGAATTGGTTTAATTGGTGGTGCTGGTGTTTATATATGGAAACATAATTTTATGTTAGCATTTATATTTTTCTTAACTTTAGTATTTGTGCTTGTTTTAGGTGGATTTATAGCAAGTATAGTTCCATTAATATTAAATAAATTAAAGTTTGATCCAGCGGTTAGTTCCGGTTCTTTTATAACAACTACAATTGATTCATTAACATTTTTGTTAATTTTACAGTTAGCAACCGTGTTACTGTTGTAAATAGTATTTTCAAATAAATTAATTATAATAATAAATCATATTAATTAACTTAATTAATTCCTTTTATGCAACAAATATATTCACAAAATTAAACAATAATATATCAATATTTCACAAACAACTACTCCCACTTTTAAAAAACCAATATACTAATAACAACAAACAACCAAACAAAAATCATGCAAAAAACAACAGAACCACTCTACAACAAAGAGGACATTATCAAAATACAACAATACTTAAAACAAACAAACACCCGAAACTACATAATCTTTATTTTAGGTATTAACTCCGGTTTAAGAGTAAGCGACATACTTTCATTAAACATACAAGACATAAAAAACAAAGATCACATAATAATAACAGAACAAAAAACCCAAAAAACAAAACATTTTCCATTAAACAAAAAATTACAACAAGAACTATTTTTATACACACAAAACAAAAAAGACACAACTAAACCATTATTTATGGGTAAAAAAGGCAAACGACTTTCAAGATCACAAGTATATAGATTTTTAAACGAAGCCTGTAAAATTTGTGGTATAAAAAGCAACATTGGAACACATACAATGAGAAAAACATTTGGATTACACCACTATAAACAATTTAACGATGTTGTAATGCTACAAAAAATATTTAACCACTCATCACAAGATATTACTTTAAGATACATAGGCATAACACAAGAAGATATTAATAAAACTTATATGAATTTTGAGTTATAATTTTATTGACAATAAAAAATATTATATTATATTATAAAGTAATACTAAATAATACAGAATATTATGGAAACAATAACAATTAAAATTCCAACAGAATTAAATAATTTACTTACAAGATTTTCAAAAGAAGAAGATAGAAGTAAAAGTTCTCTTGTAAGAATTGCCCTACAAGAATATTTAGAAGATTTATATGATGCTAAAATTGGCGAAGAAGCATATAACAGATGGTTAAAAAATGGCAAAAAATCAGTTTCATTTGAAGAAATATTAATGGAGGATAAAATTGATTTGGCAGATTAAATTTGAAGATAAACCAAGAAAATTTTTAAAAAAACTTGATAAAAATACAGAAACACAAATATTAAAATATCTTCATAAAATTGTTAATTCTAATACTAACCCCAAATCATTTGGCAAACCACTTTTAGCAAATATGAGTGGATTATGGAGATATAGAGTTGGTGATTACAGAATAATTTGTAGTATAGAAGATGACATATTACTTATATTAGTTATAGATATAGGACATAGAGCAGAAGTTTATAAGAATTAATAGTTGTAATTATTTATTTACATAAGACAGACATAAAAATATACTAATTTTCAAAAAATTTTAAAACTTTTTAATACATTTCCAATATAAAAAAATAAAATAATAATATTTATAATTTATGCACCGTTTTTTATGCACCAAAATACACATTTTGGTGCATAACTCTAATAATTATGATAAATAAAGATTTTTTTAAAGTCAATACGGTGCATAAATTAATAAATCCTCTAATTTTTATTATTTGTAAAATAATCTAATATTGTATCTCTGCTGTCCTAATGCACCAAAATGTGTATTTTGGTGCATTAGGTCAATTTATATAGGAGTTAGGATGTTTATAAGATTAAAAAGTAATAACAAAATAATTTTACAACGAATAAATACTTTGTTGTTTGCTGTTATTTGTAGTATCAAAAAAATACTAATGTATAAGACTATTTATTAATTTGAGTAAGTTATGTAAAGGTGGCAAAATGACAATAGATAAAAAAAGTAATATTTCAGTTTCAATTATTGTTCCTGTTTACAATGTAGAACAATATTTAGAAAGATGTTTAAATAGTTTAATAAATCAAACATTACAAAATATAGAAATAATTTGTATAAATGATGGTTCAATGGACAATTCTTTAAGTATATTAAAACAATATGCAGAAAAGGATAAAAGAATTAAAATAATAGATCAAGAAAATCAAGGAGTTTCTGTTGCAAGAAATAACGGTATTGAAGCATCACAGGGTGAATATATAGGTTTTGTAGATAGTGATGATTATGTTGATTTGGATTTTTTTGAGAATTTGTATAATAAGGCAAAAAAAGAAGATGCAGATATTGTAGAAGCAAAATATTATAAGATTAAAAAATTAAAAAATAATTCACAAAAATTAATTAATAGAAGTGGTATTTATACATATTATAACTTTTGTTTTAATATTTACAGAAGACAATTTATAAAAGATAATAATATACAATTTCCAATTGGTATTAAAATAGCAGAAGATACTACTTTTGAATTAGAAGTATTGTTAAAATCAAATAAAACAGTAATATTAGATAAAAATAAAAAATCTTGTTATTATTATATATTAAGAAAAAATTCTGCTACAACAAATATTATAAACAATATTGAAGATAAATTTACTGGTTTTTTAGAATCGGTAAAAATGAGAATAAATTTATTAAATGTTTACGGCCATAAAATGAATAATGAAATATTAGATAAATATTTTAATGATTTGGTAAATTCTATATTTTATTATTCTATACTGTATAAAATATATGACAATAATATTTTATTAAATAGTTTATATGAAACAATACAATATATAAAAGATAATTTTAATTACAATTTATTAACAAATAAGTTTATGTATATTGAATTGTTCAAAATAAATAATGTAAGCGATTTAAGGCAATTTGGTGTTACAACAAATAATTATGTTAGTATTTTTAGTAAAATTAAATTGTTAACAATAGTTAAAAATAGATTAAAAACTTCGGTTAGATTGTTTAATTGTATAGAAATATTTGGAATTAGAATTAAGGCAAATAAAAAATATATTAAGTTGTTTAGTATTCCAGTTATAAGTATTATTGATGTTATAAAATAAATGGAGGATATATTATGAAATTTTTTGTTAGAATCATTTGTTGGTTTATTCCAAATAAGCAATTAAGACATAAAGTTAGAGAAAAATTTATGATAAAATTTGTTGTTGATAATAATGAATGGACACAAAGAGCATATAGGAATTCGCATGTTGGCAAAAAATTACGATGTGGAGATAAAACTATTTTAAATAAAAATACATATGTTGGAGATTATTGTAGATTTAATGGCTGTGAAATACATGGTAGTGGTAAGGTTTTAATTGGAAATTATTTTCACAGCGGAATAGAATTATTAATAATTGCACAAAATCACAATTATGATGGTGGACAACATATTCCATATTCATCCAATGATTATATATACAAAGATATTGAAATTGGTGATTGTGTTTGGATTGGTAGCAGAGTAACTATTTTACCTGGAACAAAAATTGGCGAAGGCGCTATTATACAGGCCGGTGCGGTGGTTCACGGCGAAATCCCACCGTTAGCAATAGCAGGTGGCAATCCGGCAAAAGTATTTAAATATAGAAATAAAGAACATTATGAAAAATTAAAAGCAAATAAAAAATTTCTTATTTGGTAATAAATATTAAAAATATGATTAGATTAATAATAAAATTGATTTGTTTTTTTATTCCAATAAAAAGTTGGAGAAAAAAATGTAGAAAACATATTAATAAATATGTAGAATATATAGAATGTAAACATATAAAAAACAACTACACACAAGTAATTAAAAAAATAAAACAAAAAGTAAAAAATAATCAAAAGATAAAGGTTGCTTTTTTAGTAAGTGAAAGACAAAAATGGAACTGTCAACAATTATATGAAAAATTGGAAAAAAGTAATATATTTGAACCAATGGTTTTGGTTACAAATATTAAAGGAAGAGAAAAAGAGTTAAAATTAAATTATGATTTTTTTAAAAATCTAAATATAAATGTTGATTGGGCTTATAAAGATGATAAATATATAGATTTAAGTGTTTTTAATATAGATATATTGTTTTATCAGCAACCTTGGGAAATAAATAAAAAACAAAATATAAAAAATACTTCAAAATTTGCTTTAAGTATGTATATTCCATATGCTATTACAAATACCTATTACTCATCAAATACTTATTATAAGTATTTTTTAGAATGTTTACATACATATTTTATAGTAAATAAAACTGAAAAATATAACTTTATAAATAATATATCAAATAAAATTAATTTTAAAATTACTGGTCATCCAAAATTAGATGTTTATTTTGACAATAAAGAATATGAAAAGAAATATATAATTTATGCACCGCACCATTCTTTTGAAAAAGAAGGTTTAAGATATGCAACTTTTGAGTGGAATGGTAAAGAAATATTAGAATTTGCTAAAAAACACAAGGAATTAAATTGGGTATTTAAACCGCATCCAAGATTTAAATATTCTGTTGTCTCTAATGGCATTTTAACACAAGAAGAATGTGATAAATATTTTAAAGATTGGGAAGAAATCGGTTTGGTTTATGATTCTGGAAATTATTTTGATTTATTTAAACAATCTAAATGTTTAATTACCGATTGTGGTTCTTTTTTAATAGAATATTTTCCAATACAAAATCCAGTTATAGTTCCAATTTCAAAAGATTCAAAAGGTAGAACTAATTTGGCAAATGATATTTTAAATAGTTATTATAAGGTTTATAACATTGGTGAATTAAATAAATGTTTAGAAGATGTTGTTTTAAATAATAATGATTATATGAAAAATATAAGAATAGAATATTTAGAAAAATATAAAGATGTATTTAATACTAACGCTTCAGAAAATATTATTAATTACTTAATGGATATTATAAATGCAAAATAATAACAAAGATAAAATAATAGGTTTTACTGGTGGTTGTTATGATTTATTTCATATAGGACACTTAAATATATTAAAAAAATGCAAAGAATATTGTGATTATTTGGTCGTTGGTGTAAATACAGATGAATATATTAAGGAATACAAAAATAAAACGCCAATTATACCATTGGAAGAAAGAATGGAAATAATTAAGTCAATTAAATATGTTGATGAGGTAGTTGCTATAAATAAAGATAATTATGGTTTACCAAGTTTAAAAAAATATAATGCCGATTATATTTTTGTGGGCGATGATTGGAAAGGAACAGAAAAATGGAATAAATTGGAAAAATTGTATAATGAAAATGGGATAAAAGTTGTTTATTTTCCATATACGAAACATATAAGCACTACTATTTTAAGAAAAAAAATTAAAGAATGTTAAAATTATAACTTAATAATCTTAAAATATAAATTTATTTAATATTATCTTGTTATTAATTGCATTATTGCTAATTATTATTAACAAGATAAAAAATATTATTTGTTAAGGAATAAGTAGCAACTTATTGTTTTGTTAATATATAAAAGTTTATTATAATATAAATATATAATATAAACTTTAAATTATAACAAACAAAATTTATATAACAAATCAAAATTTACAATACCAATAAGCAAAATAAACACATTTTTTATATAAACTACATAACAAACAAAAACTCCACATTATCTTTTTAAAAAAATAGTGGAGTTATATTTGTATTAATAATATAACAATATATTATTTTATATATTTTCTTGCTTCTTCTAATTCTTCTGGTGTATTTACATCAGCAGGAGCGTCTTGATTTAATTTCATTTCTTCCTGACTTATAATTCTTGCCTTAATAGTCATACCATTTTCCAAAGCTCTTAATTGTTCAAGACTTTCTCTTTCTTCAAGAACACCAACTGGCAAAGATACCATTTTTCTCAATGCTTCCGCAGTGTAAACATAAATACCAATATGATGATATAAATCTTGATTTTTAATTTTAGCAGGATCTCTTGTAAAAGGACAATTTGCAGCTCTTGTAAAATAAAGTGCTCTTCCTTCTTTTTCGCCATCTCTTAAACCCATAATAATTTTTACATTTGTTGGATTATCAGATGCTTCTTTTGTTTTAAAAATCATACCACAAGTTGCTATATCACAACCGCCTTTTTCTATCATTTCAATTAGTGGTAAATTAACTCTTGGATCTACATTTAGACCATCGCCTTGGAAATTTACAACTATATCATATTTATTTCCTTCTGGATCTATTTGTTTTAACGCTGATGCAATTCTGTCTGTTCCTGATGGCAATGCCGGATCAGTTAAAACTGCTGGCACCCCATATTCTTTGCAAGCATCAACTATTTCTTGATCGCCTGCTGCAACATATACATCACCTTGTATGTATTTTTTGACATTTTCGCAAACTCTTTGTAAAACTGTCTTGCCATTAACATCTAACAATGGCTTGTTTGGTAGTCTTGTTGCTTTCATCCTAACTGGAATTAATGTAATTACTTTTGACATAGTTATTTATTATTGTTGTTAATAATTATATAATAAAAAAAATATTAAACAGCACCTATACTTCGAACACTTCTATCAAGATTTGCTCTTCTTTCTAATATTGTACCAGCCTCTTCATAATTTATTGATTTACTATATCTATCATAAATAGGTTGTCTCCATTGACTTTTTTCTGCATCAAAATTTCTGCATATTTCTTCAATATTATTAAAAAAAGATAATAATACTTTTCCATCTACTAATTCTTCTAATTTTTGTCGCACATTCTTTAAGTTTCTATGTTCTTTTATTAAAGAAACAAAATATTGCTGTAATTGTCCAAATTTTTCCTTATTTTCCTCTTTTAATTCGTTCACTTGATTTTTTATTACAGTTCTATACCCCTGCTCCAATACTGCATCCTGCATTAAATGAAAAATTCTCTCTTCATCATCTATTTTTAAATTTATAAGAGCATCACCCAACACATTTTTACTTATCAATCCCAAACCAGACTGTAACAATGCAGCACCACCAAAATCTATTATTTTATTTTCAGCAAAACCAGATAAAAATAAACAACAAATAACCTTATATTCATGTTTTCTAAATTCATCATTATGTTTTGCTGGAGGAAAATCAGGATTTTGTTCTCTTAAATCAGCTAAAAACTTATCAGTAGAAATAACAGGAATACTACACTCTTCAGAAACTTGTCTTGCAAGAGTACTTTTTCCAGATCCTGGTAAACCATAAATACCAGCATAAGGAGAATTTTTAGTAGATATTGGAAATGTTTTTATTAAAGTATCAACTTCATTACTGATATTTTTTATATTCCTCGGATTTTCAATATGTTCTATACTGACATAAGTTCTATCAATAAAATCATTAAACTTTTTATTATTAAAAATTTCCAAAAATTTTTCCATATATTCTCCTTACATTATATATTTTAATTATCCCCTAACAGTTTCATTCAACAACCAATCTCTCAATTGATAGATATTATCAACTTCAACAACATCTTTCAAACCTGCTGGAGAATCAGTTGTAAATTCACTTCTAAATCTTATAGGTCTAATTCCTGCTTTTATTGCTGAATAGATATTATAAATTCTATCATCAACAAGTATTGTTTCTTCTGGTTTAGCACCCATTTTTTCTAAAACTTGCAACATTCTTGCTTCTTTTGTGCTTCCTGCCTCCATACCAGCTTTATCGTGTTCTACTGCTTCTAATTTAATAAAATCTAAACCATCTAATGCTTTATGCAATAATTTCATTTTCTTTTCCATATTAAAACCAGCAGACATAGTTATTTGATTATAACCAAGTTCATTAAGTTCTCTTAATATTTTAGCAGTTCCTGGATATAAAGGTCTATCAAAATAATAATCTTCACTGTGGCAAAATTCATAATCTAATTCAGTTCCTAAGGTTGGGTGAGATGTCAATTCTATGGCACCGAATTTTTCAGTGTCTATTGGTAATGCCTTTGGAAGATCTTTATATTCAAAATTTTTAAAATAATCTTTAAATTTTGGGTGATTTTTTATAAAAGCATAATAGGCGTGATTTAAGTTTGACAATACTCCATCAACATCCCAAAAAATATTTTTTACTATTGGTTTTGCCATAATTATAAATTTGTTATTAAAAAATATAATTTATATTATAAAAAAAATTTTTATTTTTTCAACATTTATATTTCCTCTCCAACCATCCCATCCTTCTGCATATCCCACATTTTCTTAAATAGACCATCTTGTTTATTCAGCAATTCTTCTTTTGTTCCATCCTCAACTATTTTACCCTTATCTAAAACAACTATTCTATCCATTATATTTAAAGTAGACAATCTATGAGCTATAGCTATAACTGTTTTATTTTTCATTAAATTCTCTAATGCTTTTTGTATTTCTTTTTCCGTTATACTATCTAATGCAGAAGTTGCTTCATCAAGTATTAATATTTTACTATTCTTTAATATTGCTCTTGCTATTGCTATTCTTTGTCTTTGTCCTCCTGATAATTTAACACCTCTTTCTCCAACAATAGTGTCAAATCCATTTTCAAGATTTATTATAAAGTCATAACAGCAAGCCATTTTTGTTGCTTCTATTAATTCTTCTTCTGTGGCATCTAATTTACCATATATTATATTCTCTCTTATTGTCCTATGAAATAATACTGGGTCTTGTGGTATATATGATATATTCTCTCTTAATGATTTTTGTGTTATGTCATTTTTTATATTATACCCATCTATTAATATTTCTCCATTATCTACATCAAAGAATCTTAATAATAAATTTATTAATGTAGATTTGCCTGCACCTGATGGACCCATGATACCAAGTTTTTGGTTTGGTTCTATTGTTAAATTAAAATCATCAAATACTTTATTTTCCATAATTTTTCCTAATTTAAATTATTATTATATGTAAAATTAACATTTTTAAACTCTATTCTTCCTGAAATATTTTGTATATTTTTTGCAGTTGCACAATCTTCTATTTCATTACTATGTTCTAATAAGGATAATCCATTGTTTATTGTTCCATACATTTCAGTTAATTGTTCTAAACCAATAACTAATTGTGCCTGAAAACTTACTACAACTTTTACAAGAATCATCAAAGATACAAATGTTCCAACTGTTATATTTCCAGAAAAATAACTTAAAACACACATAATTAACGTAGAAACACTAAAAAATACAAGATTTATATAATTAAAACTGGAAACATAATTTCTTGCAACTATTTCCTTCCATCTGTTTTTCAATACTTTTTTACCACTTTGATTTAATTTATTAAATTCATGTTCCTCTTGAGAAAAATTTTTTATATTTATAATATTAACAAAATCATCATTAATTAAACCATAAAATTCACTGTCACTTTCTTCAACAATAATGGTTTTTTTATTTAAATTTTTTAGTAAATAATATGAACCAATTATATACAATGGCAACCATACAATAACAATAAATAGTATTTTGTAATTTACTACAATTAACATAATCAAAGCAATCAATAAAGTGAGACAAACTGCCATAAAATCAAACAAAGATGATATAAAAGCAACAAAATTATCTGTTATATTGCTAACTTTTTTAGCAATAGAACCACTAAAATTGTTGTTAAAATAATTATTATTTTGCCTAATCATATAATTAAAAATATAACATCTCAACTTTTCTGTTGTTTTGGCAGAAAATAAATATCTAAAACGAACAAGAAAAATATTTGTTATATAAGGCAATGATTCTGCAATAGCATATAAACATATTATAGCAACACCAAACCAAAAATTTATTGTTACTATATTATCTATTAAGTATTTTGATAAATATGGAACCAATATAATGCTGGGAATATACCATACAATATGAAAAAATAAAAGTCCAATAGAATTAAATGTGTCTTTTTTTATAAAATAAAATAATAATGGCAAAACTTTACTCGGTAATTCTTTATTTTTCATTCTTCATCTCCATTTTTTTATGTGAAAAATTTACATTTTTAAAAACTATTTTTCCTGAAATATTTTGTAAAACGTTGGAAGTATTATCAACAACTTCCGGTTCTTTTAATAAAAGTTCCAGACCATTATTAATTTTACCAATACCTTCCATTATTTGCTCAATTCTTCTTCCTGTAAATCTTATCCATACAGCAAGTTGGCTAACTAATTGTGCCAAAAAAATAAACATACCAAGTGAAAGATTTTGATTTTTGTATTCATAATAAAAAAACAAATAAGAAACAAGTACAAAAGTTGTGATAAAACAAACTGAAATAATCTGTAAATTATTTAATACTTTTGTATATTTTAATTGATTTCTTAAAATATTGTTGCTTTGTTTTTTTAGGCATCTAAACTCTACTAGTTCAGTTGAAAAACTTTTTATATTTCCAATATTTGAAAAACAATCCACAATAACACCATTTGATTTACTTGTTTCCTCACTTATTTGTTTTGATACTTTTGATAAATTAGTGTGTAATTTTAATGAAGTATAAACAAAACTTATAAACCACGTTGCAGAAAAAATAGCTAAATAAATATTAATTTTACATAATATAAATAAAAACCATATAAATAAAAATATTGTGTTAAGATGTCCAAAAGGTATTAAGTATACAGTCGTTCTTGCGACGGTACTTATTTTATTTGATAAACTGCCACTTAAATTATTATTAAAATAGCCAATATTCTGTCCTATTGTTTTTTTAAATAAATCTATTTCTATGTCTTTTCTTGCTTTTGTTGTTAAACTGAAATTAAATTTTGAAATAATTGGGAAAAAAATGTTGTATATTGGTAAAAGTAATGAATATATTATTATTAAAATAATTGAATCTTTTAGTGTAAGCGTGCTTATATTATTTACTACTTTTACATATATTGAATTTGCAAAATACGAATAACAAATATTATCAACTATAAAAAATGAAATAACAAAAGTAATTATAGATAGTTTGTATTTGTTTAAGTATTTAAGAAAAAATTTCCATTTGGATAACATTGCTTATTTTAATGCATAAATAATTTACTATAATAAGGTAATTCCAAAAATATAATTATCAATATTTTAGTAAAAATATGTCTTAATATATGTTTGTATTTTAATAACAAATATATATTACTTGGATAATTTATGCATCAATAGAATTTGTTTGTTCTTCATCGTTATTATTACTTCCATCACCATTACCAGATCCATCACTTTGTTCACCACTTGACGAAGTGTCACCATCTCCACCATCATTGCCAGATCCATCATTTTGTTCATTACTTGGTGGATTATCACCTTGCTGTCCACCACTAGCCTCAGATCTTGGTGTATCATTTTTTGGTTTATTAACTTCTTCTGGTTTATCACCAATTAAACCACGCGAAGTTCCATATTCTATTGCCATTTGTCTTTTATCGTCTTCATCTATATTATTCCACTGTTCTTCAGATCCACCATTGGCAATATAGGCATCTTTCATATCTTCTCCATATTTTTTCATAACACTATCCACCTCATTATTATATGCAAATTCTTTTTGTTTTCTGGCTAAAAGTTTACTATTACGTTCTTCTGCTTCTTTTGCGGCCTTTTTTTCTTCTTTTGTAGCATTTTTAGAATTACCGTTTTCTATAATTTTGTAATTTTTATAATATTCTTCTCTATCTTTAATTTCTTTATTGCTTTTAACGGCTTCGTCATATTTCTTTTGTTCTTCTTCTGTTAATTTATCTCCATTATTCTTTTTTCCCTCTAATTCTTTTATGGTTTTATCATTTTCTTCTTTTTTGGTTTTATCCTCCTTCCTTTTATTCTCATCAATAGCATCTTTTTTAAAATTATCCATATCTTTACTAGTTTGTTTTTTTACATCCTTAAAATGTTCATTTCTTTTTTGTCTTCTATCAACAATTTCCTGTCTTTGTTTATCTCCAAATTCCTTAATCGCCTTACCGCCAAGTCTATTGGCTACACCAGATGCAAACGTGCTACCAATTTGTTTCATGCTTTGTGTAAGTTTTGCACCAGCTTTATTCAAACCATCAGTAAGTGTGCTTGCTATACCACCAGACATACTCATACCACCAAATATACTATTTCCAATACTTGCCATTTCAGTTATAAATTTACCCATTAATACACCAACCATATAAAATGTAATTATACTATAAAAACTTGGCATTGCTTCATTTCCAGTATTTATACCAGTAGATGACATTGTAGTTCCAGGTATTTTCCAAAACATTATTGCCGCTAAAGGAATACCACCAACATTTATATTAAATATAGACAACCAGCAAACAGTATAACTAAATGTAGTTCTTATAAAGTTATAAATAAGTAAATTAAAGAAAGACAATGTCATAATTAAAAACACTTGTTGCCCAGCAAATCCTATTAATAAACCCAACCAATTATCAAATGTCTTTTCGGTTTTTTTGAAAAACATAAATAAAACAACCAATGGAAAGAAACAAAATATTAACGACATATAAACTTGTGCCGACAAATACATTATCATTGCACTTAATGAGGCAATAACATAGTTTATAACAGCAGAAAAAACAAGATATAAATATATTAATCCTACCCATCCAGAAAATGCAAGTCCTAATATTTTATTAAACACAGCATCTGAAAATATCATCTCTAAATTAGTAAAACAACCACTAAATAAAACTGTTTTATCAGTATAATTATTTTGTTGTATCGCTTGTGTTAATTCAGATCCAAGATCACTTTCAAAAGAACCAGCAATAAGAAATAATACATTATCAATACACTCTTTAAAGAACTTTATAATATAATTATTAAAAAAATTCCATCCGCTTGGACTAATCATAAAATAAATAAATGACACTTTTATTATTTTTGGAATTATTTCAGATTGCTTAAATTCACTCATTCCAAGAAAATACCCAAAACCATACCAAGTTATAGATAATACCAACAATATCTTTGCTACAAATATATATAATGGATCATTTATAAAAGTTTCATAAATTCCCTTTACAAAACCCTTACCATCATATACAGATATACATTTTCTATTTATATCATTAGAACCAATACCATCACAACCTTCATAACAATTATCATCATCAACAGAACACGCACTACCATTATTACTTACATCGTCCTCATTATATATATAACATTTACCAGCATCGCTGTTATTGCTAGAACAACTAACAAGTGTGTTAGTTGCAGTATTCTTATATAACTTTATATATGCCCCATCTATAAATTGAAGAATATTATTAAAAAAATCCCTAAAATATGTTATTATACCGCTTTCAGAATTATTATACTCTTTAACCACAACTCTATATCTACCTTCATTATTACCAATATTAGCATCAGCATCAATTATTTTAAAAAACAAATTTTTATCACTTGGATTAACACCATCTGATTTATTACTTTCAATATATGCTTTTCCCAAATCAAAATTTGCAAAATCTATTCCAGTCATACTACCATTTACTGTAACCAATTCACCCTTATCATTAAACTTATATGGAGATAAATTATCAAAAATAGTTTCACTATTACTTTTTTTATATTTTACAAGTTCAACAATGTGTTTACCAATATTATCACTACCATTTATAGTTGATGTGACTGATACTTCATTACCAGAATCATAATAATAAATAGAATTATTTGCTTCATTACTATAATATTTTTTACTGTTTTCACCAATCATAACAGCCAAATTTGCACCATTTTTATATGTTTTTTTAGCATCACTCTGTAATTTTAATATTGTATCTTTAACATCAGTATAAATAAAATATTCATTAAATTTAGAAACATCATTCAAAACATTTAAAATATAAACACCCAAAAAAGCAGTATTATTAACATAAATAGAATTAGTATATTTTAATCTAACATAATTATCACTAGCATTAGCATTACTATCTTCAGCAAAATTTTTTATTAAACCACTATTTCCATTAAAATAACTTATTCTTTCAGCGCCAAGTTGAACATCGTTATTAGTCATAGTTCCATAAGTATTTATAGTTCCAGCAGAAATAGTTCCCTTAGAGTGTTCTAATGTTCTTTTTAAAAAATTTAATGTTGAACCAATATAGTTTGTCAAATCATAACACATTGGTATTGCATTTGTGTAGCATAAACCAGTAGTATTATCAATACTACATATATTTTTATAGTAATATAAAGCAGAACGAATGTTACCACCATTAGCACTGGATATTACAAAAAAATCATTTAAACTATTAACAGAACCTGTAACATCTGTAATAACACCATCGCCTGCTTTTATAACATTTTTTAAATCAATATCAATATTAAAACTTTCTCTATGGCTTTCATTACAAACGCCATCATTACATACAACGTTACCTTTGTAAACTGTATAATTTTCACTATTTAAAACATTCTGACACTTTTTTGTTTGATTTAATATTTTTTCTATTAAATTATGATAACATTGTTTATAACAAGTTATTTCTTTACCATCTTTATCACTACATTTACTACTATAGGATGTATAAACATTACTCCAAAACTCAGATAATTTCATTTCATTTATAAATTCATTAGATTTAGCTGTTGTATATTTACAGTCTTGAGCATATTTATTAATATTTTGAAACTCACTTACTAATTCTTTACTCGCAGTACATTCGCCAGCCGTAATATAACATCTATTTTCTATTTTAGTATTATCAGCACTTGTATAAAAACTTTCATAATCACCACCCATTGAGGAACACTCCGTCTTAACATCGAGAGACTCCTTATAATTACCAGCACAAATATATGATGGTCTTTCTTTTATTAATGCATGAATACCAACTATTTTATCAATATCAATACTATCGACCGAAGTTATTTTCAATTCTATATTATTTTTATCATCAATTTCAAACCAATTCGTATAATCAAACCTTATATATTGACCTTTTCTAACAAAAACATATTTCTTATGTAACACAGAATCACTTGGAAAAATATTTGAATCAATTCTATCCAAATCACCAGAATCAACAACTGGCAAACTCTGCCACTCACCAAAATTAAGTGTTTTATTAAGTGTTGAACCAGCCTCAGTATATTCATAAAAATCATTAACTTTTATACTTAAATCATCCAAACTATTTTTATATAAAACCTCTGGATTTATAATATTGTAACTCACATTATCACCAGAACCCATATCAACAAAATCAAAAAACAATAAACCACTTTTTGTTACTTCATAATCTTTCAACGGAATTATTTTTATCAATAATCCACCATTACAAGTGCTATCGCTATCTTCACTTAAAGTAAGTGTTATTTTAGAAGTTATTTGTTTATATGGAGTAGAAAATTGATTAAAAACTATTTCTTTTTGTTCACCATCGGTTCCAACACTGGTTTTCAATGTTTTCCAAACATTATTATTTGTAACATCAGTGCTACTTGTAATTATTGGTGTAGCATTGTATATTATATTATCATATACTTTTTCTTCAAGAGCAACATTATTAACATCTCCCTCTTTTACAATTTTATAGTTATTTGTAGTTAAAGCAGACAATTTACAATTAACATTACTTGTTGCTGTTCCAATATATTTTATTGCAATTTTTGAAGCATTACTAATATTAAACGAAATAGAACTACCATTTAATATATAACCATCAACATATTGATTGTTTGATTCTAATATAATTTCTTTACCACTACGAACTGATACTAATTTCTCATTTGTGCTAATCACATTACCATCATCGCCAGTATAATAAATATTATCTATAAAATTATTTGCATATATATAATAATCAATACCAAAAATTGACATTAAATAATTCTTATTGTAGTAACTACTTAATGTATCTTTTATATTATCTTCAATATCACTTTTACTAAAATCAAAATAACAATTTTTATTATTCATTTTAGTATTTACATCTTTTTCAAAATAATCACATTTTAATAATTTATACTTTGGTTGTTGATAATTATATGCACTACTAGCATCAGACAAAACTAAATCACTCTTCACTGATTCCAAAAAAACAACCGTTCTGTTTTTTAAATTATTTATATCATTACTAAAATTACTAAGGGTGCTTTTATTATAATCTAATGCCAATTGTAAATAATCGCCACCAGCTATTTGTTTATCATAACTAACATCATTTATACCAATTTTACTATATGTAGCAGACGAACTATTATTTTCTGCTGTAAGTATGATTGTTCCAGATACAGTCACATATACATATGAGTTAGTTGTCAATTTTATACCAAGATATGACTTACTTGTTTTAAGTGACGCCTTAGTCCATTGTGAATCAATAGATGAACCAGCAGACTCACACTTGTCGGTACAATATGTAACACATTTATCATATACGGCTGTCATTATTGTATTTGCTTCACTCTCTGTGGTTGTGCCCTGCGGAGTTACTTCATTACCTGTATTATTTGGATCTGCATAACTACAAGTATTTCCTTTAAAACTTACTTTGTTAATATCATTGACTAAATCGGTTCCATAAATACCATCTATTGCTGTTGCCATAGTATTTAAATCCGTTTCTATAATACATTTTTGAACAGTATAACTTTGTCCAGGATCATTATGTGCCACGGATTGATTAAAATAACAATTAGTTTCAGATGTATACACATAAAAACTATCTTTATTCGAACTCTCGCCAAAATCATCATTATAAAAACACAATTCCATTTCATCACAAGAGCTAATACACACAGCAAACAATAAACAACATGATACTTTAAATAATTTAGATTTAAAAAATGACATAATCTAATGTATAATAAACAATAATTGTTTGTAATTATAAATAAAAATATATATTTTTCAATACTTTTTTCACTGCATTACATTCACCAATATCAATATTTTACGATAAACAACAAATTAAAAATTACTACCTACCATTTTTAATACTTTTTATAATATCCAAAGCCAAATTACTCACAACTTCACTAATACCATTTACTAAACCAACATAATCAGTATCAAGTTTCACATTGTTAACAAATTTCTTACTTACCATAACATTCTGTCTATTATTCACAACATTATACATACACTCAAAATAAACAGCATCACCAAAAACAGCATCTATTCTTTTCACATCTACATTAACAAGATAATCATAACTTCTTTCATTTACTCCAAAAGTCCTAACTGTTGAATTAATGAGATAATTTTGCATATTTTCAGCAATCACATTTTGCATCAATATACCAAGTGGCTCAATCCACCTATTTGTTTCATCTATAACATATTCAATCTTATTATTTTTAACAGTAACAATTTGCGGTCTATCAATATAACTTGGAATATTTACAGTATTAATTAAAATCTTCTTATTAATACTAGTAAAAACACCACCAACCTCAATTTCAATACTTCTCAAACCATAAAAACTTGATGGTTTACTTCTACTACTTATACAACTTTGTAATAAACAACAAGATAAAATAATTACTAAAATTTTTTTCATTTTAATATCCTCCTTTTCCTTTTAATAAAGACTCTGGGTGTCTTTCAAGATAATCAACAAGATTTCTTGCAGACTTTAATAATTCATTAACATTAACAATAGTGGAGTTTATATTATGAGCAATACTGTCTGTCTTATTATTATCTACCTCTATAATCCCATTAATATTAGTCATAAATCTATTAAGTTCTGCCAATAAAATTGGAGTATGCTTATTTAAAGAAGTTAATGTTTTATCAAAATTTTCAATTATACTTTTCAACGGTAAATCCTTTATCCCTTGTGATAACTCACCTTTTGATGATAAAACTGTTGGAATCTCCACAATTTTATCTTTATATTTATTAACCAAAATAGTTTTTGCTTCTGGTAAAGATTCCAATTCTATCATTAATTGACCAGTTATAACACTATATGTTACTAATCTTGCTTTAACTTGTTTCTTTAATATTACATCAGCAAATTTTATTTTATTATTACCTTTATTTATAGTTATATAAACTGGTATATCAAAATTATAATTTTCCTTATTAAATTCCAAATCTATTTTTACAACCTTACCAACCTCAACACCTCTAAAAACTACCGGCGAACCAACCTTTAAACCCTGTATTGATTCCCTAAAAAACATAACCATTAAATCATTTTTACTTACTGATAATTTATTATGTAAAAAAAATGAAAATATGAACAAAAATAACATTATCCCACAAAATGTAAAAATACCTATCATTTTTGTATTTGGTTTTCTTTTAATCATTTTTCACCTCTTGTTAAAAATTTTAAAACAGTTTCATTTTTTGTTGTATCTAATATTTCTTTTGGGTTTCCTCTTTCTAAAATACCTTTTGTATTTGCATCAAGAAATATTGAATTTGTGGCAATATTAAAAATTGAACTCAATTCATGTGTTATAACAACTATTGTAGTATTTAAACTTTCATTAATTTTCACAATCAAATCATCTAACAGTTTAGAACTTACTGGATCGAGTCCAGCCGATGGTTCGTCAAAATAAACTATTTTTGGATCAAGTGCCAATGCGCGAGCCAGTCCAGCCCTCTTTTTCATACCGCCACTTATTTCAAATGGATAAAAATTTTCAAAACCAGCAAGTCCAACAAGTGACAATTTTAAAGATACTATATCTTCTATATCACTTTTACTATAATTTGTATGCTGTTGCAAAGGCAAAGCAATATTTTCTGCTAATGTCATAGAACTAAACAGGGCGCCACTTTGATACAAAATACCACATCTTTGCATAATTCTATTTTTTATTTTATCATCTGTTTTCCAAAAATTTACTCCATCAATAATAACCTCTCCAACATCTGGTTTTTTTAAACCAACCAATATTTTCAATAAACTACTTTTACCACAACCACTACCACCCATTATTACAAATATATCTTTTTTATTTATTGAAAAATTTAAGTTCTCCATCAAAACAAAATCTTCATAAGATATATCCAAATCTTTAACTAAAATTTGTGCTTCTTTTTCAATCATATCTTAAATACCTCACACAAAATAGTTATTATTCCAGTAGAAATAATTATCCAAATTATTGATGATACAACTGCCATTGTTGTAGATTTACCAACACTATCAGCATCTTTTCCACAATTAATACCATAATAACAACCACATATTGATATTACAATTCCAAACACAAAACTATGAAGAAGTCCAACCAAAAAATGATTTAAAGACAAAATATCAATAGACATTTTTATATATTCTTGGGCTGGCAAATTTAAAGCAAATATTCCAACAAAAGCACCACCTAAAATACCTATAATTTCAGCAAACATTGTTAATACTGGCATTGTAATTACAAGCGCAATAATTCTTGGTAACAATAAAAAATCTATAACAGAAAAACCCATAGTTTTCAAAGCATCAATTTCATCGTTTACTTGCATTGTTCCTATTGTAGCAGAATAAGAAGCACCAGTTCTTCCGGACATTATAATTCCAACCATAATTGCCCCCATAATTCTGACCATCGAAATTGAAACAAGACTCGCCACATATATTTCTGCACCAAATAATTTTAATTCAATAGCTCCAACAAAAGCAAGGATAACACCAACCATAAAATTAATTAAACCAACTATTGGCAAGGCTTTAAAAGTGCAATCTTCTAATGCAAAATATAAATCAACTTTTCTATAAACTGCTTTTGATAAACAAAATCTTTTTAATGATTTAATGGTTTCATAAATGAAAAACAATCCTCTTTTAAAACTACTGTGATAATTTACTGTTTTTTCTCCCAATTTTTCAAAAAATGTTTGTTTTTGTTCTTTGTTGCAATTCGGTCGTCTGTTTACTGAAAATGCTAATTTTATAAGTTCTTTTAAATTATTTTCAATATTATCTATATTAATATCTATATTTTGTATTTTGCTTATCTTTATGATTTTGTATAAAATTATTGTTAAACTTGAATCATATTCTTGTAAATCTTTTGTTGTTATAACTATCTTTCTAATACTGTTTGTATTAATTATATTAAATAGTTCATTTTTCTTTTGTGTATCACTATATGATATAAATTTTTGGCTAAAATTTATGTTTAATGTATTGTTGTTAATGCTATAAATAATACACATTTAAAAAAATAACATTACTTGCTGATTATTGTATTTATGTAAAAATAAAAGTCAATTGAGTGGTTAAATCATATGTTTTTATTTATGTTATTAAAATTAATTCTAAACAAAACTATAATTTTTAATATTAAAATAATAAAAACTATTAATAGTTTTTAATTTAATAAATCATTTATTACAAATTAACTTTATTATCTATAATTAAATTGTTTAATTAGTATACACTAGAATATATCAACATCTATTGATAGATTCTATATTAACATTTTTATATTAACCTACATACCGCCACTCAATTCAACTTTTTTATTTTTTTTCTGACCTTGTCCCTGTATTGGTGGTTGGTCTGTTGGTAATTTTTCTTCGCTCTGTGTAGCAACAGCTCCACTAAATCCAGGTAGTCCTTTATTTACAGCTTCTTGTATCTCTATTGGTGGTATATTTTGTGTTTGCTTTTGTTGTGTTTCTTTTTTCTTTTTTTCTTCTTTTTCTGCTCTTAATTTATTTATATCAGCAATACTTTTACGTTTAAAAGCATCTTTTTGTTCTTCACTAAGTTCTTTTACGGGCTTATTATCTTTATCAAACATTTGAACTAATCCATTCTCAATTCTCTGCCCAATTTCACCTCTTCTAAACGTTTCAACAACATCAACAGCATTCCTTCTTTTATCACCATCCATCACGGGAATTCTAATGGTTGCACCATCTAAACTATCTCCCGTAGCAGAATCTAAACCAGTAAGTTCATAGTATTCAACTCCATTTTCATCCTTTACTATTTTCATATTACCAATTTTAACACCACAACCACCATTTTGTAATGTGTGTTTGTATTCATCTGACAGTTGGTCCGGTCTAATATTTTGTATATTTTCTTTTGTAATTCCACTTTCTGGATTGGCAACTATTCTTAATGTTTCCAATTCTGCAATTGTGTTATTTTGTTGCGCTTCTTCAATATTGCCAAAATGTGTTATAGATGAACGTAAATTTTGATCAAAATTTTCAACAAGTTCTGGATTATTTCTATTTTGTTCTCTTAAAACATCAGCACTTTGAAGAATTCTGCTCATACGATCATTGGAATCTACAATATTCATATTATTTAATATTGTGTTAATTTCTCCAACTTCACCAATAGTTCCATTTAGTGTATTTTCATTGCTACGATCAAATTTGGCAATATTTTGTAGATGCGGTAATATTGGGTCTTGTTCTTGCTCTTGTGTTTGTTCTTGAGCCCTTGCTGGCTGTCTTATTGCAACAGATGTAACCGTGAATTCGTGCGGTTGTTCTGGTTCTGATTTTGATGGTTCTGATTTTGATGGTTCTGGTTGTGATGGTTCTGGTTCTGGTTCTGATTTTGATGGTTCTGGTTCTGGTTCTGGTTTTGGCTCAACCGCAGGTGTATTATTTTTTACAGTCCTAGTAAACTGTATTGCAGTTTCACTACCGTAACACCTTTTTGACATTTCACCAACAAAATTACTATTTCTTACTGTTTCTATATCTTTCAAAAATTTTTCTGATCCACCATTTGCTTCATTGTATATACCAATTATAGCATCAAAACATCTATCATTAAATGTGCTATATTTTAATTCATCAATAATTTGTTTTTTTAGTTTAAGTATTTCTTCATCTGTTAATTCCTTATTTTGTTTATCCTTTTTAAAATTACTAAGTTTATACATAGTCATATCATAGGTAGCAACAATATCTCTATTTGTTTTATTATTATTTACATTTTTATCTCCAGTTAAACAATCATTATAAATTTTATCGATACACCTATTCAATGGCCTATTATTTTCCTCCTCCTGTAATCGCTTTTTCTCTTGTTCTGCTTTTCTTTTTTTTTCTTCATCTACTTTTTTTTCTGTTCCTGTTGTTTTTTAAACTTCTCAAGACTAAGACCGCCAGATACCTTAGTCTGTAAATTTTGTCCAGACCTAATCTTAGCACCAGTCACTGGTGGATGTACTGGCTTATTGCTATTTGTTGAAGATCTCTCTGCAGGTTCTCCATTTTTTGTTCTAGACCTAGCACCCCCTTTCGGTGTATGTATGCCACTATTAGTTGTTCCATTACTCATTGCACCACCTCACATATTATTATAATAATTATTATTATAATACAACAAATTTATATATTTTCAAGATTTTTTTAACACACAAATAATGTCAACAACACAAATATTATTAAGCACAACAACAAATCACATTCAATAAACCAACCATGTGCCCATTAATAAAAAAGAACACAAAAATTAATTTTAATTATCAACACACATTAAATAATTATTCATATCTCAAAATCTCTGCCGGATTTGTCTTACTTGCCTTATATGCCGGATAGATTGTTGCTAAAAACGACAATAAAATTGACATCAAAGATACAACAATAACATCACCCACAAAAACCCTTGATGGTAATTGAGACAGAAAATACACGGTTGGATTAAACAAATTTAAACCAAAAACATTTTCCAAAAAATGCCTTATATTCTCAATATTATAAGCAAAAAGTGTTCCTAATGCAGTTCCAAGTGCTGTTCCAACTACACCTATCGTCGTTCCACATATAAAAAATATCTTCATTATACTAAAATTACTAACACCAATAGTCTTCAAAATTGCTATTTGTTTATTTTTATCCATAACAAGCATAATTAAACTTGATATAATATTAAAAACCGCAATTATTATAATTAAAGTTAAAATTAAAAACATAACATTTCTTTCTACATTTAAAGCAGATATTAAACCAGAATTCGCACCTTTCCAATCAATAATATTAAAATTATATTTATCACCCAAAGTTTGCTCTATTTCAAACATTGTATTTTGTGCCTGTGATGCGTCTTTTAAAAATATTTCTATTGAACCAGCAGAATCTTTATAGTTAAATTGTTTTTGTGCCATTTCAAAAGGGATAAAAGTAATCATAGAATCATATTCATAGGCGCCACTTGAAAATATACCAACAATTTTATATGTTTTCATTTTTGGTATAACTCCAATAATTGTAGAATTAACTTCTGGCGAAATAATTTTTATTTCATCTCCTAAAACAAGATTTAAACTTATGGCCATTTGACTACCTATAATAACATTAGCACCAATATCAAAATCATTTATATTAAAATCTTTATATGTTTGTAAATTGTTATATATTTCAATCTTATTTTGTAAATCATTAAAATATAAACCTCTTGCCACCCCGCCAATGGCCTTTTCTCCATTTGTAATCATAACTTGATTTTCAACAAGTGGATTTGAGGTTTGGATATTATTAATTTTTTGCAGATCTTGTATTATTTCATTATATTGATATTTACTATCATATTTTGGAAAAATACTTATATGTGCATTTATACCAATTATTTTGCTTACTAATTCCTCTCTAAAACCATTCATTACAGACATTACAACTATCAAAGTTGCAACACCCAACAGTATTCCAATAAAAGAAAACAAAGCAGTTATTGATATAAATTTTTCCCTCCTTTTCGCTTTTAAATATCTAAAAGCAATAAAAAACTCTAAACTTGAAAACATAGTTTCTGTTATTTTGTATTAAATTTATATATTTTATATATCCCTTCTGTTGTTAAATCTGGCACATATTGTGTTACAAAATCCAATTTATCAATAAATTTCTTTGAATAACCACCAGTCATTATAACTTGCATATCTTGGTTATTCAATTCATTTTTTATAGTTTGGACTATTTCTTTTAAAATACCAATATAACCAAAATATAAACCTGACTGCATTGCTTCAATAGTTGTGTTACCCATAACACTCTTTGGTTCTTCTATATCTATTTCTGGCAATAAATCGCATTTTGAAGATAACGCTTCCAATGTTGTTTTTACACCAGCAATAAAAGAGCAACCAACCGCCTCACCTTTTTCATTAATAACACTAAAAGTAGTTGCAGTTCCCATATCTATTACGATTATATTCTGTTTATAAATATCAATGGCATTAAATATATTTGCAGTCAAATCAGAACCAAGACCTTGTCTTTTCTTGAAATTAAGTTTTACATTTTCATTTTTTATGTTGAAAAATGGAAGATTATTCATTTTACAATAGTCTTCTTCAAGTTTTTCTAATTTTGTAACAACAGAAGATATTACAACCTCTTTTATATCTTTTATATCAATATTATTTAATTCAAAAAGATGTTTTAATATATCATTTAAATCATCTTCTGTTTTTATTTGTGAGTCAAGTAATTTATGAAATAATTTAATTTCATTATCATCTCTAACAATAACATTAGTTGTTGTGTTTCCACTTTCAAATATTAATAACACAATTATTGTAAAAATTATTTACTAAATAAATTATATAAATATTATTTGAAAAATCAATAATTTATCTTATTAATAGTTATAAATAAAATTGTATTAATTTATTTATTTGATAAATTTATAATATTTGTTCAAAATATTTAATTTTTTTCTTGACTTTTTAAAAATACATAATTATAATTGTTTTAGTTGTTCCACAATAGCTCAGTGGTAGAGCAATCGGCTGTTAACCGATCGGTCGTAGGTTCGAGCCCTACTTGTGGAGCCACTAACCACAGTTTTTTATCTATTTTAAATTTCAATATTATTTTATATTTTTAATCAATACCATCTTTGTAATATTTTATTAATTTGTTTTTATTGTTCTGTTTTTAATATATCATATCTACACAACAATATTATTGATTAATACCGGCACCATTGTTTAATATATATTTATTGCTATTTAATTATTATTTTTTATTTAATTATATTTACCACTGTATAATTTTGTTTTTTAATTAATATAAAAATTGTCCTTGTTTTCAATATTTATATTGATCCCCATTAAAAACATTGTTAATAAAATAGATTACATACGTTATAAAAAAATGCAAAGATATTTTAAATATAAATATTTATTATTTTTTCTTGACATAAAGTAAAAAATATGATATAATGTTTTTATATTAATTTTTATAAATAGGAAAATATGGAAGCAAATAAAAGAGGAAAAAAGAAGAAACAAACACAAATTAATCCAACAGAATTATTATTTAATGCTTGTTATAATGCTGATATTAATGGTGTACTAAAAGCAATTGAGTCGGGTGCAGATATCAACGCACAAGATAAAGAAGGAAAAACCCCATTACATTTAGCAACATACTATAATAATAAAGAAGATAGCCATTTAAAAATTATTAATGACTTATTAGAAGAGTATAAAAATATAGATATCAATGTGCAAGATAAAGAAGGCAACACTCCATTACATTATGCAGTAACAGGAGGAAATCTAAATACTGTTAGAATATTGTGCTTTTATGAAGTAGATCCAAATATACAAAATACAGATGGAAAAACCCCATTACATTTAGCAACATCAATGCCGAATCCAGAAATACAGAAAAATAAGTATGAAGAAGAGGAGTATGAAGAAGAGGAGTATGAAGAAGAATACAGTTGTAAAGAAAACAATGCTTATGGCAATATTATTGCTAAATTGTTAGAAAGAGGAGCAGATAAAACAATAGAAGATAATTTTGGACTTACTCCTGTAGACTACGCAAAAACAAATGAATGGGAAAAATATATATATAAAGAAGAATTAAATAGTTCTTCTATTCCTTTATTTATAGAAGAAGGTAACCTACCAAAAGTTGAAGATGAAGATATAAACATACATGAAGAAGAAGATATACTACAAACAACAAATAAACTTTCAAATAATGAATTATCAAATTTAAATAGTGCAAGTGATGAATTTGACAAAAAAATCCCACAAAAAACATACAACATAAACCAAAGTTCTTCTTTTGATGATTTTTAAAACCTATAACAATAAAATACAAATAAAACCAACTCCATCAAAAAAGATGGAGTTGTTCAAATTACAATTAGTAAACAAATTTATTATATATATTCAGCACACCACCTACCACAAAATTAAATACTTTTTAATTAGTGTTATCCATTTATTTACCTGTTTATTATTTTATTTGTCTATTCACTTTATTTGCCCACTTATTTCTATTTATTCATTCATTTGTTTACCAATTTTTACGCACTAACTCAAAATCTTTTACAAAAACTCTTCCTATGATAGCCAGCAACAAGTCCATACCTTTGTATTGCCTCAATATGATTTTTTGTTCCATAACCCTTATTTTTAACCCAACAATACATTGGATACAATTTATCCATTTCTATTAACTCCCTATCTCTCAACACCTTTGCTATTATTGAAGCACAAGATATAGAAAAACTTTTTTGATCGCCCTTAATTACCGAAATTGCATTTGTATCAATATCAGGAACAAAATTACCATCCACAATAACATTATCAACTTGCACATTATACTTTTTCACAAGATTTTCATAAGACTTTTTCATTGCAAGTTTTGTTGCTTCTCTAATATTTATTCGATCTATTATATCAGCATTAACGCTTGCAACACCATAATGCAGCAAACCTTTTTCTTCAAAATTCAATATTTCCTTAAAAATCTTTTCCCTATTTTTTTCTGTAATTTTTTTAGAGTCATCCAAATTATTTGGAAAATTATTTCTATCCAATATAACACAACTGGCAAACACCGGTCCACACAAAGGTCCCCTACCTGCCTCATCTATACCAGCAACTACACCACTTAAACTATTTTCTATATCAAATGTTGGCATATTACTTTATAATTGGAACAATAATTGTTAATTCATTATTATTTTTATTCAAATCAACCTTTACATTTGAAACTGTGGATTTTGTTTCTGGCAATAAAAAACTTTCAAAAAAAGATGAATGTGAATAAGACTGATAATTCTTATTATCATCTTGAATATTTATATTTTTTTCTATATGTAAAATTAAGTTGTTATTTTGCAAATCAATCTTTACATTTTCCATATTTATATTTTTTGGTAATTTCATTTGTAATTTAAACTCACTTTCATTCTGTTCAATTTTTGGGCGATAAACAAATCCATTTTGTCTATTCATATTTTTTATTTTGTCAAAATTATTATGTCTTTTGTGTTGTTTATAATCAAAATCTCTATCTTTAAATTCTTCAAAAATTTTAATATCACCAGCATCTATAAAATCTTTATAAAATCTTCTCTCTATATCACTAAAATCTCTTATATTTCTCTCTAATTCTTTTTTCATATTAATTAATTCTCGCTCAAATTCTCTATCTATTCTATTATTATAGTATCTATCAAAATTATCTTTATTAAAATGTCTTGTAACATTATTAATTGTAATTTGTTTATGTATGATTTTGTTTAATTGTCTATTTTGAATAAATAATAATAACAATATAAATACTAAACATAAAACTATTATGTGATTTATTGTAATATTTTTTAAGTAATTTTTTATTTTATTTATCATAATATTAATTATTTATTGAGAGCATTTAAATTGTAAAATTTGTATTTTAATAATCAATAGTTAAACCAATAATTTGAGTCAATTATTATAATCATTATTAATAAATTAAACTAATTAAAATAAAATATATACAAATTGACATAAGTTTTAATATTTATCTTGATTTTTTCTTTTTTAAAGATATACTGGAAAACAAGTATACTTATTATTTTTTACTGTGGCCAACGGAAGAATAGAAGCCGATCCTTTATTTTTAGGTCTAACAAGACCCAGTATGATATTGGGTGTTACATATATTTACGCTGCTCTTAATGCTATGGGTTCCGTTATGGCGTTTATTATAACAAGTAATTTTATATATTTGTTAGTATTATTACCAGGACTACATGGAATTGCTTACTTTATATGTTTAAAAGAACCTTTAATGTTAGAACTTGTTATTATGAAGACAAGTAATTTTAATATGTGTCCAAATAAGACTTTTCATGGAGGTGTTAACTCTTATGATGTTTATTAATATGGTTGTAAAGTATGTTTAATATTGGAAATAATTTAGCAGAAAAACAAAAATATCTTTCCGGCGAAAGAACTTCGGCGGATTTTATACCATATTATTTACATTGCAAAGATGATACTATTTTATTAAAAGATAATAGTTTGATAAAAGTTATAAAAGTTAGTGGCTTTTCATTTGAAACAGCAGATGATGATGATATAGATATTAAGAAAAATGCAAGAAATAACTTATTAAAAGGTATGGCTTCTGGAAACTTTGCTTTATGGTTTCATACAATTAGAAGAAGAGAAGAAGCTTACCCAGGTGGCGATTATTCAAATGTTTTTACAAAAAGATTAAATAAAGAATGGAAAGACAGGCATACTGGCGATAGATGTTTTATTAATGAACATTATATAACAATAGTTAGAAAAGAAGATACAGCTGGTATGGCTAAAATTGGACACTTTATTTCCAAACTAAGATCAAAAGCTGATAAAAGTGCAAAAAATAAAGCATTTAAAGATGCTGTTGCTGAACTAGACGAAATTACTGAAAGAGTTTTAAACGGTTTTAGTAATTACAGAGCTGAATTATTATGTTTAAGAGAAACTGTTGATGGTGTTTATTCAGATATATTAAAATTTTTAGGTGTTATAGTTAATTGTGGACAAATACAAGATTATAGATTATCTCCAATACCATTAGATCATTATATTCAAACAAATAGATTATATTTTGGTCAAAAAGTTTTTGAAGTCATGACACCAACAGGAACTAAATTTGGTGCTATTGCCTCAATAAAAGAATATAGACCATCTACAAATGCTGGTATTTTGGATGGATTTTTACAAATGCCATTTGAGTTTATAATTTGTCAATCGTATGTATATATTAATAGAATGGTTGCTATTAGTAGTATGCAACTACAACAAAGACGTATGATTCAATCAGAAGATGTTGCTGTTTCACAGATTAGAGAAATTGACGAGGCTCTTGATGCTGCTATGGGTGGTAAGTTTGCTTTTGGAAGTCATCATTTAACTATTTGCTGTTTTGAAGATAGCGTAAGAAATATTGAAAATGCAATATCAATGTCAATTGTTGAATTTTCAAATGTTGGTATAACAGCAGTTAGAGAAAGAATGAATATGGAGGCTTGTTTTTGGTCTCAATTGCCTGGAAATATTAAATATATAGTAAGAAAATCAACAATTAATACTTTAAATTTGGCAAGTTTCGCTTCATTTCATAATTATCCGTCTGGAAAAAGAGTTGGAAATCATTGGGGAGATGCTTGCACTGTTGTAAATACTGTTTCAGGAACTCCATTCTTTTTTAGTTTTCATGTTAGAGATGTTGGACATACAATGATTATAGGACCTACTGGTGCCGGTAAAACTGTTATGATGAACTTTTTGTGTGCACAAGCACAAAAATTTAATTGTAGAATGTTCTTTTTTGATAAAGATAGAGGTGCAGAAATATTTATAAGAGCACTTGGAGGCACTTATTCAGTTTTAGAATCAAGTAGATGTTCTGGCTTCAATCCCTTAAAACTTCCAGAAAATGCTGAAAATAAAGCATTTTTGATTGAGTGGTTATGCGTTATGCTTACAGTTAATGGTGAATCATTAACAGCAGAAGATATGGCAAGAGTAAGCGAAGCCGTTAATGGTAATTATAAATTACCTTATGAAAAAAGAGTATTAAGAAATATAGCGCCATTTTTAGGAATGGGTGGTCCAGGCTCTTTGGCTGGAAGACTTGAAATGTGGCATAGTGATGGTTCACATGCAAGATTGTTTGATAATGATGAGGATATAATAGATTTTTTTTCCGCTTATGCTTTTGGTTTTGAAATGGGTGAAATATTAAAAGATAAAAAAAGTATGAGTCCAGTATTGTTATATTTATTTCATAGAATACAAAGTTCACTTGATGGAACACCAACAATGATTATTCTTGATGAGGCTTGGGCTTTAATTGACAATCCAGTATTTGCACCAAAAATAAAAGATTGGCTAAAAGTATTTAGAAAATTAAATGCTTTTGTTGTGTTTGCTACACAATCTGTTGAAGATGCAACAAAAAGTAGTATTTCAGATACTTTGGTTCAACAAACTGCAACACAAATATATTTACCAAATTTGAAAGCAACAGAGGTTTATAAGACTGCATTTATGCTGAGTGAAAGAGAGTTCCAATTGATAAAAACAACCGATCCAAGTAGTAGGTATTTTTTAATTAAACAAGATCAGGGTGGTGTAATTGCAAGAATAGATTTAAATGGCATGGGCGATGTTGTTAGAGTTTTGTCTGGTAGAGCCGAAACAGTTATTTTGTTAAATGAAATAATAAAAGAAATTGGTAGTGATAAACCAGAAGATTGGTTAGAGATTTATTATGAAAGATCAAGAAAGTTGTAGGTAGTGTATGAATAAATATGTGAAATATTTTATAATGTTTGTGATTTTCTTTAATTGTCTTTTTGGAACTGTGCAAGATGTATTTGCAAATTTTAAACCACAAGTTGCAGGACCAAGAGATAGAATAAGACATTATAATGTTCCATCAACACGAGAAGGACAAAGAAGTGTCATAGAATATAAATATAACACAACAGATGGTTTTTCTTGTTATCCTGATAATTTGAAATATTTCAGCGATAGTAAATTATTAAGTATAGGTGAAAATATTGGAGTATGGACATGGGATATTTTTGTTAACATATTTTTGGCTCCATTTTTGTGTTTGGGAACTTTGTCAGCAATATCTTCTTCTGTATCTTCTTCAAATGGAAAAAGTTTAATGGGTAGTTTGGGATTAATTTTAGTTGCTTTTGCAAGTAGTGGTTTAGAAAGATTGGAAGAATTAATATTTGCAGAAGATGATTATAATCTTGATCCAACAAATCCAAGTTGTCAAGATATATATATTGGTATGATAATATCGTGTTTGGTAATGGTTGTTGTTATGAAATTAAAAATACAATTTTGGATAAAAGTTATTATTATTGTTGTAATTGCTACGGTAATTTATAGTGTTAAAAGAGGAATTGGTAAAACTAGGTATGATGATGCAAAAGAAGTATATAATAGATTATCTTTATGTGGGGATAATTGGTTAACATATGGAAATAATAATTTAAAACAAGAATTAGACAAATCTGGCGCCTTTACAAGCAATACTGACATAAATTTTAATTATATAAAAGCATATTTTCCGACAAAAGGAGACTTTTTTGGTTCATACAAATATACCCTACAGGATTGTTTCCAAAGTAAAAATGTTGATACATGTAAAAAATTGTTTGGTAATAGTACCAATATAGAAAACATTAACACTATTGATAACTTATCAAGCACAACAAATAAACAGTATAGGGAATTCATATATGATGGTATGGAATATGCCTATACTGGCTGTAAAGATCCACGACCAGAAAGAAAATATTATCTTGGCACAATAGATAAAACAAGTCAATTATACTATTTTAAAGGAACTGATGCTGCTAATTTTGCTTGCGACAGATTTTTAGGATCTAGTAAAACAGAATATATGGAAGCATATAAATGTTGTCTGGAAGCAAGTCAACATTTGATATGTATAAGTAATAAAAATAGAAATGATCCAAAAGCAACAGAATATTATACTATGTGTAGCAAAGACGCCTCTACTGGTGATTGTAGTATACAGAGTGATTATACATTAAACACAGAAAATAGTAATTCTGACAATGTATGTACAGATTTAAAAAATCAAATAGAAAAACTAAAAACTAATACATCTATAAATTCAGAGGATAATCCTTTTGATCTCACTGAAATAGAAGCACAATATAATACATATTGCGATGAACAAGGAAATGTAAAAAATGATATAGTTGGAAGTTCAGCAATAACAACAAATAACTCTAACGCTCATGAGGATGCAAATACAATAACATTTAAAATAAGACAATCTTCATATAATCAAAATAAATATTGTGTTGAAACATATAATTTATGTCCTTATAATTTTAGGATTTTAGGCGGGTCAGAAGAAGCTAGTAAACAATTTACACAAACCTATGAGGGCGGCTATAAAGTAAAACTAAAAGAAGGAAACGAAGAAATATATATTGAAGATGCATCAAATGAAATACAAGCATTAAATACTGAAAATAATTGCACTTTTGATGCAGATGGTAATAAGAGATGTACTGGGCCATGTTTTGATGGAGAAGAAACAACTGCATGTTACAACAAACCAGCAAATTTTTGTCAGTTAGATAGACATTGTGTATTAATTCCGGACTTAATTGAACCAGAACCAATAAATTCAACGCCATATATAGATAAAGCATGTATGGATTTTGTTGGCTCATCACATAATTTCATGAATTACACAACACCGTTAAATGCAAAAAATACAAAGTTATTTACCGCACCATTTATTGAATGTTTTGTTGAAACATTTAAAAATTTATTATTAAATAAAGCCGGACACACAAGATGTGTTTTGGGTAATGAACAAGCCGATGAAAATAATACATGTCCAAGCGGTGAAGTATATAAAAAAGGAGAAGATTTAAATGAAAATGAATATCCAAGTCCTTTTAAAACGTTAAAAAAATATTTCAGTGCTATAATAAAAGTTTTATTAGCTATATTTGTTGTTCTATATGGTTTTAATATGGTTTTATATAAAAAAGGTTTTAGTTCAGAAGAAGTATTAAAAACTATATTTACAATTGTGACTGTATCTTATTTTACATTGAACAATAATTGGATTTCTTATGTATTTAATGGAATATACTCGGCAATGAATGCAGTTTCAAGTTTTGCTATAAATATATCAATCAGCGATAGACAAAATGTTGGATATGATAATAGTAAATATTCTGGCTGTTATTTCTTTAAACATGATGAAATAGCAAATAATTATCAAAACTATGGAGATAGACAATATTTAGCGGTTTTTGATACATTAGATTGTAAATTATACAGGTATTTTGGTTTTAGTACAGAATATATTACTGCACCACCAATATTAAGTTATTTTATATCTGGTATATTATCATTTGGTTTTACATTGATATTGATACTTCCCTTTATACTTGTTATGTTATCTTTAATATTTTTTGCAATTAAAATAGCCTACCAATTTATATTTAATTCTTTAACTTTAACACTACTATTATTTATATCTCCAATAATGATTCCAATGTATTTATTGAAAAAAACAAAAGGTTTTTTTAGTTCTTGGATTAAAAAAATATTTTCTTGTATATTTACTCCACTATTCATAATAATGTCTTTATCTTTATTTATATTAATTTTTGATAAATATTTTATTGGTGATGCTGTATTTTACGGAACCAGAGAGCCAATAAGAGATGTATATTGTGGAAAAATTTGTAAAATATCTGAAAGTAATTTTTATTATATAACAGATAGTAATGATGATGCTGAAATGACGAATAAAATAAATGAGTGCACAAATAATGCAAAAGGAAAAGTAATTAATTTATCACAAGAAGCACCAATTTGTGCATCAATGTTTAGAAATGCAACAAATAATTCGGGATCTACATTATTTGATTTTATTATAGAAGGTTTTACTGGTTTCCCAGCCGTATTTGAAGGTGCAACAGATATATTTGATTTATTTTTATCAATGATGTTTCTATTGGTAATAATATTTATATTCGATCAATTTACCTCTTATATAGGCGAAATGTCAAGCACAATATTTGGAAGTAGTGTTCCAAAAACAGATGGAATACCAGACCTAAAAACTATTTTAGGTGGTACAGCATCAATTTTTGCTAAAATATCAAATAAATCTATGGAAGGTTTAAAAATTGTTGGCAATACTGCCATAAATCAATATCAAAAAAGAAAAGGAACTGGCACAATCAAAGAAACTGCCAATAGAAATAATGCAGTAGAAAAAGAAGATAAGATAAAAAGATATAATGAAATGAATAAAAAAAACGAAATCAATAATGATGGTAATAATAAAAATGAAACAACTAATAGTGATAGTAATACCAATATTGACACATAAATAATTAATAAGGACGTAGTTATGTTTAAAATTATATATTTATCTTTTATTTTATTTAACTTATTTAATAACAATCTTTATTCTGCAAATAAAGATTACTATAACTACAGTGAAACATCAAGAAAATTAAAAAATGATCCAGCATTAGATGGTATCAATGACAATGAGGAACTAAATGTATCCATGGATGTTTTAAGTTTTATACCTGGTTCCAATGTCTTAGCTAGACCAATAGCATATTTAATTCAAGCTGGTGTTGTTAGTGTTGTTAGTACAGAAGGTAGTCCAGATGCTGATGGGATAACTGAGATTATTACCACACTTGGCAATATTGTAGATATAATTAACATCTCAACAACAGAAGGTTTATCAGCAATATCATTACAGCAAATATACAAAACAAATTTATACTGTCAGCATCAACTTGTTTATGTTGAAGAAAATGAATATGTTAGTAGGCAAAAATCTACACCAGGTGGTGGTTATCCAGTATTTCCAGTCTACCCAATGGACATACCCATTGAAAACAACCAATGTTCACTTAATGATAATGTAATTGAAAAATATTTTATAAAAGAAGATTTAGAACCAATTGACAGCAAGTGCGCTTATTCATACTCAGCAACAAGAGACCAGTGTATAGTTGAACTTACTGTTCCAATTTATAGTGAATATTTAGCACAACAATCAATTGTTGAAGTAGTATGTTTAAAAAGTGCCTTAAAAAATCTTGGCAAAGCAGCAAAAGAGGCAGCAGAAAAAGCAGCAAAAGAGGCAGCAGAAAAAGCTGCTAAAGAAGCAGCAGAAAAGGTTATGAAGGAGGTAGGTGAAGAAGTAGCAGACGATGTTGCTAAGGAGATGGCAGAAAAAGCTGCTAAAGAAGCAGCAGAAAAAGCCAGTAAAGAAGCAGCAGAAAAAACTGCGAAAAAATACAAATCAAAAGAAATAATTGAGGTGACAGCAACTATTGCAACTATTGCAACAAAAACTGGCATAGAATTATTTTTTGACCCAAAACTAGCCTATGAGCCAATATTAATGTCGGCACTTTTACAAATAGAATTTACCTTGGATTTTATGATTAATTTAGCAATTGATATATTAAGTGGAGACGGAGCCTGTCTTATAGCAAAAATAATTAGCGTCTCAACTCTTGATTATGTAATAAAATCTACAATTGCTATAACAAATGCAATTAAATATGATGATGCAAAAGATGCTTTAAAAAACATCACATTCTGTGGTTATAATTGGTTAAGTTATAGACCAACAGAGGATGGAAAATACTATGAAAAAGGTATGTTTGATAATTCCAGATATAAAGCAGTTAGTGATTGTATAAATACCAATAATTGCTCCCTAAGTAATAGTGAAGCTTGTGACAGTATAAACAATGAAAGCAACTGGTGTAATAAAATTCAAGCCAACACAAAAAATATAAAAAATAAATTTTTTAGAGAATATACTTATGGCGGTAAAGAATATGTGGCCAACAAAGCTGAAAATGATGTTAAAAATATTGAAGACAATAGACAAGGCTCAATAGAATATGAACCAGATTATTGTATAGATCCAAGATTACCAGAATATAAAGGTTTTAGATCTGTTGCACAAAGATATTATATGAAAGGTAATGAAAAAGCTAATTTTGCTTGTAGTAGATTTTTTTATAATTCTAATGATGGATGTATCTTACCAGAAAAAGATATAGGAAACGAGGATAAAAGAAATTTAAAATCATTTCAAGAAAATGGCACAAAATATTACATAATTGATAAAAACAGTGGCAAACTTGACAAATATAGCATAAAATGTAAAAATGCCTTTACTGAGGCAAGAAAATGTTGTAAATATAGAAGTAGACATTTTGTGTGTTTAGAAAATAAAAGTAGTCATAATAGCAAATTTTGTTTTTCTAATGTAGTTCATAAATATGGAACAGACGCAGTAGAAAAAACAAATTTATTTAACTATATAGCAAGCAGAGATACAGATGCTGAAAAAATAACATGTGAAATAGACGATTATAAATTTGAAGCAAGTAAAAAAAGTGGTACAGACCACATATGTGTTTTTAGTGACAACTTATGCCCATACAATTTCAAATTAAATGCTGGATTAAATTATAGAGCAAGTTATTGCGATGCAGATTATTTTACTGATTATAAAGATAAAAGTGGAGTTTTACAAAGAGAAGCAACACAATATAACGCGGCAGATTGCAAGGAAGGACTTTTTAGTGCCAAAATGAGAGAAAAATATAAAGAATTACATACTGCTGGCAAGACATTTTCTGCATACACTTATAAAAAAGTTATGCAAGATATGAAAAGTTTTAACTATAATGATAAAGATTTTGAAACAATTTATGGTTTTGATCTTCCAATTAGCGAAGAAAGTAATGTTACTAAATTTAATAATATAAATACACTTGATGGTGTCGGTAAAAATTATACAAATGAACAACTTAATTACATTAGAAAACAAGGATTTAGTAATATTGACGGTAATATAACAATGTATGATTTACCATATGCATATGCAGAAAGATTAAAAACTAGCGCTTATGGACAAATAAAAAATTTCTGCCAATACAGAGCACATTGTGTTGAAGTAGATAAAGAAGCAGAATATCCAGAAGATTTTTCAATAACGGCACTGTTTTTAGATTCATCTTGTAATGGTTCAAGTTCAAATTCAAGAAATATATTACAAACTGATAGAGGTGGAATTCCAAGGCAATTATCTGTTCCGATTGTTGAATGTGTATATGAAAGTTTAAAAAATCTTGTTAATGGTATTGCTGGTATAAGCTCTTGCGCCGAAGGTGTTGATTTAAATGAAGATGGTTACTGTGAATTTGACACCAAAGAAGATGTTGAATACAATTTAAAACATAGTAACACAAAATTTTTTGAAGGTAAATATAACAAAGTTAATGATGTTTATATGATTAAAGGTATAGAATTGCCGGCAGACTATAACCCATTTTTAAAAATACAAAAATACTTTGTAAACATTATAAAAATAACACTGTGCCTATTTTTAGTTGTTTCATCATATAAAAAATTAATAGTTGGAGATTATAATATTTTTGAAAAAGATTTTATATCAAAACATATGCCAAATTTAGTTCTTCAAACATCAAAATTTAGTCTCGTTGCATATTTAGTATTTAGTAATGGTTGGAGAAATGGAATTTATGATTATATTGTTAATTTTTCAACTGCAACATATGATTTTGTTAATAGATTATTTGTTAAAGTTGTTAAAAATCCAAAAAATCAAATATTAGAAATTAATAATGGAAGCGGTAAAATAATAAAAATTGTTCAAGTTGATGGTGCAACCAACACAGAAACAGATACATTTATATGTTACAGATATGATATGTTTAATAATATTGACTTTAAAATAAAAAACGACCTTTTAGGACGTTGTGATAATGGATATAGAAAAAAACCATTAACAGAAATTCTTGTAACAAAAAATAATAATTTCCCAAAACAAACGAATGCCTGTAGACAAATTATTTCAAATAATCAAGAAATATCAAAATTACTTTATTATATAGATCAATATAATAAAAAAAACACAAATAAACTAAAAATTAAAATCACAAATACCAATGATATAGACAGTTTATTAAATAAAAATATTAATCAATGCACTTCACTATCAAGCTCAACTTGGACAGATTTGGAAACTACTGGTGGATTATGGAATAAAGATTATGATGGTTGTTACTTTGATACAACAGAATATGAATATAGCAAAAGTTATTTATCTTTCTTTGATACATTAGATTGTAAAATGATAAGATATCTTGGTTATTCAACAGATTCAGCTGTACCAAATTTACTAATATATAGTGCAGTAATGTTGTTACCACAATTAATTTTTCCAAATTCAAATAGCGCTATAAGTAAAATTGTAGGCGGATTGGGTTCTATGATATTTGGTTTAATGATGACATTTATGTTTATGATGTTTAATGTTTTATTAAAGGCAGTTTACTTATTTACATCATCATTTTTTATATTATCAATATTAATATTTTTATCACCAATAATTTTGCCGATGATGTTTTTTGATAAAACAAAGAGTTATTATGAAAAATGGTTTGAATATATTTTAGGAACTGTAATAAAACCATCATTTGGATTGGCTTTATTAATATTATATGTTAATTTAATGGATATAGTCTTAATCGGTGATGGTGTTGAATTTAATAAACATAGTAAAATCGGTAGAGGACCAAATGTAGAATGTTTAGAAGGAACTTTATCATTTTTCTGTTTAGTTAATCAAAATATTACTACAACAATAGGAACAATTCTTCCACTCATATTTAGTGAACATTTATTTGATTTATTAGTGAATATAGTTATTGTATTCTTATTTTTTAAATTATCAGATTCATTTTTAGATGATTTAAATAATATAATAGAAAATATATTCAAAATTGGAAGCGCATCTAAATTATCCGGAAAAGATAGTATCCAACAAGATAAAATTAACGATAGTGTAAATCAAGCCATGAGTACTGGTAAAAAACTTGGAGACGAATTTAGACAAAATTATATAGGAAATGTAGCACTTGGTATTGCTGGAAATATAAGCAACAATGTAGATAGTATTGCACAAAAAGTTGCAACCATAAGATCTAATTTTAATGAGTATAAACTAAACAAAGCACAAAAAAATGGCAGGGGTTATTTATCTTTCTATAAAGATGCAAATGGAAAACGTGGTTTTGGCTTTGTTGGCGGAATAAACAGACAAGAAGAAAAACTTAACAATATAAATAATAGAATTGCTACTTTAAAACAAGAAATAGAAATAGCAGATACACAAGCAAATACATTATCAAGTAATGGACAACAAACTGATGGCATAAGTCAAGGAAACATTATGAGGGAAAAACAAGAAGAATTAGACAAATTACAAAAAGAAAAAGAAAAAACAGAACAAAAATTACAAGAAAGAAGAGATAGAACTGAGCCAAGAATAGCAAGAAGGAAAGATAGACTTGGTATTGGAGACGGAAAAAGCGGTGCTGGCAACATTGCTCAACAGATGAATAATTTCCTCAACAGAGGTTTTAGATTGGAAAAATTTGAAAACAAATTTGTTGGATTTTTCAAAAATAACAATAATGTTTGGTTAAATACACAAAAAGAAAAGTTAAAAAATAAGTTTAAACACAAAAATAAACTTACAAATAATAAATTGGCTAGAGGCATCTATAATCTTGGTAGCAACCTATTTGGAGAAAATGGTGAAGCACGACTATTAAAAAAAGAAAATGAAAAACTACAAGATAAAAAAGCTTGGTTCTTTAAACACTTATTAAATCGTGATGGTATTAATAAATTAGAAGAAGATGTAATTAATTTAAATAAGAAAATACTTGACTTGGAAAAAGAAATTGAAGCATCTGGTCAATCTAAAATTTCAAACATAAAGAAATTTATATATGAAAAACAACTAGAACACAGACAAAAAGGTATAAATGATAAAAAGGCACAATACATAGACAATATTGACGAAGCTGAATATTATGAACGAGAAAACACAAAATGGAACATTGAACATGGTGCAAAAATTGATGATAATAGCAACACTGTAAATAGGGATGGTGATAATTAATACGTATTAAATTAATACATATTAATTCACACACACAATTATTATATAAATATCATTATTTAACAAGGATATTTTTATTGAACATTGTAAAATAACTTATTACACTACATGTGATATTTTATCAATAATTCTACAAGGAGTCTGTCATGAAATTATCGCAAAAAGTCAATAGCGCAATCAATAATCAAATTAAAAACGAATTTGATAATGCATTTTTATACTTATCAATAGCAACTTGGTGCGAAAACAATAATTTATCAGGTTTTGCAAAATGGAACTTGGCACAATTTAAAGAAGAACAAGAACATGCAATGAAATTTTACAACTATGTATTTGAAAGACAAGGAACAGTTAAAATAATGAATGTCAAACAACCACAAAATCAATGGTCAAACATAATAGAAGTATTTGAATATATAATCAAAAAAGAAGAAGAAACAACAAAAAACATTTATGAATTATATAGGATTGCACAAGAAGAAAATGATTACACAACAATGACATTTTTACAATGGTATTTAAATGAACAAATTGAAGAAGAAGCAACCGCTAATTCAATACTAAATAAATTAAAAGTAAACAAAGACTCAATTTCTGCAATAATGTTTATAGATACTGAGATTGGTAAAAGATAATTAATTATTTTTCAGAATTGGCTATCGCTATAATTAAAGTTAGTATATTATTTTTAGCTTCCCTATTAACTATTTTATTATAGTATTTCGTAAGTTTTTTTACATTTGCTTCTTCGCTTCTTGAACAAAAAGCATCAAAACTAATTTTTAATTCATTTAACAAAACCAATAGTTTTGATGCTGATATTCTATTCGTTCCATTTTCATATTTATTTAATTGTTGGGATGATACACCTAATATTTTTAGCATGTCACACTTTGTTATAATTTTATCTTTTCTTAATTGCCTCAATGCCAAACCAATAGTTTTATTTATTTCTTTCTCCATAAGTTGGTAATGATTTTGTTATATGTATAATATTAGTATATATTTTTTTAAAATCAATATTAAAAATATATATTATTTTTCAAAAACAAGTATACTTTTTACAACAAAATTCTCAAATTCCACATTTTTATTTTGACTAAACTTTACAGTTTTTTCTATATTTAATAACATTTCCAAAAATCTATTTATTTTTTGTAAAGACCATTTTTGCAAATGAACTTTCATACTATTTTGTTGTTTCCAAAATATTCTTTCACTCTTAAAAACAACATCTATATTTTCACCAGTATCAACCAAAAATTTTATCTTTTGTAACTGCATAAAGTATTTTGCCAACATCCTAATTATAACCAATAAATCAATATTTTCCTCAAATATCTTATGCAAAATCCTAAATGTTTCACTCTTATTAAACACACAAAAATTATTACAAAAATCCTCCAAATTTGTTTCTGCAATATCAACAATACAATTTTTTACATCAACAATAGACAAATTTTTATCATTATTTTTATATAGTGATAATTTTTCAATTTCATTTTCTATAATAGAAGCATTATTTCCAACTGCATTAAGTATATAACTTACAACTTCTTGATTATATACAAAACCCCTATCTTTTAGTTTTGTATTAATTAAAACACTTATATTTCTGCTATCCTCTTCATAACAACCAATACAAGCAATCCATTTTGATTTTTCTGCATATTTTCTCAATGAAGAACTTGTATCAAGACCATTTGCAGTAATTAATAAAAAATTATTTATATTGCTAACATCATTTTTTTCAAATAAATCTTCTATATATTTTGTAAAAGTATTTTCTTTTTCCAATAATCGTAAAGTATAAATTGTATTTGTGGCAAACATTGAAATTGAAAAAAACTCTTCCACTAATAAAGTATTATTTTCTTTTAAACTTTCTTGCGCTAAATCATTGACCTCATAACCTTTTTGTGTAAATAAGTTAAGTATTGTTTTAAATTTCTTATTTACGGAAGAACTATCTTCGCCATACAATAACACAGCCTTAAAATCATTTTGTTTTGTTATTGTATTAATTGTAGATTCAACATTTTTAAATTCTATTTTCATTTTTTATACAAATATTACAACTTAATACAACAAGTTATTAATAAACTCATCTGCATCAAAATTCTTAATATCCTCTATCTTTTCACCAACACCAACAGCCAAAATTGGTTTTTTAAACTTATCAACTATTGAAACTAAAATACCACCTTTTGAAGTTCCATCCATCTTATTTATAATAATATTGTCAATATTTACATATTTTTGGAACAATTCAACTTGTTTAATAGCATTTTGTCCAGTAGTTCCATCTAAAACAATAACACTATTATGTGGCGCAGTTTCATCAATTTTTTTAACAACTTTTTCAATTTTAGATAATTCATTCATCAAATTTGTATTATTTTGTAATCTACCAGCAGTATCTATCAATAAAACATCATAATCTTCTTGTTTTGCTTTTGTAATTGCCTTATAAGCAACAGATGCTGGATCTTCCCCTTCTTTTTCAGCAGAAACAATATCAACACCCGCTCTATCTTTCCAAATACTTAACTGTTCAGTTGCTCCAACTCTAAAAGTATCACAACCAGCAAGTAAAACTTTTTTACCATCTTGTTTTAATTGATGTGCCAACTTTCCAATAATTGTGGTCTTTCCGGAACCATTAACACCCAAAAACATCATCACATAAGGTTTTTTATCAAGTGTTATATTTTTATTTATAATTCCATTAAAAATATTTTTTATTTTTTTAAAAATAATATCTTTAACTTCATCTGCTGTTATACTTTTATCAAATTTATTCTTTCTTAAAAATTCAATAATATCATTAACAATATTAATATTTATATCAGCAGTAATCATCAAATTTTCCAATTCTTCTAAAATGTTTTCATCTAACTTTTTACCATTAAAGAGTGCAGATAAACCACTTTTTATTTTACTTGAAGAATTAATTAATTCTTTATCATTTTTACTTATAGTATTCATAAATTTAAACATAACAACCTCTTATATAATTTTTGCTTTAAATAAATCTTGAATATGAAGCATACCAACAATATTATCTTCATTATTCACAACTGGCACAACTTGTATATATCTACTATTTTCAGTCATTATATTAACCGCTTCAACTGCTAAACTATCTTCATTTATAGAAATTGGATTTTTAGTCATTATTTCTTCTATTGTTTTATTAATTATTGTTTTATATTCTATTGTTTTTCTTCTTAAATCTCCATCAGAAATAATACCTATTAACTTATCATTATCTATAACACATACCGCACCAATACCTTTATTTGTCATTTCATTTATAGCATTTTCAACTGTATCATCTATATTAATAGTTGGAATATTATGTCCTGTCCTCATTATATCTCTTGTTTTTACAAGTGAAGCACCAAGTTTTCCACCTGGATGAAATATTTTAAATTTTTCATTACTAAAACCTTTTAAATCTATTAATACTGTTGCAACAGCATCAAGATAAGCCAAAAACATAATAATATCAGTAGTGGGAGAATTAACAAGATTAGTTTGTGGCATATTTTCTAAAATTATTGGTAAATCAGCAGATTTTGCTAAAAATGAATCTTCTTTTCTTGTTATACCAACCAAATGTATAGAAAATCTTTTGCAATAAGCAATGATATCATTTAGTTCAGCGGAACCGCCAGAATTTGATAATAATATTACCATATCATCTTTTGTTATCATACCAAGATCTCCATGACTTGCTTCATCTGGGTGTATAAAAAAAGCAGGCGTTCCAGTTGATGCAAATGTAGCAGCGGTTTTGTGTGCTATATAACTTGGTTTACCAACAGCACTTAAAAACACTCTTCCCTTTGTATTCAAAATCAATTCCACAAGTTTTACAAACTTATCATCAATTGACTTGTCAACTATGGTATTTATTCCATTAATTTCTATTTTTATAGATTCTCTTCCCGCATCTATAATTTTTTGTTTGTTAAATATCATAAATGTTTTATTTGTTGACTTTTAAACTAATAAAATAATAATTTACTTAAAATAAAATTCAATAATTATAAAATTAATGAAAATTTGGATATTAAAAGACTTTAAAATTGGAAGTAGTAAACAAAGTGAATTCTTGGCAAGATCTTTGAGTAATGATGTTGTTATAAAAAATATAGAATATACAAAATACATTATAATACCAAATATAATAAAACCATTTAAAATGGGAATTGATTTTGAAGAAAGTGACGATGTATTAAATGATATAAATTATCCTGATATGATTATTTTTTCAGGAAGAAGATTGGCTGGTTTGGCTATTTATTTGAAAAAATATATTTATAAAAAAACTAAAAAAATAATAAAAATTGTAAGTATATTAAATCCAGACTACTCTTTTAGGTATTTTGATTTTGTTATATTACCAACACATGATAATATAAAAAATAATAAATATAGAAATATTATTACTTTTGACGGCTCATTATGTGTAGATAATTTAAGTGAAAAACAAGAAGATATAAACTTTTGGAATAAGCAATTAGAAAATCATAAAAGACCATTTTATGCTTTCATGATTGGTGGAAATACGAGAAAAAAGAAATATAATTTAGAAGATTTTACAAAGATATTAAAATTAATTTCTAATTTTGTAAAAAAACAAAATGGAACATTGCTAATATCTACAAGTAGAAGAACATCAAATGAGTGCATTAATTTACTAAATGATACAAATATAAATTGTGATTATTATTTATATAAATGGGGCAAAAGCAGTGCTTTAAACCCATATTATGCATTTATTGCTTTAAGCGATGTAATATTTTTAACTGCCGACTCAATTTCAATGATAGCCGAAATTACGACAACTGGCAAACCAGTTTATGTCTACAAACCAGATGAATCATTAGAAAACAAACACATTAAATTTTGCAATTTATTAATAGATAAAAATATTGTAAAAGAAGTAAAAATTACAGATAATATGAATAATATTAATGTTTTTCAATTTGAAAAACCAAATGAATTGGAATATGTTAAAAATGAAATTTTAAAAAGGATTGAACAATGAATTTAATAATATACAGAATATTAATATTTATTTTAACACCAATAATACACTTGTATTTATTTATAAGAAAATTAAAAGGTAAAGAACATAAAAGTAGGTTTTATGAAAGATTTGGTAAAACAAAAATTAAAAGACCGAGTGGTAAATTAATATGGATTAACGCAGTTAGTGTTGGCGAAATAAATTCTGCTTGGACTATTATAAAAAGATTAAACGAAGATGATAATTACAATATACTTATCACTACAACAAGTGTGACAAGTGCAGAAACTGTTAAAAATAAAATTAAACAACTTCCAAATCTCAATAAAGTGATACACCAATTTGCACCAGTAGATACTTATTGGTCTATAAAAAGATTTTTGAACCACTGGAAACCTGATGTTTTAATAAATGTTGAGTCTGAGTTTTGGCCAAATTTATTTACACTTACAAAAAAATTCTGCCCAATAATAGTTTTAAATGGTAAAATGTCTAAAAAATCTTTTAGATTTTGGTATAGAAATAAAAAGTTAAAAGAGACTATTTTTGATAGTATAGATATTTGTTTAGCACAGTCAAGAAATGATTATAAAAGATTTATCATGCTTGGTGTTCAAAATGTTCAATTTATTGGAAATATAAAATTCTTTGTAGATAAATGCCATGTTGACATTAATTTATATGAAAAATTATTGGAAAAAACAAAAAATAGAAAAAAATGGCTTGTAAATTGCACACATAAGGGTGAAGAAGAAATTATTATTGAAACACATAAATTGCTAAAAAATAAACATAATAATTTACTAACAATGCTTATTATAAGACATCCAGATAGGACAGAAGAAGTTTTAAAATTGTTAAAAAAACATAATTTAAAATCTATAACAACAACCTCTGGCGAAGAATTAACAGAAGATGTAGATTTTTATGTATATAATATGTTTGGTGGATTAGGCACGTTTTTTGACTTAAATGATATAGTGTTTATTGCTGGATCTTTACAAAGGAATATAGGTGGTCATACTCCTGCTGAGGCAATAAAACATAATTGTTGTGTTGTTACTGGTCCTTATGTGGAAAATAATTATATGTTATTTAAAGATCTTTTGAATGAAAAAGGTTGTATTATGATAAAAGATAATAAGGCAGAAACGTTGTTTGAAACTGTAAATGAGTTATTACAAGATAATGTAAAAACAAAAAATATTATAAATAATTCTTATAGAAAAGGCTTACAAAGTGGTGTTGTTCTAAATCAAATTATAGATATTGTAAAAAATAAAATTGGTTAAATTTATGGATAATATAAAAACAATATTTTTGGATTGGGATGGCACATTAAGTAATAATGTTTTTTGGGAAAGTTTAAGACAACCAAAAACTAAATATATGTTTGATAAGATTGATTATAGTTTGTTTGAAACAAATAAAAATTTGTTAGATTTTTGGATGCTTGGCAAATTAGATTTTAATGATATAATTGATGTGGTGCATAAAGATACTAAAATTAAAAAAGCAATATTAAAAAATGAATTAATATTAAGTTCGAAAAATGGATGTTTTGTAAATAATGAAATACCAAGTATTATTAAACAAATACAAAATAATGAAATAAATGTTATTTTATCCAGTGATAATATGGATGTTTTTGATTTTACAATATCATCTTTGAAATTAAACAAATTATTTGATGATATACTTGTGTCATATAGATTGGGTTTTTTAAAAAAGGATATTTGTGATAAAAAATTGTTATTTTTTGAAGATTATATAAAAACAAATAATCTTACTTATAATGAATGTGTATTGATTGATAATTCAAAAAATTTGTCTAAAATTTGTAAAAAAGTCGGTATGAATAATATTTTAGTTAAAAATATTAATGATATAACCAACATACTGAAACAATTTATAAAAAAATAATTAAAAATTAAATTATATTGTTAACATCATTATTTAATATAATTATAAATTGATTTTATAAGTTGTATATTAATATTAATACAACTTACACTGTCTCAAGGCCTCACCAACCACAATGGATAGACTTATTGCCACATTTAAGCAACGAGCACCGTTTTTCATTGGAATTAACAATCTATTATTTACAGCATTATGAATTTCATCAGGAACGCCAGCACTTTCTCTACCCACCATTAAAACATCATTTTCATTAAAATTAAACTCATAATAAGGTATTAATGATTGAGTTGTTAATAAAACTATTCTGCAATCTTTATTATGTTCTTTAAACTCTTCAAAACTACTGTATCTTTTTAACTTTACACTTTTTATATAATCCATAGCAGATCTTTTTAAAATTTTATCTTCATCAAATGGAAAACCACAAGGCTCAATTATATTTAATTCCAAATCAAAACAAACTGCCATTCTCATTATAGTCCCAACATTTCCTGCTATATCTGGCTGATAAAGTAATATTTTCATATTTTTATTTTTTATATATAACTAATATAATTTTAATAGTTACAAACTAATTGGCAACAATATAAATTGCAAAACAAAAATTAATAATTACAATAAAATTAACAACTAATATTAAAATAAACAATGCAATTTCCAACTTGGCCACATCCAAAAGAAATGAACTCAGTAAAATTAGGCTTAGATAGAATAGAACACTTATTACAAAAATTAGATAATCCACACAGAAAAATGCCTCCAATTTTTCATATAGCAGGAACAAATGGCAAGGGCTCAACAAGTGCTTTTATAAAATACATACTTGAAGAGCAAGGTTATACAGTTCATAGAAACACCTCACCTCACCTTGTTAGATTTAACGAAAGAATTGAAGTTTGCGGAAAAGAAATAACAGATGATTATTACTATGAATTGGCAGAAGAGTGTAAATTTATTATAGAGAAATATAACCTTGAAGTAAGTTATTTTGAAATAATAACAGCGATTGCTTTTATGGCGTTTTCAAGAAACAAAGCAGATGCAACAATACTTGAAGTTGGTTTGGGTGGTAGATTAGATGCTTCAAATATAATAGAAAATAGCGCAATTAGTATAATAACACCGATTTCATTAGATCATACAAGAATACTCGGTGATACACTTGATAAAATTGCCATAGAAAAAATTTCAATAGCAAAAAATAACTGCCCTATTGTTGTATCTAAACAAGAAGAAATTGTGAATGAAACAATTACAAAATATTTACAAGATAATAATAAACATTGCCCTATTTATTTTTTTGATAAAGATTATACTTTTAAAAAAATTAATGATTTTGAGTGTGAGTTTACTGGTTTTTCTCAACAATTTAAAACTACATTACCAGGTTTAGAAGGCGAACATCAAATAATAAATGCTGGAACTGCAATAGCAAGTATTTTATGTCAAAATAAATTAAAAATTGATATTAATAAAATATCTAATGGAATAAGTAAAACTTTTTGGAAAGGTAGACTACAAAACTTAACAAATACAAAATTAAAAGAATTTATAAAACATAATAGTGAGTTATATCTTGATGGTGGACATAATGAAGGTGGTGCTCTAACAATTAAAAATTGGGTTGAAGATAGAAATAAACAAGAAGATAGAGAAAATATTTTAATTATTTCAATGCTAGAAAGAAAAGATACAAAATCATTTATCAATATTATAAAAAATACTTTTGACAAAATAATTGTTGTATCAAACAATAATGGAACAGATAAATACAAATCAATAGAAGACTTTACAAATGAATTTAAAGAATTTAATATTGATGTATTTTATGGCTGTAACAATATAATTGAAGCCCTACAAAAAACAAAAGAAATACAAAACAATAAAAAATTACGAATTTTAATATGTGGATCCTTGTATTTTTGTGGAGATGTTTTATCTTTAATTGAAAGTTACTAACATTTAGTATTTTTATGTATCATATTTTAATTATTGATGATGATGATAGAATTAGAAAGTTATTAGAAAAATACTTAATAAAAAATAATTTTATTGTCTCAACTGCCTCAAATACAGAAGAGGCAAGAGGTGCAATGCAAAAATACATTTTTGATTTAATGATTGTTGATAATATGATGCCAAATGAAAGTGGTATTGAATTTTTAACTAATATAAGACAAAATAATAACAACACACCAGCAATAATGCTTACTGCACTTGGAGAGATAGAAAATAGAATTGAAGGATTATATGCTGGTGCTGATGATTATTTATCCAAACCATTTGAACCAAAAGAATTAGTTTTAAGAATAAATAATATTTTAAAAAGAATAAGTAGAACAAGCGATAATAATGTAATAAATTTTGATGATTTTAGTTTTAATTTGGATAAAAACGAATTGTATAATAGTAATATTTTGATTAAATTAACAGATACTGAAATAAAAATTTTAAATATATTTTTTAGCAACTTAAACATTGTTCTAACAAGAGAAGATTTGTGTAAAATGTTAAATGGCATAGATGAAAGAAGTATTGATGTTCAAATAACAAGATTAAGAAAAAAAATTGAAACTGACCCAAAAAACCCAAAGTTCTTAAAAACAATAAGACACAAAGGTTATTTGTTTTGTTTGTAATAAATTAAAAACAATTGACTTTAAAAACTATACATATATCATATTATTATAACTCTTTACAGTGTTATTGATTTAGAGTTGTATTTATTAACAAAAATGGTAATATTATGAAAAATAGAGTTTTAAAAGTTGGAAATTTCAAAATTTCAAACAGTCAAAGATTTACTTTGATGGCTGGACCTTGTCAGTTAGAATCATTGGAACATGCAGTAATGATGGCAACAGAAATTAAAAAAATCTGTGATAAATTAAAAATTAATTATATATTTAAAACATCTTTTGATAAAGCAAATAGAAGCAGCGTAAACGCCAAAAGAGGACTTGGTATTGATAAAGCAGTGAAAGTATTTAAAACAGTTAAAGAAAAAGTTGGCTGTCCAATACTTACAGATTTTCACTCTCCAGAACAATTTAAACATGAAATTATTAATTATGTAGATGTTGTGCAAATCCCTGCTTTTTTGTGTAGACAAACAGATTTATTAAAAGCAGCAGCAGAAACTGGCAAAGTTATAAATGTTAAAAAAGGACAATTCTTATCACCAAAAGAAACACACAATATAGTTGAAAAACTTGATACTTTTGGAAATAAAAATATTATACTTTGTGATAGGGGAACAATGTTTGGTTATAACACATTAATAAATGATATGACTTGTTATCCAATAATGGCAGAGACTGGTTGCCCCGTTTGTTGTGATGCAACACACTCAGTTCAAAGACCGGGTGCCGGCAATGGTTGTACCATTGGAAATAGGGAAATGGCACAAGTTATAGCAAGGGCTGCGGTTGCAGTTGGAGTTGGCGCTTTGTTTATGGAAGTTCATCAAGATCCCGATACTGCACCTTGTGATGGTCCAAATATGGTTAGGCTTGATAAACTGGAAGAAATTTTAAAAACTTTGGTTGCTATTGATGATGTTGTAAAGAAGAAAAAGAAATAAAGAAATATTTTTATTAAATAATTAAAAATACCCCAGTTTTATTTTGGGGTATTTTTTTTAATTAAACACTAGAACAAATAAACATCACAAATTAACACTTATAATTAAACAAACACGTTATATTATATTTTTAAATATATCAAGAAATAATTAAAAAAAATAATAGATTTTAATTTTTAAAATACTAAAATCTCAAACACATTCAACAAATTAACAAAACAGTGAAAAACTTAACATTTTTTACAGAAAAAGAAAATTTGGAGGCAATCATAAAAAACCACCTTCCAAACAAAAAAATAATAAATATCAACAAAATATCAACCGGTTGGACAAATATAGTTATAGATGTTGGGACAACCAACGAAGACTACATTTTTAGATTTCCAAGAAATGACTTTTTTTCACAAGTTATGGAAAAAGATGTTATTGCAAACAATTTTTTAAAACAAACAATAAATCTAAAAACTGTTGATATGCAAATATGTTATGATAGTAGCAGACCATTTTCAATGCACAAAAAAATTACAGGGACACCATTAACCAACAAACTATCAACATTAACAACACAAGAAATAGACAAAATAACCACAGAAATAGCAGAGTTTTTTTATAAAATTCACAGCATTAACATCAATTCAATACCACAAGAGTGCAAAAATACACTATCAAATTTTCTTATCAATTTAGCACAAATCGACGATAATGAATATGATTATTCCGGCCTTTTAGAATTAGAAGCAGACGAAAAAAACAATTTAGTTTTTGTTCATGGAGATTTAAATATTGGCAATATTTTATTAGATAACAACAATAACATTTGTGCCTTTATTGATTTTGCTTTTACTGGTCTATCCGATATTTACTGTGATTTATCAAGAATTTCTTGTAGAGTAAACGAAGAGTTTTTATATAAAATTCTACAAAAATACGAATTAATCAGTAATACAAAAATTAATATAAATAAAATAAAAAGTAGAAACAAAATGTGGAAATATGTAGAAGAACAATATTTAATATATGCTAAAAATAATCTACCAGAAATTGAAATATAAAAATACATTTATTTACTTTTATAATTTTTAATGTATTATAAAAATACATAAACAAATGTTTCATTTTATGAGAAATAACAAAACCTATAAATGTAGTATATGTGGCAACATAATAACATTAAATCACGAATCAAGTGGTAAACTAGTTTGTTGTAACAAAAATATGGACTTGTTAAAAGTAAATTACGATGAAAGTGGTTCTGGTGAAAAACACGTTCCAGTATTACAAAAAATTGATAATGAAACATACAAAATAATCGTCGGTGCAATTCCACACCCAATGACGGAAGAGCATTATATAGAATATATAGAAGTTTCAACAAATAAAAATGAAAGATTAACATTTTTTTTAAATAAAAATGAAAAGGCAGAAGTTATTTTTAAAACATCAAGCGAAATACTTTCAGTATTTGCTTATTGTAATCTTCATGGTATGTGGGGCAAAAAATTATAAATAAAACAACTGTATATTGTTATATATTTGTATACAACTTATTTTTTTCTTTAAAATAAAAAAATAGGTTGTATAATCAGTTTAGTTATTATTTTTACTGAAAAAATGTTTACAGTTAGTGAAATTAGAGAAAAATATTTAAAATTTTTTGAAAAAAAAGGTTGTAAAATCATAAAATCATCAAGTTTAGTTCCAGAAGACCCAACGTTGTTATTCACAAATGCAGGGATGGTGCAATTTAAAAATTACTTCAAAGGCGTAGAAAAACCAAAATTTAACAAAGCAGTATCAGTTCAAAAATGTGTTAGAGCAGGTGGTAAACATAATGATCTTGATAACGTAGGTTACACAGCAAGACATCATACTTTTTTTGAAATGTTAGGCAATTTTTCTTTTGGAGATTATTTTAAAAAAGAAGCGATAACTTGGGCTTGGGAGTTTCTAACAAAAGAATTATTAATACCACAAGAAAAATTAGTCGTAACAGTATATCATACCGATGATGAAGCATATAATATTTGGAAAAATACTGTTGGTTTACCAGAAGATAAAATAATAAAAATATCTACAAAAGATAATTTTTGGGAAATGGGAGATACCGGCCCTTGTGGTCCTTGTAGTGAAATATTTTATGACCATGGAGAAGAAGTTACTGGTGGTCTACCTGGAACGCCAGAAGAAGATGGAGATAGATATATTGAAGTATGGAATATTGTATTTACACAATTTAATAGGAATGAAAAAGGCGAATTAGATGAATTACCAAGTAAAAACATTGATACAGGTATGGGACTTGAAAGGATATCAGCAGTTTTACAAGGCGTTCATAATAATTACGATATTGATTTATTCCAAAAATTAATTAATAATTCCAAAAATATAATTGGTGATGGCGATATTTTTTGTCATAGAATAATTGCAGATCATTTAAGAAGTTCAAGTTTTTTGATAGCAGATGGAGTTTTGCCATCAAATGAAGGAAGAGGTTATGTTTTAAGAAGAATAATGCGACGAGCAATGCTGCAAATACATAAGTTAGGTTGTAAATCTGTTTCTATGTATAAACTTGTGCCTTGTTTGGTTGATTTGATGGGTGAATCCTACCCAGAGTTAAAAGAGTATGAGACTTTAATAATGGATACTTTAAAGTTGGAAGAAGAAAGATTTAGATTGACACTTGAAAAAGGCTTGAGGCGGTTGGATGAGGAAATTGAGAAATATTATAATGCATAATAACAAGTATGAATATATTTATTTATAAAAAAGTAATGTAAATTTCTACATCCCACCAACAAACTCCGCCCCATTCACAATACTCACACTTACACCATCAAGACTATCATACATAGAATACTTAACCGGATTTCTTATATCATTATACAAAAATATATGCGAAATTGGCAATTTTCCAGAATATATGCCCCAAGTAGGATCTATCGGCAACCATTGACTATTATAATTTACCATAACCCAAGCATGATTTTCAAACTTTTGTTTATCAAAATCATAACTTATGCCACTAATAGTTTTTGCTGGAATACCTATACTTCGCAACAAATCTTGATATAAAACTGAATAATGTTCACAAACACCCTGCCCCAAATTAAGTATTTCCTTTGACGTCATTTTTCTTCCAATATAATGCAAATTATACTTAATATTTTTATTTACCCACTTTGCAATTTTTACATGAGTTGGCAAATTTGTTCCATCCTCACTTTCAATTTTATTTATTAAACTATTATAATCACTTACATAATTTTGGTTTATTTTTAAAGTATCTTGTATATCAAAATCATTTAACCAATAAAAATTATTATAATTATTTCTTATTCTTGCATCTATTTTAACAAAACCATTATTTTGATGATATTTTAAAAATCTAACTTCTGCATCCTCTTTATTTTTCTTAATAATTTTATTATCAATATAATTTATTTGATTATTTGATATATTATAATTAATAATGTCATTATTCCCACCAATAAAATTAAGTGGAACAACAACTTTTAAATTATTCAAAGAACCAGCGGTATTTTTTATATCCACAACAGTTGATACTCTCCATTCAGCCTCTTTTAAAGTCATTTGGAACAATTCAGTAATCCCATTTTTACTAATTATACCAATCCAATAATAAGCATCATAAGTATTTTTAAATATATCGTGTGTAGAATAAACATCCATATTTTCAAGAGTTTTAACAATCAGTTCACCTTTTGCACCACCAGCAAATTTTGGTATTTGCACCCACTCTCTTCTAATATACTTTATATTATCTATTTCTTTATTTAAAACTTCATATTTAAAATACAAAGTAACAGTCCTATTGTTATACAATTTATCAAATTGTATTTTTAAAGTATTATCCCCAAATGTGCTCTTATATTTATGCGAATTAACAACTCTTGCTTCTAAAACATTTATTCTACTATTATCATCAAAAATATAACCCCAATAATCGTGATAATAATTAGGTTTAAGATTTACAGCTTTTAATTTTACTTTAACTTCAACCTCTTGTCCAAATTTTGTAAATGTATTTCTTTGTCGCCATTCCTCAACTTTTAAATCTGCAAAAGCAGATCTAAAAGTCAAAAAAATTATAATAAATGTAAAATAAAATATACAATATATAAAAAATGAACCCTTATTCTTCATTTCTTTCTAATTTTCTATATAAAGTTGTTCTTCCTAATTTTAAAGCCTTAGCAGTTTCTGTAATATTTCCATCATTAATATTCATATATTTATCAACTATTTCATATTCTAATGTTTTCATATCCTTCAAACTACCATCAGCATTAAATAAACTTATTGAATATAAATCATCTTTAATATCAAAATTATTTTTATCTTCAATTGCATTTTTACCTTTTAAATTCAAGAAATCTTTTTCATCCAACAAAGAAGTATTGTTTAATATAACTGCCCTATGAATTACATTTTTTATTTCTTTAATATTACCAGGCCAGTCATAAGTTTCTAAAATTTTTAATGCTTTATTTGTTATACCTTTTATTAATTTTCCTTGTTCCATTGAATAATGTTTATAAAGATTTTTAACAAGTAAAGGAATAACATTTCTCATTTCCCTTAATGGTGGAATATTTAAGGTATAACCATTAATCATAAAATATAAATCCTCATTAAATCTTCCTTTTCTCGCTTCTTCTTCTAAATTTTTAGTTGAACTTGCTATCATTCTTAAATTAAAAGTCTTTTTAGTTCCACCTATTCCATCAACTTCTCTTCTTTCAAGAATTCTTGTTAAAATATTTTGCATATTTGTATCCAATAAATCTATATTTTCAAAAAATATAGTTCCATTGCTTGCTTGTTCAAGTTTTCCAATCATTTCTTTATCACCATAAAGCACTCTTTCCATATTTTCTTGATTAAGACTTGGGCAGAAAACGTTTAAGAAAGGTTTGTCTTTTCTGTCGCTCACTTGATGTATAATTTCAGCATACATTTCATGTTCGCAACCCTGTTCTCCTTGTATTAATATTGGTATATTAGCATTTGAAATTTTTATAATGTTATTCATTGTTTTTTTGATTTCAGTATTCAAATTTACAAATTCAAACATTGATATATTTTTCATTTTGTCAGTCTTTTTTTGTGAATTATTTATGATTTGTTCAAGCCTTGTATTTATATCACTCAAATTTTCAATATTATCTTGTATCATATAATCAGTTAGGTCATCTTTTAAAAGTTTTGTTGCAATTCTTAATCTATTAAAACTTATAAGACCTAAAATTAATATATTTTCATTTATGCTTTTAACACTCTTAAAAAATTCCTTAAAATTCATTTTTTGTTCCAAATCCACAATAAGAACTTTTATATTTTTTAGTGAAAGTGTCATTTTTTCAAAATTATTAAATTCCATAACTTGAAATTTTTTTGTATCAATAAGATCTATTATTTTCTTAGATACATTAAACAATGCTATTTTTGTCTCCATAAGTTTATTTATTTTTTTAATATACATTTTTATTATAACTATTTTTTAACAAATAGCAACATTTTTTTAATAAAATACCAAAATGCGTTACAAAATTACCTATTATGAAACAAAAAATTAATTCATGTAGTTTAAAAAAACACCTAATAGCAACATAAATTAAAAATTTATTAGTGACATCAATTTAATTCAAATACATCGCCTGAAAAAAATTTTTTTTCTACACTATCGCATTCTAAAATTAAACTTCCATCATTATCAATATCTTTAAATACCCCAACAATTTCTCTATCATCATTTTTTACAACAATTTCTTTACCAAAATTATAAAAATATTTTACTAATTTATCTTTTATTAAAGTAAAATTATTTGCATCAAATTCTTTAAACTTCTTCAAAAAAATATCAATTAATTCATCTTTATTTACTATAAATCCCTCTCTTTTTACATTAGTTGGCGGAAATAACATCTTATTATCAAATACTGGTGAATAATCAATATTTACACCAATTCCAATTATTAAAACATTTCTTTGTAAATCGTTTTCTAATAAAATACCACAAATTTTTTTATTATTTAATAAAATATCATTTGGCCATTTTATTTTTAAATTAACATCTACATTAATTAACTCTTTTAAACTTTCCACCATAACAATAGCAGATATAAAACAATAGTTAAAATAGTTAATATTTTTATTTGAAGAATCCATACTTATTGCCATATATAGATTATTAGATTTCTGCGAAATCCAAGTTCTATTTCCCTTACCTCTACCTTTTGTTTGTTTATTTGCAATAACAACAGTATTTATATTAAATTGTTTTATATAGTCCATTACTGTTGTTGTTTCTTCTATTTTTATAATCTTAAACATATTATTTTTTATATCCAATTGCTTGTGAAATTATAACATTATCATTATCAATTTGTAATTCTTTTGCAATTCCTTCTTTATCAAAATAACCCCTTACTATATTTCCAATTCCGTTTTTAGCACAATAAAGAGCAACATTTTGATAAGCAGAACCAGCATGCATTAAAGAATAATCATTTTCTTCTTTTGTTATATATAATAATATTATATCTACATCTGGCATATAATCCTGTGTATTAAAATAACTTGTTAAATCTTTATTTGTTATTAATTTTAATATTAATTTTTTGGCATCATATAACCAAGTTCCATCTTTTTTAATAACATAAATCTCTAAATCTTGCTTATTTAGAGCAGTTGGAATTGTTCTTTTTGTTTCTTCTAATCTTGTAATACCAAAAGCAGACCATAATATTTCGCTTAAAGTTTTGTTATCAATTTTTCGCGTGTTATCATAATCTCTTGTTGAAACTCTATTATTTAAGATCTTTAAAAAAGAATCATCCAAATTTGGTTGCTCTAATTTAATTTCCTTTGCAGAGATATTACTTATTGTCATATATAAAATAAATGTTGTTATTAAAATCATTGTTTTTGTAAAACTTTTCATATAAGTTTTGGTTATTTTTAATCATGATAATTAAATAAAATAATTTCGCAATAGATTTTGATATGTTAATAATAAACTTTAAGATAATAAATAAATAAAAAAATATTAATCATAAGTTATCAATTTTTATTAAAATAATTATGAAAATGTATAGAATTAAAACAAAAATATTGACAATAAAAATTATTGGTGTTATAATATGAGTGTTGGTTGGCTATATTGCTTCCACGTTAATCCTTTTTGTTATCACCTCGAGCATTTCGGGGTGGTATTTTTTTGTTGGAATTAAATATTTGAGTTTTTAGTTGTTTCTATATAAATAAAAATTTAGTGTATAAATATAATATAACATTAAACATAGCACACTGTTAACATTTTATAAATAGATTTAATTTATATTTAATATATAAAATTATAATTATATAAAAATAGTCAATCAAACATTCATTAATTGACTATATTGTTATTTTAAGCACCTATATTATATTTTACATATCTTTTAAAAAAATTTTGGAACTGATAAAGGATAATTCTTATATTCGTCATCCTCTTATTCAAATGCAGCATTAAAATCAATACGCTCACTTCGCTTTATTAAACCATTTCCCAATATTCTTTTTGGAGTTATTTCATCAAAATCACTTGAAACATCACTTATATATTCGTCTTCTTCTCTCAATCTTCTTTGTTCTTCTAATGCTTTTTGTCTTTTCATAACCTCTGTTATAAAATCAGTCGTTGAAAATTCTATGTCCTCATTCAATTTAATCAATTCCAATTCAACTTCTTCTATAGCATCTATTTCTTGCAAATCATTCCTATACTGAATAGTAACACAATCTGGTAATTGTTCAACATCAATATTAGCCTCACCAGTTTGATTTACTACACAAAGTCCAACACGATTTCTAATATTTGGATAACCAGCCCGTCTTAATGCTGGTGTATATCCACAACTTCTATAAATATCTATATCAAAAATAGTTTTATCTTTATTGCTTCTTAATGTCTGTTCTACATTAGCGTCATGACCACATACAAAATTTATACCAGGAATTGCTTCAAAATCATCTTTCGTATAATCCCTATTCCATAGAAGTCCCATATCGTATCCATTATTATTATAAATTTGTTGTTGTAATTCTTGATTTTGATATTTACAATTATAACTATATAATTCATTAAGGATATTAACAAGCTGTTCAACACCTTCTTTATTATCTTTAAAAAACTCTGGATTTTCATTTAATCCATTTAATATCTCATCTATATTTTGTTGTGTTTGTTCACTAAATTCACTTTTGTTATTTTGTATAAATTTTAAAGCTTTTTGTGTATTTTCCAT
>JAGAUJ010000011.1 GCA_017620845.1 Rickettsiales bacterium | reverse complement strand
ATAAAATAACAAATGTGCACACGTAGCTCAATTGGATAGAGTATCGGACCGCGAATCCGACGGTTGGAAGTTCAAATCTTCTCGTGTGCGCCAAGTTAATTAAATATATTATCAAACATAAATCCATGTAGTTAATAAGTAGTAAAATAACACACAAAGACCTATACTAAATCACACTAAATATGGAAAGATTGATAAAACAAAATAACAACGATATTATTTATACCACAACAACAGTCAAAATTACTATCACATCAACTCAATACATAAAAATTATTTTACCAAAAACTTTCTTACTAACTCGTTATTAGTTGTATCTATCGTATTTTTATCACCTTCCCAGCAAATTTTACCCTCATTTAACAAAACAATTCTATCGGATATAACCCTTGCAGAATGTATGTCATGTGTAATAGTTATTGCAGTTGCACCGACAATTTTTACAGTTTTTACAATTAAATTATTAATTGTTTCAGAAGTTATTGGGTCAAGACCAGTTGTTGGTTCGTCAAAAAAAATAATTTCAGGATTTAAACAAATAGCCCTTGCCAAAGACACTCTTTTTTGCATACCACCAGACAATTCTGCTGGCGATAAATCGGCAATACTTTCATCTAAATCTACTATGCTTAACTTTTCAATTGCTATATCTTTTGCTTTTTTTCTATTCATTTTTTCATTATTTAACAATTTAAAAGCAACATTTTCCCAAACACTTATAGAATCAAACAAAGCACCACCTTGAAATAAATAACCAAATTTATTCATTAATTTAAACTTGTCAGCCTCTTTAAGATTTATTATCTCTTGTCCATCAACCTTTATACTTCCAGAATCCGGATTCATTAAAGTTGAAATATTTTTAATCAAAACAGACTTACCACTTCCAGACTTTCCAAGTATAACAAGTGATTCTTTTTCTTTAACATCAAGATTTAAATTATTTAATACAACTTTACTTCCAAAAGATTTACATAAATCTCTTATTTCAATTTTATTTGTCATTGTTTATATCTCTATAAAAATTACTAATTATATTTTCAACTTTATCTTTTATTTTTTCATTTTTCAAAGCATAATAAATATTTGCTTCCAAATAACCAACAACACTTCCACAATCAAATCTTCTATCATTAAATTTTAATCCATAAAAATCATCATTTTCAAGCATTTTTTTCATTGCATCTGTTAATTGTATTTCTCCACTAATACCAAGTTCTGTTTGCTTTAAATATTCAAATATTTCTGGTTTTAAGACATATTTACCTATATTCGATAAATTAGATGGTGCTTCTTCTACTGATGGTTTTTCTATCATATTTTTTATTTTATATAAATCCCCATCATTACTATCAAAATCAATTATTCCATATCTACTAACATTTTTCTTTTCCACTTCTCCAATACCAATAATATTGGCATCTTTTTCTTCTGCAATATCAATCATATCTTTTAAAAAATTGCCATTTTGTTTATAATTCATATCATCAGCTAAACTTACTGCAAAAGGCTCATCACCTACAAATTTCTCAGCACACAAAACAGCATGTCCTAAACCCATAGGTTTTTGCTGCCTCAAAAAAACTATTTGTCCTGCCGGCGGTAACCAACCAATAGTTTTTTCTAACATTTCTGTTTTTTTCTTTTCATCTAACGTTTTTTGTAATTCAAATGCATTATCAAAATGATCTTCTATTGAGTTTTTATTTCTTCCTGTCACAAAAATAAACTTTTCAATTCCAGCATTTAAAGCCTCCTCAAACGCATATTGTATTAAGGGTTTTTCTGCTACTGGTAACATTTCTTTTGGGGTTGCTTTTGTTGCTGGCAAAAATCTTGTGCCAAATCCACCAACTGGGAATACTATTGTTTTTATTTTTTTCATGCTTATTTTTGTATAGTTAACATATTTGTAAGAAGTTTATAATTGAATAAATAAAAAATCAATTAATTTAATTTATCAGTGTATAACATTATATAGATAATATAAATCATTTTTAAAAATTAATGTAAATATATGTCACACATCACATAAAACAAATATTTATAATATTATCCGTATTTGTTGACATATGCTAAAAATTATTGTATCATTAATATACAATTAATATTATAAATTAATATTGCATGTTAGGGAAAAAAATTATATTATCTACAACGATTTTATTATTCTGTTTATCTACACAATTATCCAAAGCAAAGGTTAATATGGAAAGTGACATAATAAATACAAGAAATGATATATATAGACAAAGAGATATTATAGAAAAAAACGAAGACACAAACAGACAAAACACCATAACTCAAATTAAAAAATCAAGATCAGAACGTGCCAAAAATAAACGAGAAATCAATTATGATAATAAAAACAATGAAAAAATAGATGAAACAATAAACGATACAAATTGTATTCAAATTAACACAATAAAAATACTATTAAATGGCATAAAATTCAATAAATTAAACAAATATATACAAAAACAATATGTAAACAAATGCTTAAACAAAAATAATTTAATGTCTCTAAGAGACACAATACTAAATTATTTTATCAGTAAAGGCTACGTAACAACGGTAGTTTATATAGATATTGATAAAATAAATGATGGTTCTATAACATTTAATACTGTTACTGGCAAAATTAACAAGGTTACAATTAATGGTAAACAAAAATCATATCTTAAAAATAAAGAACTTAATTTAAATGAACTTAATTTATTATTGGATCAATTTAATAAATTAAGAAGCAATAATGCAACAATGTCAATAACTCCACAAACAGATAAATACAATTACTCTGACATAATAATCAACAATAAAAAACTAAGAAGAACAAGTGTTGGTCTTGATTATAATAACGAGGGCAACAAATACATAGGAAGAGATAAATATTCTATATTTTTAAGTCAAGACGATTTTTTAGGAACAAATAATAACTTACAAATAAAATATACAACAACAGATCTTACCAATAATAAAGATTCATATTCAAATTCATTAAATATTAACCTATTAATACCTTTTATATATTATACATTTGCCATAAATTATAATAGATCACACTATATACATCATATTACTAATGGAGGAGTTATACATGTTATCAATAATCAAAAAAAACACAATACTGCTATCTTGCTTAATCGAGTTATATATAACAGCTATAAATACAAAAATGATTTTACGATTGAATTTGAGAGAACTACACTAGATACAATTGATACAACACATGTGTATCTACTTCATCTACATGGAATGGTAAGATTTGATAAAGATTTTAGTGATCATATTTTTAAATTATACTTTAACAATACATTCACATTAAATAATAAAATATTAACCATAAAGCCAATTATATATGTTAGTAAAAAAGATAAAATCATTGGAAAACTTGATATGAATTACAATAGTAAAATCACAAATTTATGGTTTTACAATTTACAATTTTCTTATCAAAAAATAAAAAAATTTGTACTTAAAAATACTGCCAATTTAATATCATTAGATAGTGATACAATAAGAGGTTTTAAGGATAATTCAACAAGTGGTCAAGAAGGTTTTTATCTTAACAATAATTTTTACGCAAATTTTTTAGATAATAAATTAAAATTTACAATATTTTTAGATTACGGTCAAGTAAAAGATAAGGTTCCAGAAAAATACGGCACTATGTCCAGCACTGGATTTGTATTAAATTATAATAAAGATCATTTAGACACCTACCTTATGTGTGGCAAGGGAATATATAATAAAGACTTTGATGGCAAAAAAGGTAAAAAAGAAAATAGTATTAAATTTGGAATTAGTTTAAAATTGTAACAATTTTTTTTATAAAAATTATTTTAAATATATTTAATACAATTTTATTTACTTTTATAATTTATATATTATAATACTACTATCTAACAATATTTACGGTAATATAAATATGCATAATAGTATAAAAAAGTTATTAATAGCCGGCTTTACTGTATTGGGCATATCTGCTTGTTCAATAATAAATGAACCAGTTGTTAATACAATACAACTTAATGATGCCGATCTCACTAATATATCAAATATAAAAATAGGAAAAAGTTGCACAACTTCTATTCTTGGTTTATTTGGACCATTTGGTGATGCAAATTTAATAAAGGCTATTGAAGATGGCGGAATTAAAAAAATTGTAAGTTCCGATACAAAAATAGAAAGTTTCGGATTAATTACTCGTAATTGTATAAGAGTTTATGGTTATTAATCATAAATTATAAACTTAATTTCATAATAACCCACTGGCTGTTCCAGTGGGTTGTTTAGTAAAGAAATAACAATTTATACACCAACAGATATTAAATATACAATTAATAATTAGTAAAATAAACTTTATTCCTTCATCTCAATTATTTTTTCCAAAAATTCCCTTGGATTCATACCGTCAACCAAAGCCTGATGAAAAATAACTGTTGATGGAGTCAAACCAGGAAGGGTATTTGCCTCAATCAAAATTATCTTATTTGTTATATTGTTTACAAAAATATCAAGTCTTGCATAATTTTTTAAATTCATAGCCTTTGCAGCCTTCTCAATATTTTCTTTAATTAGAGACAATAATTTTGCATTCACAATATACTCTGGTGGAGGAGTTATATTTACACCTGTTCCACCCTGGAATTTTTCCTCGATAGTAAGCACCTTATTTTCTGCAATTGTTATACTTGGATTAAATGAATGGTAAATACCGTCTTTTTCAATAACACCAACAGTAAATTCTAACCAGCCATTTCGTTTATCATAAATTAAATCTTTATCTTCAATAACTATATCGTCAGTTTCTATAAACGCCTCGAGTAAGAAATTTTGCTCATTATTACTTGGCATTTCAATTATTGTTGTTTGATTTTTAAAAGTATTTGCAGGAATATGTGGTGCTTTTTCTTCTAAAATATCAATATAAGTTTTAAATTCATTAACATCAAATATTCTAACTGCGCCAGCTGAACTTCCATCAGTTGCTGGTTTTATTATAAAATTATTACAACTTAATTCTTTTGTAGTTTTATTCCAAAAACTTTCATAATCTTTTAAAGAATAATTTTCAAAATCATCTAATTTGAACTGAATCTTTGGTGCTGTAATTAAAACACTATCATTTAATTTAGAAATAACTTCGCCAGTTTTATATTTATCCATACCTAATCTTGAACCATCTTCGTCGGATCCGTTATATTTTAATCCGTGTTCCTTTAATGCTTTTTGAACCGTTCCGTCCTCTCCTTTTCCACCATGTAAACCAATAAAAACAAAAGCATTTTGCTCTTTTGATAATTTCATAAATTCTTCAAAACTATATTTTACTGGCAACTCCATTTTATAATTTTCTATTTGTAAGTCCTTACATACTTCATCAATAAAAAATTGCACTTTATTTATTTCTGTTTCTGCATTCAAACAATGCTCATATACTTCTTCCACCGTGTGACTTAAGGTATAGCAATATGGCAAATACCAAACATCACCATTTTTATCCATTAAATATGGTTTTGGTGAATATTTATTTGATTTCAATAATTTTAACCAAATATTTGTTCCACTCATTAAAGAAATCTGTCTTTCTGCATTAATTCCACCAAACAAAACATTCACATTTTTTTTATTTTTATCTTCGTTAGTCGCAACTTCTGGCATTTTTATTCCATATCTTAAACAAGCAGATTTTAAAATATATAAAACAAAATCTTTATGACTAAAACCAATTCTTGAAGATTGTTGAAAAACAAAACTATTTTGTTCCATACCAGAAGCAATATTTATATCTGAAAACCATATCCTTCCATCTTTCATTAACCAACCATCCATTCTAACAACATCACTAAGACCCATTAGATTAAATACTTCTTCTGCATAACTTCTTATTTTAGTAATATCATTTTCATTAAATCTTGCTGGAGTATAATATCTTGTCTGTGCAGTTGGTAAATATTTTCTTCTATAATCAAATATTTGGTAATTTTCATACTTCATTTCTATTTCACTTGGAATCAAAGCAACTGGTTTTCCATTATTTATATTTTGTGTTACAATAATTGTAAACTCTGTTCCAATACAAAATGGCTCTACAATAACTTGTGATGTTCCATCTTTAAATAATTTTTCCATTCTATCTATTGCTTCTTCATAAGAATAAACACAATAAACACCTATTGAAGAACCACCACTTGCAGGCTTTACAACAGCCTTTTTTAATTTATTTAAATCAAAAAACCTTTTAATTATTTTATGATTTTCTTTTTTATTTTCACTAAATGAAACTGCTGGAAAATGGTAAAAACCATTATCATCTAATATTTTAGTGCAATTTATTTTATTAAAACTATTTTTACAAGCAACACTTCCACTACCAACAAAAGGAATATTATTTTTCTCCAAGAATTCTTGCAATTTTCCATCTTCACCATAATCACCATGTATTACTGGAAAAACTATTGTTGTATTTTTCAGTTCACTTATTAAATCTGGTGTTGATAATAACTGATCTTCTTGTAGTTTAAAGTCAAAATCTGATGGTGTATTTGAATATAATTGATTTCTACTTATTTTATAATAATTTAATTGTTTATCTACATAAAATACTTTTATTTCTATATTTTCACTTTCCAAATGATCTGCAACCGATCTCGCAGAATTTAAAGAAATTCCCCTTTCTGCGGAAGGTCCGCCACAAATTATGCCAACTGAAAAATTATTTACTATTTTTATATCTTTTTTATAAATTTCATTTTCTATTGCTGTTGTAATAAAATTTTTTATTGTTAAATTGTTTTTATTTGCATATTTTTTGATTGCATTTTGCAACTTTTCATTAATTTCAATATTTAGTCTCATAATTTTTATAAAATGATAAAATGATAATTGCAATATAATGATAACTTTTTAAAAAACAAGAAAAAAATATAAAAAACTAATAATTATATTACAATACTTATAATTTTATAACAACACCAATAAATTATTAATCAATAAACTTAATCAATTATATATTTAAATTCTGAAATACAAAAAAATTATAATAACAACTCTAATGCTTCTTTTTGCTTTTCAATCAATTCTTTCGTTCCCTTGACTGCCAAAGAATACAATTTATTAAATTGCTCAAAAGAAAATGGTTTACCCTCTGCAGTGCCTTGAACCTCAATTATTTCTTGTTTATCATTTAAAATAAAATTTACATCACACTCACTATTACTATCTTCATCATAATCAAAATCCAAAACACACTCACCATTACAAACACCACAAGAAACAGCACTTACAAAATTAGTTATTGGATTTTCCTTTATAACTCGCCTTTTAATTAAGTCTTGTATTGCCAAATACATAGCAACAAAACCACCAGTTATAGAAGCACATCTTGTTCCACCATCGGCCTGTATAACATCACAATCTATCAAAATTTGCCTTTCCCCAAGTTTCTTCATATCTACACAACTTCTTAATGAACGACCTATAAGTCTTTGTATTTCCAATGCTCTACTATTAACTTTTTCGCCCCTATCTCTTTGAACTCTCGTTCCAGTTGCTCTTGGAATCATATTGTATTCAGCAGTAATCCAACCCTCGCCTTTTCCTCTTAAAAAAGGTGGCACTTTTTCTTCAATTGTTGCAGTGCAAATCACTTGTGTATCTCCACAATATATTAAACAAGAACCCTCTGCGTGTTTATTTATATCTGTTTGAATTTCAATTTCTCTTAGTTCATCGTTTTGTCTGCCATTTTCTCTTGTCATTTTTACTCCTTTCAAATTATTAAAATATTAATCTTTCCATTTGATTTTACTTAAATCAACATTATTTTCCATCATTTCCCATAATGGACTCATATCTCTCAATTTTGGCAATTCTTCTTTTACTCTTTTTATAAAATAATCAACTTCTTCTTGTGTTGTAAATCGTCCAAGCCCAACCCTTATTGAAGAGTGTGCTAATTCGTCTTTTGTTCCAATTGCTTTTATAACATAAGATGGATCAAGTGTAGCTGAAGTGCAAGCAGAACCAGACGAAACAGCAATATCATTTATCGCCATCATCAAAGATTCACCTTCTACGCCAGCAAAACTAAAATTTAAACAACCCATCCATCTATGTTCTAAACTTCCATTTAAGTCAACTTTTTTTATTTTTAAAAATTCATTAATTATTTGATTCGCAAATTTGTCAATTTTTTGTTTATCCTTTTCGCCGTCTTCTTGCATTAATTGTGATGCTTTACCAAGTCCAACTATTAAAGGAACTGCCAAAGTTCCAGATCTTAAACCTCTTTCTTGCCCACCACCATTTATAATTGCTTCAATTTTTACTCTTGGTTTTCTTCTAACATATAAAGCACCAATACCTTTTGGTCCATATATTTTGTGTCCTGAAATACTCATTAAATCTATATTCATTTCATCAACATTTAAGGGTATTTTTCCAAATGCTTGTGCGCAGTCCGTATGAAAATATACCCCCCTTTCTCTACATATCTTACCTATTGATTTTAAGTCTTGTATTACACCAATTTCATTATTTACACCCATTACTGATACTAAAATAGTGTTGTCAGTAATGGCATTTTTTAATTCTTCAAGATTAATTAAACCATCGCTTCCAACTGATAAATATGTTATCTTAAAACCCTCTTTTAATTCAAGATATCTGCAACTTTCAAGAACGCATTTGTGTTCTGTTTGAACTGTGATTATATGATTTTTTTTGTCACTCTTATTAAATCTTACAACTCCTTTTATAGCAAGATTGTTTGATTCTGTTGCACCAGATGTAAAAATTATATCTTTAGCATCAGCACCTATAACATTTGCAACTTGTTCTCTTGCTTTTTCTACTAATCTTTCTGCTTCCCAACCAAATGAGTGGCTTTTTGAGTGTGCATTGCCAAATTCTGTTGTCATTGTTAACATCATTTCGTCAAGAACCCTTTTGTCTAATGGTGTTGTGGCTTGATAGTCAAGATATAGTCGCATTTTTTGAATTTTTTTTGTTGCTGATTATAAGATAGTATTTAATTTGAAATTTTCAACTGAATAATTAAAAAGTTGTTTAAAAAAATAAAATTATTGTTGATTTAATGTAATATAAAATCAATATAACACCAAACATTAACAAAAAAATTACAATAAACCATTTAAACAAATACTTACTCTTATTCAAAAATAAGTGAGTATAAAACAAAACTCAAAATATCATTTTAATACTATAACCACACAACATACAAAATGATAATTTCACACATTTTAGTAAAATATTAACAAACAAGCATCAATCAGCAGCCAAATATCAAACATCAAGATTACTTGACTCAATCACCATCACAAGTATTTTTTATAAATATTTTTTATTAAATCAAATATAAATGCTTAACATCAAAAAACTAAAAACTACTCCCCCCAATAATTCTTCAACCAAGCAACCGGCCTTAAATGTTTATAAAACAACCTCTTCCAAACCTTCTTCTCTGGCCAAACACCCTCAATAGCATCTTCCAATTTTGGATAACCGTGAAAACAAATTATTTTTGCTTTGTTTGGAATTGTTGCAGTTTTAAATCTTCTTAAAAATGGAATCAATGGAGTTGGCAAACAATGAAATCTAAAACTTTTAGCCCAAGAAGCCGGCCAAAAATTCAATTTTCCATATTTTTCAACAACCTTATCAGACAAATACTCTTGTGAAGCAGTATAATATTTATCATAAATTTCCATATAATGCTCTTCAAAATAATCTTTTATATAACCCAAAGTCCCAACTACAAATGAAAAACAAGAACCCTGCCCCACTCTATCACCTCTTGTATTCCAATCATTTATTATATAAAATTCATCACCTTTTGGAAGTTCAAAAAATGAATCAATATTATCTACTATAACTGTATCTAAATCAAAATATAAAACTCTTTGACCTGCCAAACCACCTAAATTATTATCACATAAACCAACTTCTTTTAAATAAGCATTTCTAATTTCTTTTACATTCATTGTTGGAAGTGGTTTTGCTATAATACCATCATCAAAACCATCACTATTATCTGTAAAACAATAAAAATTTATGTTATATTTTGTGTGTTTTTTTATGCCACGATAAAGCGAATTAATGTATTTAGCACCATAATATGCACCCCATTTTATACATATTACGTTTTTTGTTTCGTTATTTTCCAAAGTCTTTTGTGATTATTATTTTTAATAATGATAAAGTTTGTAAAAAATAAATCAAGTAAAATAACTATTTTTAACTCAAATTCTTATTAAAAAACCACCAACTAAACGTCAAAGTCACACCAGCAATCAGCATCAACGGAACAATATTTTCAAAAATAGTTATCATTCCTATATTTCTCAAAAAAATACCTTTCAATAATTCAAAAAAATACGTTAAAGGATTAATCATTGCAATTTTTTGTGCCAACCAAGACATATTTTCAACAGGACTCATAAAACCAGACAACATCATAAGCGGAGCAGAAAGTAAAGACATACCCAAAACAGATTGTTGTTGAGTTTTACAAATAGTTGACAATGATAAACCAATCCCAGACATTGCCAACAAAAACACAAACACAGAAAAATATATCATAAAAATAGAACCTTCAATTGGAACTTTAAACAACAAAATTGAACCAATAATCATCAAAGTTACATCAAATAAAGCAATTAATATAGCAGGAATTGTTTTTCCAATTATAATTTCCAAAGAAGTAAGAGGTGAAACAATAGTTTGCTCAAATGTTCCCAATTCTTTTTCTTGTGCTATTGCTAATGCAGTTATTGAAAAAGCCATATTCATAGCCAAAACACCAGTTAAACAAACACAAATAAACCATTGATAATTCAAAGTTGGGTTAAACAAATTTCTTGTTCTTATTTCTACTGGTTGTTGTATTTTTTCTGCTTCATTTATTTCACCAGCAAATTTTTGTATTATAGATGAAATATAACTTGCAACTATTTGTGAAGAATTTGACCTTCTACCATCTATTATAATTTGGATATCTGTTCCACTTCCATCATAAATATTTTTAGCAAAATCTTGTGGAATTGTTATTGCAACAAACACTTTTTCTTTGTCTACAAGTTCTTTCATTTCTTTATCATTATTTATATGATAAACTTTTTTTATAATAGGCGTTTTTTCAAATTTTTCTGTCAAAGTTCTTGATAATTCAGTATTATCTTTATCATAAACAGAAATAAAAACTTTCTTAATTTCCAATGATGCCACATTAGCAAACAACACCAATTGCAACAATGGTGATAATAAAATCATATTTCTATTATTTTTATCTGCCAATACACTTTTAAACTCCTTAACTACCAAAGACCAAATTCTGCTCCATCTAATCATAATTTACTCCAATCTTGTTTGTGTTTTTTTATAAATAAAAAAGAAAATAACTATACTAAATATAATCATGAATAAACTTTGTGTCATTAACACACTCCATATATTTCCAGCATTAAATAGATTTCTTATACAAGCACTAAAATATCTTGCTGGCACTATATAAGATATTAATTGAATTATTTTTGGCATTGATGATATTTCAAACATTGTCCCTGACAACATAGTTGCTGGAAGTAAACCAACCATAGCAACAGTAATTGAAGCCAAAAATTGATTTTTACACAAAGTAGACACTAAAAGTCCTTGCCCTAATGATGTAAAAGCAAATAAACTTGCAGTTATAAAATAAACTAAATACGATCCATGAAATGGTATTTTAAACCAAACTATACACATAAAAGAACAAAACAACACTGACGACATTGTTAAACCGTAATAAGCAACAAATTTTGATAAAATAATATCTAACTTACTAATTTCTGTTGTTAATAAAGACTCCATTGTTCCCCTTTCCCATTCTCTTGCTATAACAAGGGCAGTCAACATCATACCAACTAATGTTATAATCATAGATATTGATGATGGTAATATAAAATTAATACTTTTTAACTCCGGATTAAACCAAACTGAGTTTTGAATATTTAATAAAGATTTTGCAGTCTGCCCCTTTTCTATTTCGGAAATGGTTAACCAATTATTAACAGTTCCAGCAATATAACCCTCTATAAATGTAGAAGTATTTGGATCGCTTCCATCAATCAATAACTGTATTTGTGCGGTATTTGTTCCACTATAAAGATTTTTAGCAAAATTACTTGGTATAATAACCATTGCTTTTATTTTACCAGAAATAATATCTTTTTCCATTTCTTTACGGCTATAATATTCTGTTGTATTTAAATATTCTGTGCTTTTAAAACTATCTACCAAATTTTTAACTTGATCTTTATAACCATCTACAAGCACACCTATTTTTACAGTATTTGTATCAAGATTTATAGCGTAACCAAATATTAACATCATTACTAATGGTAATAAAAAAGCAACTAAAACATTACTTGGGTCTCTTACAATTTGTTTTACTTCCTTTTTTACTAATGAATTAAATATTTTTAAACTCATACTCTTTCCTCCCCATGTTCTTCATCATATTCTTGTATAATTCTAATAAAAGCATCCTCCATAGTTTCTCCATCTTTTTTTAAACTTGTTGGATTGCCCATTCTAATTGCTCTTCCTTTATAAATTAAAGCAATTCTATCACAATATTCTGCTTCATCCATAAAATGTGTTGTAACCATAACAGTTACACCTTTTTCAACCATTGAATTAATATGATTCCAAAACTCTCTTCTTGTAAGTGGATCTACTCCACTTGTTGGTTCGTCAAGAAATAAAATTGGTGGATTATGCATTATAGCACAAGCCAAAGATAATCTTTGTTTAAAACCTAATGGCAATAAACCAGAATTCATATTTATATAATCTTGAAAATCAAACACTTCAATCATTTGCTGAATTTTTGCTTCTTGTTCTTTTTTATTTAAACCATATATACCAGAGAAAAATTTTAAATTATCTAAAACAGTTAAATTTGAAAATAATGAAAACTTTTGTGCCATATAACCCAACTTTTCTCTTGCTAATTCTGGTTGTTTTCTCATATCTATACCCATAATATAAGCATCACCATACGTTGGTTTTGATAAACCACACATCATTTTAAAACTTGTAGATTTCCCTGCTCCATTAGGTCCTAAAAGCCCAAATATTTCACCCTTCTTTATCGAAAAATTTATTTTATTTGCTGCGGTAAAAGTGCCATAAATTTTTGTCAAATCTTTTACTTCAATAACATATTCAATATTATCATCTACTGCAACACTTTTTGCAACTTTTGACTCACCAAGTGGGCAACCACCCAATAAATTAATAACAGCATCTTCAAATCTTGGTTTTGTTTTAATTAAATAATTACTAAATTTATTTTTTATTTTATCATCTGTTATACTTACTCTAACAGAATCTCCTTCAATAACAGCATCAACAACTTTTTTTCTACTTTTTAATATTTTTCTTAACAATGTTCTATTTTTTGCATTTACATCTTTTGTCAAAAATACATTTCCTTCCATTGTTTTAGTCAAATCACTTGGTATACCATCATATAAAATCTGCCCCTCATTTAACACTATTGTTTTATCAAAATTTTCTGCTTCATCAAGATAAGAAGTAGACCATAAAATTGTCATACCACCCTTACTTAATTCTCTAACCATTGACATTAATTCTCTTCTTGATATTGGATCTACACCAACCCCTGGTTCATCCAATAGTAAAAACTGCGGGTTACCCAATAAAGAACAAGCAAGTCCAAGTTTTTGTTTCATACCACCAGACAGTCGCCCAGCAAGTCTATCAGTAAAAGTTTTTAGATTTGTAAAAGATAACATTATTTTAAAATATTCTTCTTTTTCTTTCTTACTTAAACCCTTTAAATTAGCATATAGTTCCAGATTTTCTTGCACCGTTAAATCTTCATAAAGTCCAAATTTTTGAGGCATATAACCCACAACTTTATGTAACTCATTTACATCATCTAATGGACTAAGCCCCAATATATCTATTGAACCACTTGTCGGTTTTAATAATCCTATTAATAACCTTATAAGAGTTGTTTTACCAGCACCATCTGGTCCAACAAGTCCAACTATATCTCCTTTTTTTATACTAAAAGATATATTGTTTATAGCAATGTTATCTTCAAACTGTTTTGTTAAATTATTAACTATAACTATTTCTTCCATAATAGTGCCCACTATTAATTTAATACTTAATAATTAATGTTGAATTTTTACTGTTATTGGCATACCTTGTTTTAAATAATCATCAGCGTCATCAATAACAACTTTTACTTTATAAACCAAATCTGTTCTCAAAGTTGTAGTCTCTATATTTTTTGGTGTAAACTCTGCAACTGGCGAAATAAAACCAATGTGGCCATTGTAAACTTTTGCTGTTGAATCTGTATAAATTCTTACTTGTGAACCTATTTTTACTTTACCCAAATCAGTTTCATCAATATATACTTTTGCCCACATTTCATCATTTAATGATAATGTATATATTGGTGTTCCAGTATTTACAATAGCACCTTCATCTTGAACTCTAATTAAAACAATACCATCACTTGGCGAATATAATTTACAATCATTATAACTAGTGTTTAAATCATCATATAAGGCTTTTACATACTCATAATTTGCATTTGCTTCTTCTTTTTTTAAAGCAATATTATCACATTCCTGTTTTGATATTGTTTTCTTTTTACATAATTCCACATTTCTATTAAAATATTTGTTTGCATTTTGCATTTGTATTTTAGCAATTTTTAACTGTGCTTTTACTTGATTTAATTTATTTAAAATTGGTTCTTCATCAATAGTAGCAACTAAATCACCTTTCTTAACTGTATTGCCCTCTTCAACTTTTAAACTCTTCACTCTACCAGCAGTTCTAAAAGCCAAATTAACTTGTCTAATATCAATATTCCCATATAAAGTTATTTCATTATTTTGTTTGTTTTTATTTAAAAATGTAAAACCACAAATAACCAAACCAAACACTAATAAACATATAGCACATATTTTTTTATTTTTCATATAAACTCCATAATTAATTATTAATTTTTCCAGCGGTTGCCTTATATAAACTTATATAATCAATGTAATTTTCTATTTTAGAATTAACTACATTAATTTTAGATATAATTAAATTTTGTTTTGTTTTTAATAAATCTGTATATGATATCAAACCATTTTTATACTGTATTTTATAATCATTATAATTATTTACTTCCAACATTAAATTTTTATGATTTAAAACACTTATACTCTCTCCGTATATCATATTTACTAAACTATCATTTACCTCTTTTACTGCTTGTAAACTTGTTTTTTTATATTCCTCCAACAATCCTTCATATTGTGTTTGCTTCATTTTTAAGTTAAATCTTAATTTTCCACCAAGAAACAATGGTTGACTTACACCAGCCATTAAACTTTTTATAGTATTAGCAGATGAAAAAAATCCACCACTTGCCATATCATTAAATATTAATGAACCACTTATATTAAAAGTTGGCAAAAATTCCCTTCTTGCAACTTTTATATCAATTTTTGCTTTTTCTAATTGTTTCTCTGTAATTAATACATCTGGTCTAACAAAAATTATATTAGAAGATATAGGTGCACTTATTTTTCCAGTAAAATTAATTTTATTAAAATCTGTTATTTTTATTTCTTTTGCTTTTGCTGGTGTTTCGCCTAACATAACCGCAAATTGTGTAAGTAAAGCATCTCTATTTTTTAAAATATTTATTCTCTCTGTTTTAATTTTTCTTATATCTTGTTTAGTTTGATTTATATTAACTTTTCTATTTAAACCATTGTTATATGTTATAATTTCATCTTTTAATATTTTATTTTTTATCAAGATTAATTCATCATATAAAGAAATAATTTCATTATATCTAACTATATTAAAATATAAAGTAGATAAATTTGATACAAAAGAAATATATGCACCTTGTAATTGATAATTATATATCTCCAATTGCTTTTCTACTGATTTTGTTTTTAGTCTTTTTTTGCCAAATAAATCTAATTCATAACTTACATTTAAAGGTAACATTAAACCATCACTGTTAATTGTAGAATTATTAAAAGGTATATCTTTTACATTTGAATATTGTAAAGATGTTGTAATTGTTGGTAATTCTTCTCCAAAAGTATATTTTACAAAATCCCCATATTCTTTTACTTTTAAATTTAAAATTTTTAAATCATTATTGTTTAATAAACCTTTAAGTATATATTTCTGTAAATTACTATCGTTAAAACTATACCACCAATCATAATTTACATAATCAAAATAGTCTTTTATTTTATTTGTTTCTTTTGAATTCACATTGTTTGTGAATACAACTCCTCCGCATATAAATAAAATATACATAAAATATTTAATTTTTCTGCACATAGTAAATAAATTGTATTAATAAAATTAATGAGATTGTAAAGTATAAAAAATAAAAGTCAACCACTTGGTTGAAAAAAGTTTAAAAAGTATAGTAAATATGCTTAAAATAAATAAAAATTATTTGTTGCTCTAATTTATTTTTAAGTTTGTTATTACATTTTTTATAAAATAAAATCAACCACATCCACATCTCCAACATTTTTTAAAAATAACTCATTTTTTCCTTGCAAAATAAAATATACTCATTAATATCACTATCAAATGGACTTAATCGTGCTGATTAAGAGAATTTAATGATTATATCTTAATAAATTTATTATAAATCATAAATAATAGAGGATTTTTTAATGCCTACAATAAATCAATTAATAAAAAAACCAAGGAAAGCCAAGGTTGTTAAAAATAAAGTGCCAGCAATGAAGGCTTGCCCACAAGTTAGAGGTGTTTGTCTAAAAGTTTATACAACAACTCCAAAAAAACCAAACTCAGCTTTACGAAAAGTTGCCAGAGTTAAATTATCAAATGGAAATGAGGTTATTGCTTACATTCCAGGCGAAGGTCACAACTTACAAGAGCACAGTGTAGTTGCTATAAGAGGTGGTAGGGTTAAAGACTTACCAGGTGTAAGATATCACATAATTAGAGGATATTTAGATACACAAGGTGTTAAAGATAGAAAACAAGGCCGTTCAAGATACGGTGTTAAAAGACCTAAATAATAAATACAGGAGTTATAATGAGAAGAAGAGCAGCGGTTAAAAGAGTTGTTATACCAGACGCAAAATATAACAGTGTTTTGGTTGCAAAATTTATGAACTATGTTATGTTAGATGGTAAAAAATCAATAGTAGAAAAAGCAACTTATACGGCACTTGAAGAAATTGCAGAAAAACTTAAAAAAGAGCCAGTAGAGGCTTTTGCTGAATTAATTGAAAAAATAACACCAAAAATTGAAGTTAGATCAAGAAGAATTGGTGGTGCTACATACCAAGTTCCAGTAGAAGTATCTGACAGAAGAGGTCTATCTTTGGCTTTAAAATGGTTAACAATTTCTATAAGAAAACAATCTGGTAAAACATTAGCTGAAAAAATAGTTAAAAGTTTATTAGAAGTTTCTAACAGCACAGGCTGGGCATTCAAGAAAAAAGAAGAAGTATTTAGAATGGCCGAAGCTAATAAAGCATTTGCTTCATATAGCTGGTAATTTTTTTAAACAGAATATAGAAAATATATTCTGTTTTTTATCAATTTAAATGTAAATATATATGGCGAGAGAGTATCCTATAGAAAGATATAGAAATATTGGAATTATGGCACACATTGATGCCGGAAAAACTACAACAACAGAAAGAATTTTATTCTATACAGGAAAAACACATAAAATCGGTGAAACACACGATGGTGCAGCAACAATGGACTGGATGGTTCAAGAACAAGAAAGAGGTATTACAATTACATCTGCTGCAACAACTTGCTTTTGGAAAAAACACAGAATTAATATTATCGATACACCGGGACACGTTGACTTTACAATTGAAGTTGAAAGATCATTAAAAGTTTTGGATGGTGCAGTTGCAGTTTTCGATAGTGTTGCTGGTGTAGAACCACAATCTGAAACAAACTGGAGATTAGCAAACAAATACAAAGTTCCAAGAATTTGCTTCTGTAATAAAATGGATAGAACAGGCGCTAATTTCTTAAGAACTGTTGATATGATTCAAAATAGATTAAAATCTACTCCATTAGTATTACAATTACCAGTAGGTGCTGGTGAAACTTATGCTGGTATGATTGACCTTTTGAAAATGAAATGGTTGTGTTGGGAAGATGAATCACAAGGTGCACCATATGTTGAAAAAGACATTCCAGCAGACATGGTTGAAATAGCAGAAGAATACAGACAAAAATTAGTTGAAACTGCTGTAGAACAAGATGATAAATTAATGGAAAAATACTTCAATGGAGAAGAAATTTCTATTGAAGATTTAAAATCTTGTATAAGAAAAGGAACAGTATCATTTAGTTTTGTTCCAGTTTTAAATGGAACTGCGTTTAAAAATAAGGGCGTTCAACCATTGTTAGATGCTGTTGTTGACTACTTACCAAGTCCAGTAGATATTGGTGGTGTTCATGGAACTAAAAAAGGTGAAGAGTTATTCTTAAAATATGATAATAAAGAATTTGCTGGTTTAGCATTTAAAGTTGCAAATGATCCATTTGTTGGTTCTATTACTTTTGTAAGAATTTATTCTGGAACATTAACAGCAGGAACAAGTGTTGAAAACACTGTAAAAAATAAAACTGAAAGAATCGGTAGAATGTTGTTAATGCACTCTAATAATAGAGAAGACATAAAAGAAGCATACGCTGGTGATATTATTGCAGTTGCTGGTTTAAAATATACAACAACTGGTGAAACTTTAACTGATAAAGATAGTGGAATTATTTTGGAAAAAATGGACTTCCCGGAACCAGTTATTGAAGTTTCAGTTGAACCAAAAACGCAAGCAGATCAAGAAAAAATGGGTATCGCTTTATCAAGATTATTAGCAGAAGATCCTTCATTAAGAGTTGAAACTGACCAAGAAAGTGGACAAACAATATTAAAAGGTATGGGTGAATTACACCTTGAAATTATTGTTGATAGAATGAAGAGAGAATTTAAAGTAGATGCAAATATTGGTCAACCACAAGTTGCTTATAGAGAAACTATAACAAAAACAATTGAACATGAATATTTACACAAAAAACAATCTGGTGGTTCAGGACAATTCGCTAAAATTAATGTTAGATTTGAACCTAAACCAAAAACAGAAGAAGATAAGTCAGACTTTAAATTTGAAAGTGAAATTGTTGGTGGTAGAGTGCCAAAAGAATATATACCAGGTGTTGAAAAAGGTTTCGAAATTGCAAGAAATACTGGTGTAATCGCTGCTTATCCAGTTGTTGACTTTAAAGCAGTGTTGTTTGATGGTGCTTATCACGATGTAGACTCTTCTGTATTAGCGTTTGAAATTGCTGCAAGAGCGTGCTTCAAAGAAGCAATGGCAAAAGCAAGTCCAGTATTGTTGGAACCTATAATGGCTGTTGAAGTTGTAACACCAGAAGACTATATGGGTGATATCATAGGCGATATCAATTCAAGAAGGGGACAAATTAGAAATCTCGATGATAGAGATGGAACAAAGGTTATAAATGCTTTGGTTCCTTTGGCATCAATGTTTGGTTATGTTAATACTTTGAGATCTATGTCTCAAGGTAGAGCACAATTTACTATGATTTTTGAAAAATATGAGCAAGTGCCAAATGCAATAGCTGATGAAATAAAAGCAAAAAGAAGTAGTAATTAATAATATAGATTTATATTATTATTTCATAATATCTTAACCTCGCCTTTGGGCGGGGTTTTATTTTTGTAAAAGATATATTTGTTGTTTTTTGTTTGTTATAATTGTATATTTATACTTAATATTTAACTTATTATTATTTTTAGTATTTTTTTATTGATATAAAGTTTATAATATGATATAATGTAATATGTAATTATTATTAATTAAAATAATAATTACATATAATACAAATATTTCAATTGAAAATTTAATTGATACTGGTAGAGGGTATTTTATAAATCCTAATGAAACACAAACAATAATAGATAATAATAACCTAGAATATACATTAAAAAGAATTTATAGAAATAACCCAGCAACAGGAGTATTTGAACGAGGTGGTTGGGTAGAAAAAGCAGAAAATTTAGATGCAAGAGAGGGTGCATGGGTTGCTGATAAAGCAATGGTTTATGATAAGGCACGGGTTTTTTAATGCATGGGTTGGTGGTGAGACGTTGGTTGGTGGTGATGTAATGGTTTTTGGTGATGCAAGGGTTGGTGGTAAGGCAGGGGTTGGTTTTGGAGAAACAATAAATTCAGGAACATATAATGACAACAATAATAGAGTTATACGTTTAATGAGACCACAATTTCCATTCCAATTCACTAATAATAATATATCTGGTCTTTATGGATCACTTATAGATGCTACAAAAGATTTTGATACTCAAACTCAACAAACAGCACAACATGGAATTTAAATATTTTTTTAATATTATTTAAATAAATTATAAATCTACCAATGAATTAAATTGGTAGATTTTATTATTTTTTAACACTAACATTTACTAAAAAATTATCATCATAAACAATATATTCACAAAAACAAATATCATAAAATCAAATTATTTATATCGTCATACACCAACTGCTTCTGCAATGGACCGCAATGATTTTCATAAGGTATCACATTAAATCTAATTTCCGGCAACAGTTCCTTCAATTTATACACATTACTCAAAGGGCAATCCATATCCAACCGACCATGATACACCACTATTGGTATATTTTTCAGATTGTCAACATATTTTAATATATATTCATCCTCAATAAAATAATTATTTGATTCATAATATAAAAATATTTTACTACTATTTACAACATTTTCATCAACATCCTCTATTTTAACAAATTCTTTCACATTAAAATTTCCAGACATTAAATTCAATTCATAATTAGTAAGACTATATGCAATTTTTTGTTGTAATTCAAAATTATTAGAACTTATTTGCTCAAACATATATTTACTTTTATTTTCAATATCACTTAAAATAAAAGACATATATTTTTTATATACATCTGGAAAAATATTTTTAGAATATTCATAAAACCAAACATTATTATCTCTATTTGCCAAAAATACAGAATTTAAAAACAACTTTATAACCTTTTCTGGATATTTTTCTGCAAAAAGTAATGCCAAACAAGCACCCCAAGAGGCACCATTTATAACAACTTTTTCTACTTGTAAATGTTGCAAAAGTCTATTAATATCTTCAATTAATTCTTGTGTATTGTTTTCCTTCAATTCACCAGCAGGTAACGATTTTCCACAACCTCTTTGATCATAAATTATTACAAAAAATTTATTCAAATCTATTTCATTAAAAAAATCAATTTTACAGCAACTGCCCGGTCCTCCGTGTATTTTTAATAATGGTATGCCACTTCTATTTCCAGCAGTTGCATAATATATTTTGTGTAAATTTGATACTTGTAAAAAATCTTCTGTAAACATTACTTTAATACAAATTACTAACTAATGAAATAATAATTATAATAATATTAAAGTAAATAAGATAACTTTATTTTATAAATACTACTAAATTTTATTGTTACTTTTCAACTGACCACAAGCCGCCATTATATCATCACCCCTTGAAAATCGCACAGGACAAGGATATCTTGCATCAGTTATAACTTTTGCAAAATTCAAAATATCATTTTTATCAGTAGGCTCTTTAAAAACACAGCCATCCCAATAATTAAATGGTATTAAATTAAATTTTGCAGGAATATTATATTTTTTAACCAATTTTATCAACCTTTTAGCATCATCAATACTATCATTTAAACCTTTTATCATTATATATTCAAAAGTAATTCTTCTATAATTTGTATTCTTTGCATAATAACCGCAAGCCTTCATAATTTCTTCAATCGAATATTTTTCAGCAATTGGCATTATTTTTTTTCTTATTTCATCAGTTGTTGCGTGTAGAGATATTGCGAGATTTAATTTTATATCATTTGCTAAATCATATATTTTTGGCACAAGTCCGCAGGTTGATAATGTAATTCTTCTATTTGAAAAAGCTATTCCATTTGCATCATTTACAATCTTCATTGCTTTTACAATATTATCATAATTTACAAGCGGTTCACCCATTCCCATTATAACAATATTTGTAATTTTTCTACCTTCTCCAATACCTTTATTTATATTATCCCATTCATTTAACAAATCTCTTGCAACCATAACTTCTTGGACTATTTCATAGACTTCAAGATTTCTTGTAAATCCTTGCGATCCAGTATTACAAAACCTACAACCCATAGCACACCCAACTTGTGAAGATATACATAAAGTTCCCCTATCTTGCGACGGAATATATACTAGTTCTATTTTTTCTTTATCATCTAATTCTAATAACCACTTTTTTGTTCCATCTACTGAATCTAATGATTTTAAAATATTTGGTCTTGAAATTGTATATTTTGTTTTTAAATCTTCTTTTAATTTTTTAGATATGTTTGACATATCATTAAAATCTTTAATACCCCTGGAATAAATCCAGTTCCATAATTGTTTTGCTACAAAACTTTTTGTATTAAATTCCGTTTGTAATATATTTTCTAAATCTTCCAATGTGTAATTAAGTATGTTTTGCATTTTAATTATCTTCAATTATCTTGAAAAAGATTGAGTTGAATTTTTTTTATTTGAACTATCAATCTTTTTAACAAATGTTACATTAACTTGTTCTGTATTTTTATTAACTTTTTCAGGAGTTTGCACTTCATTTGTTTCTTCTCTACTTTCTTGTTTCTGTTGCTTTTGTTTTATTTCTTCTAATTTTTGCCTTTCTTGTTCTATTTTTTGCTCGCCATCATATAAAACCATACTGTCAAATACTTTTTTTGTCGCTTCAACATGCAATGTCAAATCTGTTAAATAATCCAAAATTACATTAATACCTTTTGTATTTTTAGCAACCATACTTCCTTCTTCTGGCCTATCACCATCAGCCCTACTTACCTTTTGTAATACATCTACATGTTTTATATTATTATTTCTTCCTTCTTCAACCTCAAAAATTCCTGTCATTTTTATCAATTATATTTCATATTGTTAATATTATTATACACTACTTTTTAATATTTGTCAAATACTTTTTAACTTCTCATAAAAACTATTTAATTTTCCCCTAAAAACCTTCATATCTTTCCTTAAATTCAAATCAATTGAAGTTATATCACCAGCAATATTTAACTCAACAGACTTATTATTTACAATATTTTTATCACTTTTATCATTATTACAAACATTATTTTGCAATCCAATATCTACATTATTTAAGTCATTTTCACCATTATAACTCAAATCAATATTTTCACTTTTAAGTAAATTTTGAAGACCTTTAATTGTATAACCCCTATCATGCAAATGTATCTTTATAAATTTTAATATTTTTATATCCTTATCAAAAAAATATCTTCTATTACCAGAACCTATTGTTGGCTTTATATAATCACCAAATTGTGTTTCCCAATATCTTATAACATACTCTTGAACTCCAATTTCTTTTGATGCCTGCCCTATTGATCTTTTTTTATCTATGTTTAATGCCATATTTCCTCTTTCTTCTATTTCTCTCTTCAAAATAAAATCTAACCAATACACCCATTATAGCCACAAGTGGCATTGATATAACTACACCCCAAAAACCATACAAAGAACCACCAGATAAAATACCAAATATTAACCATAGTGGGTGCACTTTTATCTTATTTCCTATTAGATTCGGTGTTACAAAATTTCCCTCTAAAAATTGTCCTAAACAGAATATAAATAAAATAGCAAACAATTTGCTAAATGATAAACCAAACTGCAAATAACCCAAAACAAGTGCAACACCCCCACCACAAAATGCACCAAAATATGGTAGAAGCGTCAAAAATCCAGCAACCAAACCAACCACAAATGAATATTTAAAACCTATACAAAACAACAACACAGAATAAAAAGTTCCCAAAATTAAACAAACTATAATTTGTCCAACTATATAGTGATGTAAAACATCATCTATCCTCCTAATTATTATAGCAAAATGTCTCTGGAACTCACCTGGTATAAATTCAACTGAAATAAATTTAGAAATTCTTTCCCAATCTCTTAATAAATAAAAAGCAATTATTGGACTAATAAAAATCATAAACATAATATTAACAACTTGAACCGATGAAGATATAAAAGTATTTGTTACATTTGCAACTGTTTTCAACAATATACTACTTGCAGATGTAAAATATTGCCTCAATTCAGCAGTATCATCAATCCTCAATAAAGTCATTACTTCCCTAAATTTTATATAAAAACTATTCAAATCAAGATTTTCTACACGACTCAGCACAGTTTTTATTAAATCTGTTAATTGAGTAAAAATCATAGGAAAAATAAATATTGCAATTAATACCACAATAACGCTAAAAATACATACAATTAATAAAGATAATGCACCTCTTGGCATTTTACTTTCATATTTTTTTACAACATCTTTAAAACAATATGCTATTAGTATACCAAGAATAAATGGCAACAAAATACCCTTTACTTTACATAAAAATATAAGTGAACAAATTAAAATTACTATTGATAACAAATATTTTTTTATTATATTAATATACATCATTATAATCCCTTATAATCTATAAAAAATTTACCATATTTACTACTAATTACAAAACCCTTATTACTAAATAATGGAATAATTTCACTTTCATCACCCTTATAATATAATCTTATATTTGCCATTTTTGTTGTTAATTGTAAAGTTTCATATTTTGTAATAAAGTCAAGATTATTAATTAGTTTTTTTATATAAATATATTCTTTAATGTTTGGTATAACATAAAAAACATCTATATAATTATTTTTCTTTATTTTTGCCAATTCTTTTTCATTTTTCCTTGCTTCTAAAATACGGGTTTGTGATTCGTTATTTAAAAATTCCAAAGTTTTAACAGAAGCCTCTTTCATTAATTCATCTGGTGACAATTTATTTTTATTAGAAAAATTTAATATTCTTTCATCAATCTTTTCAGCATCTATTTCTTTAAATCTTATCTCAACAAGATCATCTTGCTTTATATATTTAGCTATTGATAAAACAACAGTATTTGAATTATATTTATTTAAAACAGTTTGAAATGAATCATAGTTCAAACTTTTAATATCTTTTGTGCTTGGAAGTAATCCTGCATTTGATAAATTATAATTATCTATTATTACAATATTTGAATATTTATTTGAATTCTCAAAATATTCGTTATAAGCAGTTTCATACCAAATATTTTTACTATCTATAATATTTATATTTCCTTGTTCATCCTCAAATAGCGGTATATATAAAAATATATTATCTGTTATTTTATTCACACCAATTGACATTTTCTTTAAGTTAAAATTTAAAAATTCTCTATTAAATAAAATTGTTAAATTACTTGAATATGATTTTGTAGTCATTACCTCATCAAGCACTTTTATCGTTTCAACCATTTCAGAAATTAAACTATCGTTTATAAATTTTGTATATGTTTGATCAATACCACCTTTTTGAAAAAGCGCTTTTAATGCTTTTCTTTGTCCTGCTTTTAAAGCAATATCTTTCGCTTTTGTTGCATTGTCTGATTTTGCTTCAACTGGAATATTTTTTATCATATAAATACTATTATCGTTTGATGCAAAACTATTATTGTTGAAAATGTGAAAAATAAATAAATAAATAAATGTAAATGAAAGTATTTTTTTAAACATAATTAACTTTGTAAACTATTGTATTAAGTATAATTGATATAATTTAAAACTCAATAAAAATTATATTAAGGCAATATACTTGTTATTGTAAAGTATATTGCTATTTTTTATAAACTTTTATAAATAATATCACAATAAAAAAATTGAATAAGCAATAAAATACTGCTTATTCAATTAATGTTTTTTATCAATCAATTTTAAGAATTCATACTATCAAAAAATTCTTGATTTGTCTTTGTAGCATCAATTTTTTCTTTTATAAACTCTATCGCACCAACAGTATCCATAGAAGATAAAATTTTTCTCAACATCCAAGTCTTATTTAATGTAGCCTTATCAAGTAATAACTCCTCTTTTCTTGTTCCTGATTTTATTACATCAATAGCAGGGAATATTCTTTTATCTGACACTTTTCTATCTAAAACTATTTCACTATTTCCAGTTCCTTTAAACTCTTCAAATATAACCTCATCCATTTTGGAACCAGTTTCAACTAACGCAGTTGCTATTATAGTTAAGGAACCACCATTTTCAATATTTCTTGCAGCACCGAAAAATCTTTTTGGTTTTTGTAAAGAGTTTGCATCAACACCACCAGTCAAAACTTTACCAGATGATGGAACAACATTATTATAAGCCCTTGCTAATCTTGTTATTGAATCCAACAAAATAACAACATCTTTTCCAGATTCTACTATTCTTTTTGCTTTTTCAATAACTATTTCTGCTAACTGAACATGCCTAAACGCCGGTTCGTCAAATGTAGAACTTATAACTTCACCTTTTATAGATCGCGCCATATCAGTAACCTCTTCCGGTCTTTCATCAATCAATAATACCATCAAATAAATTTCCGGATGCGCAGAAGTTATTGAGTGCGCTATATTTTGTAAAAGTGTAGTTTTACCAGTTTTAGGTGGCGCAACTATTAAAGCCCTTTGTCCTTTTCCAATTGGAGAAATTATATCCAATATTCTTGAACTATCATCTTTTTTGTTTACAAAATCTTCTGTATTTTCTATATGCAATTTTTCTTGTGGGTAAAGTGGTGTAAGATCGTCAAATCTTATTCTATGTCTTGACTCTTCTATACTTAAACCATTAATCGTATCCAATTTTAAAAGAGCAAAATATTTTTCACCTTTTCTTGGTGCTCTTATTTGTCCTCTTATATTATCACCAGTTCTTAAACCAAATCTTTTTATTTGTAGTGGTGAAACATATATATCATCTGGACCAGCAATATAGTTGGAATTAGAAGATCTTAAAAAACCATAACTTTCAGGTAGAATTTCTAAAACTCCCTCACCTATAATTGTATTTTCTGGATTTTTGTCAGAAAAATGTTTCAAGATGGCATAAATCATATCTTGTTTATACATATCATTTATGTTTTCTACTGTTCCTTTTGCATATTCTATCAATTCTCTTGGAGTTTTTGATTTTAAAAAATTCAATTCTATTGATTCTTTTGGGTAAATTATTTTTTTTTCTTATTTTTTTTCTTCAATTTTTTTCTCTTCTTTTAAACTATTATCTTCAATAATTTCACAATTCTCTATATTATCTTTTTTGTCATCATCTTTTAATATAAAGTTAACCTCATTTTTCTTTATTTCTAAAACATTTGTATTTACTTGCTCTTGTTTTAGTGGCATTGTATTGTGATTATCTTTTTCAATAATACTAAAATCTTCTCTTTCAATCATTGATGTATTTTGAGCACCCACTATACCAGAATCAGTATTCTCAACAATAATATTTTTATTGTCTAAACCATCACCAATATTTGTGTTATTAACACTATTATTAACATTTTTGCCACTATCATTGTTATTGTTTTTAGAAATAGTTAATTGTTTTCTTGGTTTTTTTCTTGTTTTTATACCAGTTTCAACATTATTAATTGTGCTATTATTAGCATTATTCTTGGCAACACTAACATCTTGTGTGTCAAGATTATAATTATCCATACTCGTCATATTTTTGTATATTTTTGAAGTAATTAAATAAGATTTTTATATAGATTTTATTAATCATTTGTCATTCACTGATAATAATAAAAAAATATTTTTTAAAAGTCAAATAGAAAAATTTATCACATTATAAAGTTGATAAATATTAATAAATGATGCAAAAGTTACTAAATCACAAAATTAACAAAATAATTATTTAAATTAATTATTGAAATAAAAAATTTTTATTCTATCATTAATGCCAAATGTTTTAATATTTTAACGTGAAAATACTAAAAACGATATTTATATGCTTTATTATACTTATACCATTGGTGCAAGCAAAAAATGTTTTGGTTCCAATAGAAAAACCAGAAATAAAAATTGAAAATGATGGTTCAGTAACTGTTATAAACACAAAACAAAACAACAATACCAATTATGTTCTACAAAAAAACAATTCAAATAAAGATACAAATTATGAGTTTTCTGGAAATAAAACAACCAAAGTTACAACAAACACACCAAACAATAAAAAACAGAATATAAATTATGAATTGCAAACAAATAACAAAAAACAAGAAAACACAAAAGAAAAAGAAAAAATAGTTATTACAAATAAAACATTTGAAAAAAGTAAAATAGATGAAAATAAACAAGAAGAGAAACAAAAAGAATTTATACTATCAAAAAATGAAAAAGAAACACCAAAAACAAATGAGAAAGAGAATAAACAAAATATCAAAAATAATAATAAAACAAAAGAAATAAGCAATAATATTGAATATATAAATATTAATGAAGTTGAAAAAAAACAATTATCAAAAGTAGTTAAAAGTTCAAATTATACCACATCAAGCAATAATTTAAATTTAATCAACAAAATTGAACAAAATTTAATGTATAATACATCTGGTAAACAAAGACAAAACAACAAAAAAATTGAAATTAGAAAAGGTAGTTGGTCAAAAGAAGACTTAACAGAAGTTAAAACAGATAATAAATTAAACATAACCACAAGAACAAGTAAAAAAGTAGAATTAGACGTTAAAGAAACTGAAAAAGATAACAAAATAGCATCTTTAAAAGACAAGGCTTTTGAAGCAATAAATTTAAAGGAATATGAAATAGCAATAAAGTTATATAAAGAAATTTTGGATATAAATAAAAAAGATAATTTTGTTAAATTATCCTTAGCAACAACTTACCATATATTAGGACAATATACACAAGCAAAACCTTTATATATAGAACTATTACCAGTATTCCCAAATAGCGAACAGTTAATTTCTAATTTATTGTCAATAATAATACAAGAAAGTCCTTATGAAGCAATTTACTTACTACCATCATTAGCAAAAAAATACAATAATTCAGCAGTTATACAAGCACAAACAAGTGTTGCATTTTCAACAGTTGAAAGATACCAAGATGCAATACAATATATACTTAAAGCAATATATTTAGATGATGATAATATTGAATATAAATACAATTTAGCGGTTTTGTATGATATTACAAAACAATATGATAAAGCATACAGAATGTATAAAAATGTTTATGAAAGAGCCAAAAGTAATAATGTAAATTCAATTTCATTTACTAAAATAGATGAAAGAATCAAAAAAATAAAAAGGTATTTATAATGGTAGCATTTTTATCAAAAGAAAGTTATTTAAATAACTTATTACTGGAATTAAAAGAAAAAAATGTTTCAGATATACATATAAAATCAGATCATAAAATATATTGTAGAATAAATGGTGACATCGTTGTTTTAGAGAATAGTAAAGAATTATCTTCTGATGACATAATTAATAACTTGCAAACAGTATTAAATAACAGAATAAAAACAGAATTTATGGAAAATATGCAAGCAGATTTTGGTTTTAGTGCAACCAATAAAACAAGATATAGAGCCAATTTATACAAAACAACAAATGGCGTAAGTTTAGCCCTGCGAACCATTAACAGCGATATAACACCACTTGATAAATTAGGTGCTCCGGAAGTCTTAAAAAAAATTGCAAATTTACAGAAAGGACTTGTTATAATTTCTGGCCCAACTGGTTCTGGTAAAAGCACAACATTAAACTCAATAATTGATTATATAAATACAAATCATAAAAAACATATAATAACACTTGAAGATCCAATAGAATTTATACACACAAATAAAAATTGCTTAATAGACCAAAGAGAAGTTGGAAATGATGCAAAGAGTTTTAGTATGGGTATAAAATCGGCTTTAAGAGAAGATCCAGACATTATACTAATAGGAGAAATAAGGGATGCAGAATCTATAAAAGAATGTTTAAATGCAGCAGAAACTGGACATTTAGTATTTACAACAATGCATACACAAACAGCATCAAAATCAATAGATAGAATAGTAGACAGTTGTGATTCTGCTGAAAAAGAATTAATAAAATCAATGCTTTCAACATCTATACAAGCAGTTATTCTACAAAAATTAATAAAAACTGTTGATGGACAAAAAAGAGTTCCTGCTTTTGAAGTTATGCTTGGTGTAAATTCTATAAGAAATTTAATAAGAGAAAATAAAATATCAAATATAGACTCAATGATTCAAATGGGCTCAAAATATGGTATGATTGATATGAAAACATCAATTGAAAACTTATATAATAATGGAATAATCTCCAAAGAAGAAATGGATAATAATTTAATTAATTTAAATGAAAGTAAGGATAGTTAAATATGTTTGATACAAATATAAATCACAATAAAATACAAAAGTGTTTAAAAGTGGCTTTTGCTGGCTTACCAAATGCTGGAAAATCAAGCCTAACAAATGCCATTGTTGGTGAAAAAATCTCGATTATTACACCAAAAATTCAAACAACAAGAGATATAATAAGGGGTGTTTTTGTTAGTGATAATACGCAGTTGATAATAATAGATACACCTGGACTTTTTATTCCTAAAAAAGATAAATTATTAGAAAGAAAAATAGTAAAAAATGCTTGGAATGGTATACAAGAAGCAGATGTTGTATGTATAATAATAGATAGCACAGAAGGAATAAGTGAAAGAGTAAAAACAATAATAAGTGATATACAAAAAAAGCAAGAAGATTTTATTTTTATATTAAATAAGGTGGATTTGGTTGAAAAAATTAAACTACTTGAAATGGCAAGACAACTAAATGATCTTTATCCAGATTATAAGCAATTATTTATGGTTTCGGCAGTAACTGGTGACAATTTAGAAAAATTAAAAGATTATTTAATAGAAATAGCACCAGAAAGATCTTGGTTATTTGAAGAAGATGATATAACTGATGCTCCTATGAAATTTATTGCTTCCGAAATAACAAGAGAAAGATTATTTTTAAATTTAAGAGAGGATTTACCATACTCTGTTGATGTCATAACTGAAAAATGGGAAGATTTTGATAATGGCGATATAAAAATACAACAAGTTATAAGAGTCTTAAAAGAAAGTCAAAAATCAATAGTTATTGGCAAAAATGGTTCAATGTTAAAAAAAATAAATATTCAAGCAAGAGAAGAAATAGAGAAGTTTTTTGGTAGAAAGGTTCATTTGTATATTTTTGTAAAAACACAAGATAAATGGATAGATGAAAAATTTGAGTAAATAAAATACTAAACATAATTTAAAACAAATAAGTTTATTGTATTTTAGTATAAATGTATATATTTAAAATATATAAACCACTCATTTTATTAATTAATAAACACAGATAAAATGCAAGAAATAATTATAAAAACACAAGAATATGTAAAATCTATTCTTAAAAATGAATTTACAGGACATGATTATTACCATGCAATTAGAGTTAAAAATATCGCAAATAAAATTTCACAAACAGAAGGTGGAAATATGTTTATTATTAACATAGCATCATTATTACACGATGTTATTGATGATAAAATACAAGACTCTTTAAATGTTAATTGTCAAAAATTTAATGATTTTTTTAATTCGCTAAATATAGATAAACAAACAAAAGAAGAGATATTATATATAATGAACAATATGTCATTTTCAAAAATGCTATTAAGTGAAATAAATATAACAAAAGAACTGGCAATTGTTTCTGATGCAGATAAGATTGATTCACTTGGTGCAATAGGTATAGCAAGAACGTTTGCTTTTGGTTCCAAGGTTAATAATAAAATTTACGATCCAGAAATATTACCAGAAATAAATTTAACACAGGAGGAATATAAAAGAAAAGGTAGAATAACAACATCATTAAATCACTTTGATGAAAAACTATTGCAATTGGATAAATATTTATTGACTGGAACTGGTAAGGAAATTGCAAGATCAAGAATTGAGTTTATAAGACAGTTTAAGGAGCAATTTTTAAGCGAATGGAATTATTGTTAACACGAAACAATCAAAAATATTAACATATTGAATTTTAATAAAATACAAATATCATACAAATAGCACATACTTTACACGTTATGAAAAAAAAAATATTTATAATTGCAGGAGAGAAATCTGGTGACCTACTTGGTTCAAAAATACTATCAAAAATAGATAAAGACACCTTTGATATTTACGGCATTGGTGGACAATTGATGAAAGAGGAAGGTTTAAATAGTATTTTCCCAATGGAAGAATTATCAGTTATGGGCATTTTTGAAATTTTACCAAAAATATTTAATTTATTAAAAAGAATTAGAGAGACTGCAAAATATATAATTGACTTACAACCAGATATTGTATTAACAATAGATTCGCCAGATTTTTGTTTTAGAGTAATGAAACTTGTAAAAAAGTATGATACTAACAACAAAATTAAAAAAATTCATTTCATAGCCCCAAGTGTTTGGGCTTATAGAAAAAACAGAGCACAAAAAATAGCAAAAATATATGATTTATTATTCTGCATTTTACCATTTGAGCCACCATATTTTGAAAAATATGGCTTAAAAACCATATTTGTAGGGCATCCAATTTTTGACACAAATTCAACAGAATATAATTTTAATTTAAAAGAAAATACATATAACAAAGACAGTAAAATAATGTCTATAACAGTTGGTAGTAGAATTGGCGAAGTAAAAAGATTATTACCAATAGTTATTAACATTATACGTAAATTAAACAGTAAATATAAATTTGACTATAATATATTGGCAACTGAATATACATACCATACAATTAAAGAAATCTTAAATAAACAAAATATAAATTACATTAATATAATAAAAAACAACGAAGAAAAAAATAATATTATAAAAAAATCTGTTTTAGCAATAGCAAAATCTGGAACAAATACACTTGAATTGGCAGGCTTCTCAATACCTATGGTTGTAATGTATAAGTTTAATTTTTTAACAAATATTATAGCAAAACATATTCAAAAAAAAGCAGACAAAAAATTTGCAACAATAATAAATATTATAAACAATAAACAAATTATTCCAGAGTGTTTATTACAAAATTGTAATGAAGAAAATATTTTTAATGAAATAGTGAAATTAATGGATAATGAAAAATTAAGAATTAACCAAGTAAAACAAAATATTGAAACATTAAAAATATTAGGTTACCACAATAATAATTCATCTGCAATAAAAATAGTTAATAAAATTGAGGAATTATTAAATGTTTAAAATTATATTATTGTGTCTTATTTTAATTATCAACAAAAGCAATGCAAAAGAGTTAGAAAATAACTTTAATAGCCCCATAAAAATCCAATCAAATGAAATATTAATAAAAAGAAATAAAAACTTAATAACTTTTACTGGGAAAGTTGAAGCAAAACAAGACAACTTAAATATGTTTGCAAATAAAATGGTAGTCAAATACAAAATAAATCAAAATAATAATACAGAAATAAAAAATATAAAACTATATGGAAATGTTGTTTTAAAAAATGAGAATATAACAGTTAGAGGAGACAAGGGTAATTATGAAGTAAATAATAATCTAATAACACTTGAAGATAATATAATAATGAATGAAGATGATGCTGTTGTATTTGGCAAAAAATGACATACAACACAATAACAGAAGAAACAAATATTTTTGGCAGTAATGAAAGTGAAGATAACCCAAAAAAAGAAAGAATTACAATTATACTTGATGATATTAATGACTTAAAGGATAGATATGATAAATAATAGTATACTGAAAGTAGAGCATTTGCAAAAAAGTTACAAAGATAGATTAGTTATAAAAGACATTAGTTTAGAAATAAAAAGTGGGGAAGTTGTTGGGCTTTTGGGACCAAATGGAGCAGGAAAAACAACATCTTTTTATATGATAGTTGGCCTCGTAAAACCCGATAATGGAAAAATTATCTTAAATGGTAATGATATAACGCATTTTCCAATGCATGATAGAGCAAAAATTGGCATAGGTTATTTACCACAAGAAGCGTCTATTTTTAGAAATATGAGTGTTGAAAATAATATATATTCAATTTTAGAAATTATTGAAAAAAATAAAAAAGAAAGAATTAGAAAATTAAAAGAATTACTTGAAGATTTTTCAATAACACATATAAGAAAATCAATAGGTTCTGCCTTATCTGGTGGCGAAAGAAGAAGAGTTGAAATCGCAAGAGCACTTGCATCAAATCCATCTTTTATACTTTTAGATGAACCATTTGCCGGTATTGATCCAATAGCAGTTAATGATATTATGAATATAATAAAAAAATTAAAAGAAAAAGGTATTGGCGTATTAATAACAGATCATAATGTTAGAGAAACTTTGGCAATAGTTGATAAAGCATATATAGTTTATGATGGAAAAATTTTAATATCTGGAAATAAAGATGATATTTTAAATAATGATAAAGTTAAAGAAGTTTATTTGGGAAATAATTTTTTATAATATAAAAATTTCTTCCATAAATAAAAAATAGTATTATTATTACTTTTAAATATATAACACAAATAAAGATGAAGTTTTTAAATATTCCAGCAAATTACAACTTTTTAGAAAGTTTATACAAATTTATATTAGATAATTTTAGCAACAATTTAGATGTGTCAAACTTAACAGTATTCTTACCCAGTAGAAGATCAGTAAATGAATTAAAAAGAATTTTTTTAAAAAATAGTCAAAATCAATCACTTTTCTTACCAACCTTAAAAGCAATTGGTGATATTGATTATGATGATATTGTCCTAAATGGACTTGATTATGATTCTTTAACAAATTACAGCGAATTAACTAAACCAATATCAAACATAAAATACAAATTATTACTAATAAAAACAATTTTAGAGACACAAGAAAATATAAACATAGAACAATCAATAAAACTATCAAAAGAATTAAACACTTTTTTAATAGAAGTAGAAAGACAAGATTTAGATTTAGATAACTTAAATAGTATTGTTGATGATGAATATGCTATACATTGGCAAAAAATATTAGTTTTTTTAAAGGATTTTGGCAAAAAATGGAATAAGTTTTTACAAGATAATAATATAGTTTCCAGTAATACAAATATTATAAAAAAGATAGAATTATACACAAAAAATTTTGAAGCGGAAACACCAAAAAATCCAATAATTGTTGCAGGAAATTTTGTATCTATAAAATCTACTTTAAATCTAATAAAAACATTATCAAAATATGATAATACTTATTTTATTTTTAAAGATTATGAAGATATAAAAGATAAATATAACATAGAAAAAGTAGATGAAATTAATAACAATTACTATTTTACACAAATTATTAAAGAATTAAAAATAGATACAAAAAAAATACAGGACTTAAAATATAATGAATATAAAATTGTAGATGATAAAATATTGGAAACACTACATTTATCAATGTTACCATATGATTTGACTTATAAATGGCACGATTTAAAAGCAAATAAATTAGAACATATAAAATACATTGAATGTAAAGATATTTACGAAGAATTTAATTTAATAACTTATTATATTTTAAATTACATTAATACAAACGGTTTAAAAAATATAGCGATTATATCAAGTATAGATTTGGCAGATAAAATAGAACTATATTTAAAGCAATGGAATTTACCAGTAAATAACAGTTTCGGTAAAAAGTTTATTAATACAAAATTAATAAAATATTTATTATTAATTATTGATGTTTATAATAATAATTTTAATAAAACAGATTTATTGTCTTTATTAAAAAATGAATTTTCATATTTTGGTTATACAAAAGAAGAATTAAATAAAAATATTTTAGATTTTGAAAAATACGTTTTAGATAATAAACAAAATTGCGATGGTTTTAATTCATATAAAAAAAATATTGATTACTACATAAAAGATGAGAAAATTAAACAAAATCTGTTAAATTTTTTAAACAAAATAGAAAGTTATTTTACAGATTTTAATAATAATAAAAATTATAATCTAAAAGATTTAATAATTTTACACTTAAATATTATCGAAAACATTACAAAAAATATTGAAGACAATAATTATTTAATTTGGCATACAAATGATTTACACCAAAAAATATTTGATTTTATTAATAAAGACTTAATACAACAGACGGATTGTTATAATAATATTAATTTAAAAGATTACTGTGCTATTTTAAGTTATATTTTAGCAGAACAATCTTACAGTGAAAATTATTCTACTTACCCAGCAATAAATATAATTTCAGCACAAGAATCAAGACTAATAAATTATGATTTAGTTGTAATAACAAACTTAAATGATGGAAGTTTTCCAGTAAATATTGCCACCGATCCTTGGATGAGTAAATCAATGCGAAAAAGTTTTGGTTTACCAGCAAAAGAAATTGAAATAGGAAAATCTGCGTATGATTTTATACAATTACTATCACAAAAAGAAGTTTTATTAACAAGATCAACAAAACTTGCTGGAAATGCAACTTTTAAATCAAGATTTTTACAAAGACTTGAAACATTTTTAAAATGTAATGATATAACCTTAAATAATATTTATGATGATTTTATTGAGAGTTATAAACAAATAAATATTTTAAAAATAGATAGTGATATTTATAAACAAAAACCAAACCCAAAACCACAATTATCAGTAAGGCCTAAAAAATTATCTGCAACAAATATAAATGTTTTAAAAAAGAACCCATATGACATTTATGCAAAATATATTTTAAAACTAAAACCTTTAAATATTTTATTAGAAACAAACATTCAATCTACACTTGGAACTATAATACATAAAGCAATTGAAATTTATAGTAAAAATTATACAAAAAATAATAATTTTGATACTTTAAAACAAATATTTGTTGAAGAAATTAATAAAATATTTGTAGATAATGAAGTTTTGATACAATTTTATAAAGATAAGTTTGATGATGCTTTACAATATTTTTTAGATGTTGATGAAAAACAAAGATGCAACAATGTTGATGTATTAAGTGAAATAAAAAATGAATATTATATGAAAAATTGTAATATGAATATTGAGGCAAGAGTAGATAGAATTGATAAAAATAGTAATGTTGTAGATATTATAGATTATAAAACTGGAACTTGTCCTTCAAAAACCGATGTTATTAATGGTAAAGAATTACAATTATTAATTGAAGCATTAATTTTAAGTAAACAAAATAGATATATAATAAACTCTTTACAATATTGGCAAATAAAACATAAAAATAGTAAAATCGTAAATATACCTAATGACAATAAAACAAATATAAATACTTTAATTGAAAATACTGAAAAATTATTAAATAGATTATTTAATTTCTTTAATAATGAAAATAATGGTTACATTGCTACAAATAGAAATAATTATAGCGATTATGAACAATTAAGTAGAGTCGACGATTGGTTGTCAAATTAATATTTCTTTTATATTGTTTTTTTAAAAGTATATTTTATACTTGGAACAAGTTTATAAATTAATTAAATTATTATGTCAGGACATTCAAAATGGGCTACAACAAAACATCAAAAAGCAGCAGCAGACGCTAAAAGATCAAAAATATTTACAAAAATTCAAAAAGAAATTACGGTTGCTGTAAAAATGGGTGATCCAAACCCAGATTTTAACCCAAGATTAAGAAACGCTGTTATATTAGCAAAATCTGAAAATATGCCAAAAGATAAAATTGAAGCAGCAATAAAAAGAGCATCAACTGCTGGCGAAGGCGAAAATTATGAAGAAATTAGATATGAAGGTTATGCACCAGGTTCAGTTGCTTTAATAGTAGAAGCATTAACAGACAACAAAAACAGAACTGCCTCAAATGTAAGATCGTATTTTACAAAAAGTGGTGGGGCATTGGGCGAAAGTGGTAGTGTTTCATATAATTTTGATAAAGTTGGACTTATAGGTTATGAAGGTAGCAAAATATCTGCCGATGAAATGTTTGAACTCGCTATTGAAGCAGGTGCCGATAATGTAGAGAGCACAGAAGATTGGCATGAAATCACAACAGATCCATCACAATTTACAGCAGTTAGAGATGCTATAATGGAAAAATTGGGCGATCCTGATGAAGCAAAAATTACTTGGAAACCACAAAATACAGTGCTTGTTGATGATTTAGAAAAAGCAGAAAAATTGCTAAAACTTATAGAAAAATTAGAAGATGATGATGATGTTCAACAAGTTATAGGAAATTATGAAATTCCTGATGAAATAATGGAAAAAATTGAGGGTTAATATGTCTTATTTTTTGAGAAAAATAAACAATAAAAAAGATTTAGAATTTTTTAGACAAGTAAGTCAATCAGTTGAAAAAAACGATAAAGAATTATCTACCTTAATACCAGCAATGTTTAATATTATTTATAAACATAATGGTATTGGTATGGCCGGAGTTATGGCAGGTGTTCATAAAAGAGTTATTGTTGTAGATTTACAAGAAAATAATAGAAAAACGCCATTGGTTTTTATTAATCCAGAAATTATAGAAAAATCTGACGAATTAGTTGATAGCACAGAAGGTAGCATTTCTATTGATAATATAAAAGAAGTGATACAAAGATATAAAACTGTAAAAGTTAAGTATTTTAATGAAAAATTTGAAGAAAAAATAATAGAAGCAGATGGTTTAATGTCTATCTGTTTACAACATGAAATTGATTATCTTGATGGAAAATTATTTATTGATTATTTACCCGAAGAGCAAAAAAATGATATTATAAATAATATTATAAATACCATGAAAATTAAAAATATTATTAATGATAATGACATTTTAAGAAAAAAATGTGAAGATGTTAAAATTATTGATGACAATATAAAAAAAACACTTGATGAAATGCTTGAAATGATGTATAAAAGTAAAGGTATAGGTTTGGCAGCAAATCAAGTTGGTATAAATAAAAATATGGTTGTTATAGACTTACAAGAAAACGATTCAAAAAATCCACTTTTCTTGATAAATCCAAAAATAACTAAAAAATCAGAAGAAATGGTTGATAGTGAAGAGGGTTGTTTATCTGTTCCACAAGAAAGAGCAACTATAAAAAGACATAAAGCAATAACTGTTGAATATCTTGATAAAGAGGGTAAACAAAATACACTCGATGCAGATGGGTTGCTTGCTATCTGTATTCAGCACGAAACAGATCATTTGATTGGAAAGGTTTTTATTGATTATTTGTCTAAATTAAAAAAAGATATAATTGTAAAAAAAGTTAAAAAACATTTAATAAGTAATGAGTAAAAGTTTTTTATATAGAGCATTAGATCCAAAAAACAATAAAATAATAAATGGTAAAGTAGAAGCACCAAATGATAATGCTGTTGAACAAATTTTGGCAGAATCTAATTTAATGTTAATTTCTGCAAGAGAAATTAAAGATTCATTTTTAACAAATTTATTAGCCAATAAAAAAATTACAGCAAAAGAGTTAATAACACTATTTATAACATTGGAACAATTTGAAAAAGCTGGCGTTCCATTACTAGACTCATTAAAAGATTTGGCATCATTTTCCGAAAACCAAAAAATGAAAAGTATGATGCAAAATATATATGAGTGGGTTAAAAGTGGAGAATTATTATCTGCTGCTTTATCAAAATTTCCAGAAGTATTTGATGAAGTATCAGTAAATCTTGTTGCAATGGGTGAAAAAACTGGTAATTTGGATGTTGCTTTTAAAAACATATATGAAAACTTAAAGTGGAATATGGAAATGAAAAGAAAAACTATAAAAGCAATAAAAAGTCCTATATTTTCACTATCCTTATTAGTTATTGTTGCAGTTATTTTACTTAAAGTTGTTGTTCCAAAAGTATTAGGTTTTATTTTAGAACAAGATATAACAATCCCATCCTACACAACTGCATTAATAAATACATCTGAGTTTATTGAAAGAAATTTTATAACAATAGTTATATCTTGTGTTGCTATATTTTTTACTATTAGAATGGCACTTTTTAACAAAATTTTCAAAATAAAGTTTGATCAATTCAAACTAAAACTCCCACTTTTAGGACAAATAATGATTAAATTAGATGTATCAAGGTTTACAAAATTCTTTGGTATAACATTTTCTGCCGGTATTCCAGTTTTAAAATGTATTGAAATAGCAAACAATGTTGTTGTTAATCGTTATTTAAAAAATGAAATAGAATATATAAAAATTAAAGTTTCAGAAGGTAAAACAATATCTAAATGTATTGAAGATTCAGATATATTCCCATTTATAGTAAAAAGAATGTTTAAAGTTGGTGAAGATAGTGGTAATATTGAAAATGCTATGGAAAATATACAATATTTCTATACAACAGAAATTAATGATTCTATTGATAAAATAGTTGGTTCTTTACAACCAATGATTTTATTTATAATGGGTGGGTTAATGTGTTGGATTATAGCAGCTGTATTTGGTCCAGTTTATGGAAACTTTGCCAATATAGTATAGTATCATATATAATTTATATATAACAATTTATACATATAGTAATAGCATTAAAAATATACAATATCGCATTTAATATAATTTGATACATTATGATACATTTTTATTGACTTTATAATTTTTTATATTTAGTTTTTTGTAAGTATAATAAAATTTATGTTATGAAAAAAATATATAAGTACACAATACTCACCAGTATTCTATATTTTATTCAAACCGGCATTGTTAGTGCTGCATGTTTTTATAAAAATGATCAAATATGGCAATCTTTTAAAATGTTAATCTATAGTTGTTTGGGAATAATATCTTTCATAATAAATGTATTTTTTTTTATCTATGAATACACTATACAAAATATTACACCACAAACACCAATGGAAGAGACAAGCATAACACAAGATAAAGAAATTACGTTTGGTTCAAAGGTAACCGCTCAAGACTGTGTAAGTAGAACTGAACGTTATGCCGTCAAGTATTGTAATGCAAGAAATGGACAAATGGATGAAATAAATATAGAAACAGATTATGATAAAATAAGATATAGTATGAAGTATTGTTGCAAAAATTATCTTTTTTATGTAAATTCTGTTAATCTCCTTAAAAAACATGATATAGCTTTTTATGAAAATGGAACTTGTTGCACAAGTAATTGCACTTTAACTCGAAATAACACTATACAAAAAGAGTATAGTAGATAATTTTATTTAATTACTGTGTTATTTTAATATAATTCAAAGTAGTATTATAGTGTTTTGGTGTGGATAATTTTATTTTTTTAATGATTCGCTTAATATAATTTTTATGTTTTTTGTAAAGACTTTACCTTAACAAATTAATTTCTTTAACAGCAAAATCAATTTAAAACTATAAATTTATAATTTCAATAATTGATTATATGTACAAAAACAAAATACAATTACAATTAATTACACTTTTTCCACTCCAAAAAACAAGACTCCCTACCCTCTCTTATCGCTTTTTCTTGATACTTTGTTTGAACCCACCAATTTGGTTCAATCTTCATACTTTCATTATCAAACATCTTTACAAAAAATCCATTATTCTCAACCATTTCAATAGTCCACTCAACATAATTTTCAATATCACTCGCAAAAAACAACTTTCCATCAAATTTAATTTTTTGAGACAACAAAATCAAAAAATCATCATTAATTATTCTTCTTTTTTGCTGTTTTTTCTTTGGCCAAGGATCCGGAAACAACACAAAAACCATATCTAAACTATTATCTGGCAATGTTTCTAACAACAGTCTTGCATCACCATTAAAAATTTGTATATTGTTTATTTTATTTACTTCTATCAAATTAATCAAATTCAATACACCTTTTGTATAAGTTTCACAAGCAATATATTTTATATTTGGATTATTTTTTGCTCTTTCAACAATACTTTCACCATAACCAAAACCTATTTCAAAATGATTAATATTATCTTTTTTGAAATCTTCCAAAACAAATTTATATTGTTCTAATTTATTTTTTAAAATATTTTTTGTTTCTTCTGTAATTCCTCTTCCATTTATTCTTCCAAAACTTCTAATATTTTTTTTATTATCTAATGTAAGCATTTTGCCATAATTGAAAAAATTAATAAATGCATAAAATATAATTCTAATGAATATCTTGACACAAACAACATAATTTTATTATTAAAATCTACTTTTTGTATTTTTAAATTAAATAAATATAAATATACAATAGTAAGCAATAACATCAAAAATAAAAATTCAAATAAATTAAAGCCAAAATTAAGTGTTTGATATAAAGCATATATAACAAAAATTAATATACTTGTTATTACGTCCTTTCTTGTTTTGTTCTCTTTTTTAAAAATTTTACCACACAACAGCAAAAATAACATAGATATACCATATTCAACAAAAACATTAGAAATAAAAGCCGCTGGAATAAACATTACTAAAAACAAACAAAAAATTGAATAATACTTGTTATATACATATTCAAATATATTTATAAAAAATGAAGATATATAAAAAGCAAAAAGAACATTTAATGGCAAAAAATCATGCTCAACAAAAAACTGCACAAACACGGCCGTAAGTATTCCATAAAGTAAAATATTATTGTTTCTTTTACTAAAACTATAACCATATAACACAGCAAAAATCACCATAGATATTCGCCCAATTACCCTAAATAAAAATATTTGTGGCAAAAAATAATATCCAATATGATCCACAATCATAGCGAAAAATGCTATATTTTTAAACACATCATAACTATTTACTTCACCAAACTTATTAATCCTATTTAACATCTTCTTTTTGATATAATTACTATAGTATTAACTAAATTATTTTCATCAGTCACAGACATCTTAAAATCTATATTTTTATAATCAATATTATAAAAATTTTCTAAAAATCTCATGGAAGATTCATTAAATGAAATTTCCGGTTTTCCTAATATATCATTTAAAACTGATATATCAGTTAACCCAATTCCCCTTCCAAGTCCAAGCCCTATTGCTTTTAAAACAGACTCTTTTGATGAAAATCTTTTTGCTATAAAATTAATTTTTTTACTAATATCACCAATATTACTAAAAAGTTCCATTTCCCGTTTGGACAAAATCTTTTCAGCAAATCTATTACTATCAAATTTACCAAACAATTTTTCAATTCTATTTACATCAAGTAAATCAATTCCAACACCTAAAATCATCAGATTCCAACACTTTATTATAAATATTAATTAAAGAATTATACATACTATCAATAGAAAAATTATCAATAACATATTTTCTTCCATTGTTAGTTATTTTATCTTTTTTCTCAACACTTAATTCCAATACTTCATCTAATATTTTAGCAAATAATTTAGCATTGTTTTCTGGCACTAAAAATCCAGTTACTCCATCATTAACCGTTTCCAATGTTCCACCAATTGCGGTGCCAATAAAAATTCTCTTCATAGCCTGAGCCTCAATAGCAATTCTTCCAAAAGACTCCGGCTTTATACTTGATGATACAACAACATTTGATAACTTATACAAAGCAGGCATATCACTTATATTGCCATATATACCAACATTTTTTTGTAAATTGTATTTATATATCAACTTTTCAATATATTTCACATATTTTGGTTTTTTCTTATCATCACCAATAATAACACAAAAATAATTTGTATTTTTTATAAATTTTAAAACTCTCAAAAAATAATCCTGCCCCTTTTGTTTAGCAAATCTTGCTGGCAATGTTATAATTACTTTATCATCTGGCAATCTCAATTTTTTTTGTAATTCTAAAACCCTTGTCACAGAAACATTATCTTCATTATAAACATCAGTATCAATTGCCCTATATACAACTTCAACATCTTTTCTAAACTGTTTTTTATATATATATTTTTTATAATACTTTATTGAATAATCTTTTGCAAAATTTGAAACAGTTATTATTGGATTTCCTCTAAATATAGAAGAATTATAAAGTCTTTTCAAAAAATTTGTGCTATCATATAAACCATGAACAGTTGTAATCATTGGAATATTTAATTTTTTACAAGCAAAATAACAACTCCAAGCCGGCGCTCTTGACTCTGCTTGAACTATATTTATATCATTTTCTTGTATTATTTGCTTAATTTTTTTTATATTTTTGATTATAGTTATAGGGTTTTTGCTTTTAACATTTACATTAAAACATTTTACTCCATAACTAACTAATCTACTAATCATTTTTCCACCAAAACTCAACAAAAACATATTAATTTTGTTCCCTTCTTCAAAATTTTTCTTTGCCAGCTCCAATATACCAACCTCAACACCACCACTATTCATTGTTGGAACTACATATAAAATATTTTTTTTAATATCCATATCTATCCTATTTTATTACTGAAAACCCAACTTGAACAATATTATTACTCATTTCTTCACAAAAAGAAAAATCTGTATTCAATTCATCTTTTGTAATCATTAAATCAACCGATAAAGTTTGTTCTTGTATATATTCTTTAAAATTATTAATTGAGTCCTTTAAAAAGTCATAATTTGTTTTTATAACTAAACTAATTTTATCACTTATATCCAATTTTACATCTTTTCTAAATTGTTGTATTAATCTTACTAAATCTCTTGCTGTGCCCTCTTGTTCCAATTCTTCAGTTATATTTAAATCAAGCATAATTAGAATATCATATCCATCAACAGCAAAAACATTTTCTTTTTTAGTTTCCAACTTTATAGAGTATTCATCATTTGCAAGTTTAAATTCATCAATAATCAATAAATCATCTTTAATTTCCCATTTACCACTATTAGCCAATTTCATTACATTTGGCATTTTCGCACCAACTTTCTTACCTATTTTCTGGAAATTTAAAACCAATTTTTTCTCACCAAATTCTTCAATATTATCATTGAATTCAATATTTTTTACATTAATTTCATCTGCTATAATATCAACAAAATTACTTATATCAGAAGAATCTGGACTTATAACGATCATCTTATTTAATGGTAATCTAACCCTTAAATTATGTTTATCTCTAACATAAAGAGCACAACTGCATATCGCTCTAACTTTATCCATTACATCCAATAATTCATTATCTGGTTTAAAATTTTCTATATTTGGAAAATCCTGTAAATGCACTGAGTTTTTTATATTCATTTTCTATTTTTTTATTTACTTAAAAAATTTATAATTTAGTATAATTAACAAAATAAAAAAAACAAGATTTAATTGAAAATATATATAAGATATTTGTTAAAAAATTTACTAAAATATTTTATTTTAATGTTATTTATACTAACATCTATTATATGGATAACAAGAATAATTAGATATATATATTACATAACTGAATACGGACTAAATATTAAAAATTTTATTACAATTATATTAAATATTTTACCAAACTTACTGATGTTAACAATACCAGTAAGTGCTTTTGTGTCCACAATATTTTTATACAACAAATTAATTAAAAACAATGAATTAATAATTTTCCAAAACTCTGGATTAAAAACAATGCATTTAATAACACCAATACTAATGATGTCAATATTTATATTAATAATTTCGTATAGTATAACATTACATTTTTTAGTATTAAGTAATATAAAGTTTGAAAATATTAAGGATTCAATGAAAAATGATGCAGTAAAAGTATTATTAAACAATACAAATTTTAATACTTTTCAAAATATAACTATATATGCCAAAGAAGATAAAAATAACATCTTAAATTCAATATTTTTATATATAAAATCAACGGACAAAGAAAATCCAGACAGAATTATTTATGCTCAACAAGGAAAAATAATTAATACACATATAGTTTTAACCAATGGTAATTTACAAGAGTTTAATAATAACAATACTTTAAAAACAATATATTTTGACAAATACACACTTGATATTTCGGAATATTACAACACAAACAAAAATAAGAATATTGATTTTGATCTAATGTCCTTAAAGGAATTGTATAAAATAAAACATACAGATAGTAAGGTTGTAGCAGAAATTGCCAATAGAATACTTACTCCAATATTATCATTAACATTATCAATATTAGCATGTCTTTTAATATTAAATACAAGTTTTTCAAGAAATGATGACAATAAAAGTATGATAAGGGCCTACACTTTATGTTTAACAAATTTTGCCTTATATTTATTTTTTATTAAAGCATCACAAAAAAATAACATTTACATATACATAAGTTGTCTGCTATTATTTAGTCCGCTGTATTACACAATATTTAATTATATACAAAATAAATTTATTAATAACATTAAATTAAAAAATGTTTAAGTATTTTCCAACAAAAAGAATTACATTTTATTTATTAAAAGAGTTTATTAAAATATTTTTGTTAATTATATTAAGTATATCAATATTAGTATTTATTATAGATTTTATGGAATTTTTCCCAAAAATACAAAGATATTCAATACAACCAATGGATGCAATAAAAATTATCATATTTAGAATACCAAATATGATAGAAAGTTTTTTGCAATTTATTATACTTTTAGCGGTCATTTTTACAATAATAAAAATATCTTCAAGAAGTGAATTAACTATTTTATATATTAATAATTTTTCACCTTGGAAAGTATTAAAAATTTATAGTATATGCGCTTTTACTATTGGTTTATTTGTCATATTTTTCTTAAATTTTATTTTTTCAAATCTTGTTAAACAATCACAAATAATTGAAAATAAATATTCACAAAAAGAAGATAAATATTTTATAGAATCAACAGATGGTATTTGGTTTAAGCAAATTGACCCAGATACACATAACGAATTTATAGTGCGGGCAAAAAGGGTATATATAAATGAATTGTTATTTAAAGATATTATTATAATAATTAATGATAAAAACAACGAATATAAACATAGATATAATGTTGAGAGTATGAAATTAATAAAAGATTATTTTATTTTAAATAACATAAACATTTTTGAACAAAATAAAAGAGTAGAATTTAAAGACAAAATTGTATTGAAAACAAATATTTCACAAGATTTTATGAAAAAACAAATACAAAATAAATATGAAGACATTGATTTAATACCGCTTTATTCTTTAAATAAACTCATTAAAGAATTTGATGCTCTTGGTTTTGATACACATAAATTTATTGTAAAAAAACATAATTTATTATTAACTCCATTTTTATATGTATTGATGGTATTTATAGGTGTATTATTTTCAAATAGCAACCAAAGAGTAGCAAACTATTTTTTAATGATTTTTAAAACCATATGCTTAGGTGTTGCTTTGTTTGTATCACAGAATATATTGTTTGAACTTGGGGCTTCAAATAAAATTAATTTCTTACTGGCCACTTGGGGCTTTTTGTTGTTTCTGTTTTTATTAATGTATTGTTTCTTGATAAAAAAGATAGAACTATAAAACATATAATCATAATTAATATATTACTCCAATCAATACAGTAAAACATAAATTAAATATTAACACCAATACAAACAAATGGACTAAAAATAATGACACAAAGTCCAGCGCATCTAAAAAGAACAAAGATGTCAAATCATCTACAATATTACATCATCAACAATAAACTGAATATTATTAAGATTCATCCACTTATTAATTGATAAAGTCCCAATAAGATCGCATTTTGTTCCAACTTTTCCAAGAGTATTTAATAAAACATCATTTTCACTAACTCTAAATATATTTACTATCAAAGTATTTACTGGACTTGATACATTATTTGTCCCAACTATACACCTCAAATGTTCCTTATTTCTACCAAACTTTTTAGTATTAAGCACTACTGCATCTTTTAATATAATAATGGGTTTTGGATTATCAGTTCCAAACGGTCCAAGATTTTCCAATTCAGCAACCAATTTTTCATTAACCGCATCACAATCAAGCAACAAATCAGCATACTTATCATTTTGTTCTAAATAAGTATCTAATCTATCTTTTATATTATCTCGCATAAATCGTTTTATATCTTGCAATTTTGCAACATCAAAAGTAAAACCACCAGCCATAGCATGTCCACCGCCACTTAATAACAACCCTTGTTCTTTTGCTTTTATGATTACCGATCCAATATCAATACTTTTATCAACAGATCTACAAGAAGCCTTACCAATTTTATCATCCATAGACAAAACAAATACTGGTCTATTATATTTATCTTTTATTCTTGAAGCAATTATTCCAATTACACCTTCATGCCAATTATCTCCATAAATAAAAATAACTGGTTCCTTATATATTTCCTCTCGCTCAATTTTTTCTATTGCCTTTGTCAATATATCTTTTTCTATCGCTTGTCTTTCAATATTAAACTTATTTAATTGCTCTGCCAAATTTTTTGCTTCATATTTATTCTCACAAGCCAATAACCTATTACCAATACTTACATCTCCAACTCTTCCACAAGCATTTATTCTTGGTCCCAAAACATAACCCAAATGGTAAGTATCATTTACTTCTTTTAATTCCATTAAATCAGACAAAACAGTAAGACCAACATTAGTTCTTTGTTTAAAAATTTCTAAACCTTGTTTAACAAATGCCCTATTTATATTAACAAGTGGCATAACATCACAAACAGTTCCCAAAGCAACCAAATCAAGATAATACAACAAATTTTTTTCTTTTAAATTATATCTTTCATAATAATGATTATTTCTAAGATATGTATTTAAAGCGATACATAAAAAGAAAGCAACACCAACACCAGCAAGATATTTATATTCAGACTCTTCATCTAATCTGTTAGGATTTACAACTGCCTTTGCTCTCGGTATTTCAAGCGGACCAAGATGATGATCTGTTATAACAACATCCACACCAACACTATTGGCAAATTCAACTGCACTATATGAAGATATACCACAATCAACAGTTATTATAAGATCTATACCTTTATTTTTTAATTTCTCTATTGCTTGTTCATTAAGTCCATAACCATCCTCTATTCTATCGGGAACATAAACAAAAACATTAACTCGCAAACTCCTAAAAAATTTTATCATTAATGCAGTCGCTGTTGCTCCGTCAACATCATAATCACCAAAAATACAGATCTTTTTTTTATTAATTATTGCATCGTATATGGTTTTTACCGCTTTATCCATATCTAAAAGATGATATGGATCTTTTAATAAGTTTCTAATTTTGGGTTCAAGATAATCATTTATATTATCTAATTTTATATTTTTTATTGCCAAAATACGACTTACGACTTCTGACACTTTTGTCTTTTGAAGAATTGTTAGTGCTAATCTCTCGTCGTACTCCTTTACATTCCAATAATAACCCCTTACTGACTTCTTCTCTTTAAATCTCATTTAAGTACGTATATTTAATATTCATATTATAGGTTGTTTTATAAAAAAATCAAGGAATTTTTGATTATATTTTATATTTAAAAAATACAACCTATTTTAGTTTACTTTTATATAATAACAATTAAAATGGTATTGATATACCAATATATACATTTAATAAATATTATGAAATTTAAACAAATATCATATATTACTGCTATTTTACTTTCATTATACACAAAAAATATTTTTGCTACATTTACAGAACACCAAGATGGAATAATTAATAATATTATAAACACAAACAAAATAATATATTTAACATTTGATGCCTGCGGTGGAAAAAGTGGTTCACAATTAGATATGAAAATAATTAATTTTCTTAAAAAAAATAAAATCAAATCAACATTATTTGTAACTTCAAAATTCATATTATATAACAATAATATAGATACCATTAAAGAATTAGATAACAGTGGTTATTTTAATATACAAAATCATGGAAAAAATCACAAACCAGCATCAATAAATGGTAAAACAATTTATGGTATTAAAGGAACAAGAAATATTGAAGAATTAAAAGAAGAAATTTTACACTGTAATAATTTAATTTATAAAATTATTAATAAAATTCCAAATTGGTATAGATCGGGAACTGCTTATTACGATACAGAAGCAATACAGTTAATAAATGATTTACAGTTAAATATTGCTGGTTTTGCCATAGCAATAGATGGCGGCGCAACATTCAAAAAGGATACAATTGTAAAAAATATGAAAAATGCTAAAAACGGAGATATTTTGCTAATACATATAAATCATCCAGAAAAACAAGATGTAAGAAATGGCGTAATTAAAGGTATTAAATATTTGAAAAAACAAGGATATAATTTTGAATTTTTGCCTTAATTATTGAGATTACGCATAGTGTTGAGTTGGGTTGGTGTTAAAACAAAATTAGTTTGATATTTATAATTTTTTCATTTTATTCAACTATTTCCAGATACAACAAAACAAACAATTAATTTTTATTAATTAATCACCATGTTAAAATCTTTCCATCAAAACAACGAAGTTATTATATCAAAAAATATAATAACACAATACATCATACATAAAAAATGCAAGACTACAACACCCCAGCGGATATAAGCATATTTCTAACATCATACAACGGCAAACCCAAAATATTAGAATATGAACCGTTAATACTTTTAATCAAACACTCTGTAAATCCTTCCAACAACAAACCACCAGCACTTGAATATGCTAAATTTTTTTCATCACTCAATACATCATTTATATCTTTTGAAGTTAAGTGTTTAAATTTAATTTTTGTCAACACAAGTTTTTTAGAAACAGAACCATTTTTTTTAATAAAATAAACAGCTGAATAACACTTTACATTTTTACCAGAATACATATTTAAAAATAATTCTATCTCTTTTTTATCCTTTGGTTTTTGAATTATTCTATTTCTAACAACAACTATCGAGTCAGCAGATAAAACATTTTCATTTTGATTATCGCCAGCAATAGCCTCAGCTTTCATTTTTGCCATTCTTTGCACATAATCAATTGGTTTTTCTTTTTTTAATGGTGTTTCATCAATATCGGCAGGTTTTATTGCTTTTGGTTCAACTCCAATTTGTCTTAATAATTTAAGTCTAACTTGTGAACCAGAAGCAAGTATAAAATCAAGCACTATTTTAATCTCCTTGATATTCTGCCTTTTGTAAGATCATAAGGTGTCATTTCTATTTCTACTATGTCACCTTTTAATATTCTTATTTTGTTTTTTCTAATTTTTCCTGATATATGAGCAGTAATAATTGTATCATCCATATCAGTTAATTTTACTTTAAATATTGTGTTTGGTAATAATTCTAAAACAACTCCCTGAACTGTTATAACATCCTCTCTTGACATTAAATATAAACATTTGTTAATAATAATATTTGTAAATAATAGGTATTAATTTTTTATAGTCAATTTTTTTGTTTATAAAAAATAAATACATAGTTATAAACTTATTATTTACTGAAAAAAGATTTAAAAAATCCAACAATTTTGTTTATAAAACTTTCCGTTTCTCTTGTAGCTCCTGTTAATTGTTTTGATGTTGATTTTAATTCATCATTTTCATTTTTTACTTGTTGTGAAGGACTATGTTCCACTTTTTTTGTTTCATCTTTTTTAAATAAATTATCTAATTCTGCACCAATTCCAGTTTTAATTTCATTTGCTTTTTCAATACTAACTGTTTCTTCTTTATTTTCTATTACTTTTTCATTTTCTATATTACAATATCTATAATCATAATTATTACTATCTTTTTCACTTCTTCTTAATTCTGCACCAACAGTTCTTTTTGGTTTACCATCTTCAAATATGCTAATAGTCCAACCACAATAATTAAAAGGACTATTATGACTACTTATTTTTTTCAAAAATTGTTCATGGCTATTTGTAAAAAAATCATCAAAAGATCCAAAAAAATTATTAGAACTACTTTTATGAAAATTCATTACTCTTTCTAAAAAATTATCCATTTTTTCCTTAATAAAAATTAATTATAATCATATAATAATACATTTTTATACATAAGTCAAGTTATTATTATCTTACAACCCAACTCTAACAACAATTAACAATTGATTTTTTATAATTTCACAATATCATCAAGAAAAATCAACACATAAAACAATGATAGGCAAATTAACCGGTTTTATAGATACAATTTACGAAGATTATACAATACTAAATGTAAACGATGTTGGATACAAAGTATTTTGTTCATCCAAAACACTTAACAAAATACAAGATAAAAAAGACAAAATTAGCCTATTAATAGAAACAGTTGTAAAAGAAGACTCTATAACACTATTTGGCTTTTCAACAGAAGATGAACAAAACTGTTTTAATATTTTATGCAAAGTTAGCGGTGTAGGCAACAAAGTAGCACAAAAAATAATGAGTGTTGCAGAAGTAAATGAAATATTTTTTGCCATAGCAAATGAAAATAAAGATGTATTTTGTAAAGCATCTGGTGTGGGTCCAAAAGTTGCTTTAAGAATAATACACGAATTAAAAAATAACTCACTAATTAAAAATTTCAGTAATATAAAAAATATAGAAATAGAAAATAACAGTATAGATATTACAACAAACAATACAGATATTGTAAAAGATGCAATTATGGCATTAGAAGGTTTAGGTTATCAAAAACATACAATTCAACAAATTGTAATAAAACTTGTTAATGGAAATCCACATCTAACACTTGAAAGTGTTATAACTGAAAGTTTAAAAAAGATTAATAATTTTTAGAAAAATACAATGACAAATAAATATACGACCTTTATTTTTGATTCATATAATTTTGATATAAAAACAAAAACACTTTTATTAAAATATTCTTATAATAATGAATTATTTTTTGAAGAAAAAATTGAATTCTCAAGTAATAAAATATTAAAAACAGAAGAATTACAAGTTTTAGATAATATTTTTAAATACATACATCTTGCTTGTGGTATAAGTTATTATAAATTATTTGTTGTAAATAATATAAAAATCAACACATTTGAATTAAATAAAGAACAAGCAGAATTTTTTAATAATTTCTACTTTAATGGACTTGGCGAATTCGCTTGTAAAAATAATATTACTAATTTAAAAGAAAGAATTAATTTTCCTTATAATATAAATATAGATAATACCGCATCAAATATAGATTTAATAAATAAAATAGTTGTTCCTATCGGTGGCGGTAAAGACTCAACTACAACATTAGAAATTATTAAAACTTTTAAGGATACAACAAACATTTTAACTTGCTCTATTGGAATTGCTAAAAGTATAGAAGAAACAATAAAGATATCTGGTTGTAAATCATTTCATCCAAAAAGGACAATATCAAGTAAATTATTAGAATTAAATAAAATATTAGATCAAATTGGTGGTTATAATGGACACGTTCCAATAAGTGGAATATTGGCATTTATAATGTCTGCTTGTGCTATAATTTATAATTTTGATACAATTTTAATGTCAAATGAAAGATCAGCAAATGTTGGAAATAAGGAATTTGCCAATGTTGTTGTAAACCATCAATGGAGCAAATCTTTTGAGTTTGAAAAAGAAATAAATAATTTCTTTAAAAAATATTTATTAACAAACTTGAATTATATTTCATTTTTAAGACCTTTATCGGAAATACATATTGCGAAATTATTTTCTAAATTAACACAATATCATGAAGTATTTACAAGTTGTAATAAAAATTTTAAAATAGAAAATAGATTAGAGCATTGGTGCTGTGATTGTGATAAGTGTAGATTTGTATTTTTAATTTTATCAGTATTTTTAAATAAAGAGCAGTTAACAAATATTTTTGGTAAAAATCTATTTGAAGATAAAACACAACTTGAAGGCTTTAAAGAACTATGTGGAATAAGTGGCTTTAAACCTTTTGAATGTGTAGGCGAAATTGAAGAAAGTGCATATTCAATGTTAAAAGTAAATGAAAGTTTTAAGGATGATTTTGTTGTAAAAACTTTACAACCGCTGTTGGTAAATGTTAATGTAGAAGAACTTGAAAAAAGTTTATTTTCTTTAAGTAATGAACATTTATTAAATGACGAATTATTTAATGTATTAAACAAATATATTAATAATTTATAATAATAACTAAGAAACTATTGACTTAATAAATAATCATACAATAATAAAATTAACAAATAATAAATAAAATAATATTATGTTGCAACCAGTTAGAGGAACAAGGGATATTTTTAATGAAGATATAAAAAAATTTAATTTTATAGTTGATATTGCCAAAAAAATATCTTCACTTTACAATTTTAAAGAAATAATTACACCAATTATTGAATTCAGTGATGTATTTGAAAGGAACTTGGGCGACACTTCCGATGTTGTAAGTAAAGAAATATATAAATTTAAAGATAGAAGTGATAATTTTTTAAGTTTAAGACCAGAATTTACGGCAGGAATAGTTAGGGCAATTTTAAGTAACCCAGAATTAAATAATAATTTTCCTTTAAAATTATTTTCTTATGGCCCCGCTTTTAGATATGATAGACCACAAAAAGGTAGATATAGACAATTTAATCAAATAAATTTTGAATATTTTGGAAATGCTACATACTTAGGTGATGTAGATATTTTACAAATGGCAAATACAATTTTAAAAACTATTGGTTTAAAAAACATAACTCTTGAAATAAATTCGCTTGGTTGCGAAGAAAGTAGAAGTAATTTTGAAACTGCTTTAAAAACATATTTTGAAAAATATAAAAACAACTTATCGCAAGATAGTAAAATTAGGCTTGAAAAAAATGTTTTAAGAATATTGGATTCAAAAGAAGAATGTGATAAAAAATTATTGTTAGAAGCACCAAAAATAAGTGATTTTTATACAAATGATGATAAAGAGTTTTTTAATAATATTTTAGATAAATTGTCTTTTTTGAATATAGATTATATTGTAAATACAAATCTTGTTAGAGGGCTTGATTATTATACCTCAACAGTTTTTGAATTTACAACAACTGATCTTGGAGCTCAAAGCACAGTTTTGGCTGGTGGTAGATATGATAAATTGATGAAAAAAATGGGTGGCATGGATACTCCCGCAGTTGGTTTTGCGAGTGGTGTGGAAAGGTTGATGCTTTTGTTGGAAAATGATTCTGTGGAAGTTAGACCAGTTGCGGTAATTCCGATTAGTGAAAATGAAGTAAATTATTGTTTAAAATTAAAAAATACGTTGTTAAATAATAATATAAAAACTGAACTTGTTTATGCAAATAATATGAAGAAAAAGATGAATTTGGCAAATAAAATTGGTGTAAAATATGCGATTATTGTTGGAGAAGATGAAGTAAAAAGTAATGTTTTAACTGTGAAAAATCTTGATGAAGGTAAGGAGGAAAAAATTGCTATTAATGATGTTGTAAATTATATAAGTAAATAAAACAATAATTTAAAAATCAAAACCAATTGATTATTTAAACATTAAAGATCAAATTAATTATTTGTTTAATTACAACAAAAAACTACCCCAACACAAACATTTGGGGTAATCTCAAGTAAAACAAAACAGCTAAAACAACAATCTACTTTTTAACGTTTCTTATTTGTTTTTTAGCACTATCCTTCTGCTCAATAAGTTTTGTTATAGATTCAACCTGTTCCAAAGAGTATTTTACATAATGATGATCATATCTATAAATTTGTGTATTTAATTCATGGAATTTTTTTGCATAAATCAATGCTTTTTTTAACATGCCATTATTTTTATAATAATCTGCTAAATAAGAATACAATGTTGCCAGTTGTGAATAATTATTTTTCAAGTCCATTTCTGCCATCAAATAATCTCTTTCAGCATCTCGCGAACCCATCCTCTCCTTTACAAAAGCATTCAAAACAACATTACAACAACCAGACTCAATATCATGTTTTTTATAAAGATTTTTCAAATACTTATATTGTTGTGGCACATTTGTAAAACTTGAAGAATATGCATCTATCAACATAATTTGCTCTAAAATTGATATTTCTTGTAAAACATCTTTACCGACCATGCCCAATGCTTTTTCAAAATGTGTTTTTGCAAGTTTTGGATTTCTCACGTAAGTAGAGTAATCAAGCATTTCACCAATATTTATATAACCGTCAATATCAGTTTTATTTTCAGTAATATATTGGTAACCATCTTTCAAGGCCATGCTACAAGATCTTTGTGCTTTATTACTATCATTTAAATATTCATAATTTAAACACTCATTATACTTCGCTTTTGAGTGTAATAATTTATCACGAATTTGTCTGGATTTTTGTGAAGCAGATTTAGCAAATTTCAAACCATTAATATAATTACCATATTTATAATATGCTTGTGATAAATTTAACAATAACCTTACTTCAGCATCTTTTGACATTTTTTTACTTTTTAAACTTAAAGCATATTTATAATAATTTATAGCCTCAAAATAATTTCCTCTTATCATCATTATATGACCAAGTTTTGTTACAACATTATGTTTTTCTGTATTCTTATTTTTTGCGTCAATAGTTATAAGATTATTTGAATAATAAACCAAAGCATTTTCATAATCTCTTGTTTTAAAATATAAATCACCTAAAAACATGTAAACATCTTCAATATTAGTTCTATCATTATTATTATTTAAAATTGAAGATACTTTTAACAAAGAATTTATTGAATCTTTATATTTGCAATTTTTATTATATAATTTTGCCAATTGAATATAATATTTACCAACAAATTTATTATTTTCTATTGCTAAAATATATGACTTTTCTGCTTGTTTATCAAGAAACAATAATTCATTAACTAAACCATCAAGAAATAATTTAGTTGATAAAGATTCGCTATCTACTATATTTAATGAAATTGTTTTTAGATCTTGTTTTAGACTTAATATATTACCACGTTTTAACAAATTAAATAACTTATTTTTATCCTGTTTTGTTATATATTTTCCATCTTCTAAATCACATATAGCCTTAATTGTTGATTTATATAAATTATTATAATATTCAAAACTATCAAGCGGACTTAAACAAGAATCTAATAATTTTTTTCTATTTATATCTTTCATTACAAAGTTTCTTATATTTCTATTTTTTATTTTCGTGCAAGGACACTTACTATATAAAAGTTTTATATCTGGCGCTGTAATTATAATAATAAGTGTTATAATCATTAATATTAATCCAAGTATTTTTTTTAGTGATAATTTACTGTATTTTTTTTGTATTTCTGTCATTTTTTTGAATTTATTTTATTATTTACTTGAAAGTATATTAATAAAAAAATAAAAAAACAAGAAATATAATAAATAAAAAAATATATATTTACACCAATCATTTCAATAAACAAAACAATTTTCTATTGAAAATAATATTTTTAATAATATCATTAATAAGATTATTAATAACTTTAACAAGAATACTATGAGTGAAAAAAAAGGTTGTTCTATAAAAAATTGTTTTAACAATATGAGTTGCGAATTAAAATTTGCTTACATTTTGATATTAATATTATTAATATGTAATGTTTTTATATTTATAAAACTTGGTAAATGCAACAAAGCAGGTCAAGATGAAGCATTTAAAGCTTTTATAGACAACAATCCAAAAGCTATTTTAGACTCAGTTCAAAGATACGCTGAAAAAGAGCAAGCAGAAATGCAAAGAAAACAACAAGAAAAAATGGAAGTTAATGTCAAAAAGAACATTGACAAAATAAGAGACGAAAAAAACACCGGTGTAGCAAACCCAAAAGGTAAAAAAATTATAGTTGAATTCTTTGACTATAACTGCGGATATTGCAAAAGGGGATCAAAAGCAGTTGAAAATATAGCAAGAAAAGATCCAGATGTTAAAGTAATATTTAGAGATTTCCCTATTTTTGGTGGAGTATCTGTTGAAGCTGCTAAATATTCAATTGCTGTTGCTATGACAACTCCAAGTAAATATTTAGATTTTCACTCTGCTTTAATGAATAGCGAAGCAACATCAATAGATAATATTGAAAATGCTTTAAAAGAAGCTAAAATATCAGTTGAAAGAATTAGAAGAACTTTAAAAACAAGAGCAACTGACATTGAAAAAAGACTAAATGACAATAGACAATTGGGAAATGAAATAGGTATTGGTGGAACACCAGCATTTTTAATTGGTGAAGAATTTGTTCCAGGTTACATTGATGAATCAGCAATATTAGAGAAATTAAAATAATTTGGAATTAATTGTAAATAAAAAAATATAGAAATGAAAAAAATATCGTTATTGTTATTGCTGATTTTATTTATTCTACCGTCTTGCAGTAGGTTAAGTAGACTAAGGAGAGTTGAAGCGGAATTAGAAATTAGTAATGACTTTAACGATATTTTGGCTCTAAAATATTTAAGATATTCTGATATATTGAAGCAAAATTATGATTATGTAAGTTCTAGTTATTTTGCTAAACTTGGTTTAGAAGCATATTACAGAAAAAGTAAGTTTTCACTAGTTTTGGATGATACAATGAAAGATACAAAACCAGAAACATTAGCAGATTTGTATTTTTTATTTAACTGTTGGTTATATTTTGAAACAAACAACAAAAACCTTGGTGAAGCAACAATATGTAAAGATTCATTTACTAAATTAACTAATATGTTAGAAAAAAACAAAAATATAGCCTTACAAAATAAAGTTGTAGCACCAGATGAAGATGAAACAAAATTCTTAACAAAAGAAGAAGAATTGTATTTTATTGAATTTGCAAAACAAAAAACAATAGATATTTTCTTTGATTATGATAACTACAAATTAAATCCAGAATCTGTTGTAAAAATAAGCTCAATTTTAAAATATGTTAATGAATTAAAAGGGGATTATAAAATCTCTGTTGTTGGTCATGCAGATAGAATTGGTAAGCCTATCTATAATAATACATTAGCAAGAAGAAGGGCAAATACTGTATATAATATATTGGTTAAAAATGGCATTCCAAGAGAATTTATAACTGTTGAAAGTTTGAGTTCTAAATCTCCAAAAATTTTAACAAAACAAAATGAAAAAAATCAACTTAATAGAAGAGTTGAAGTTATTATAAATACTGATTATAAAACTTTAGATCTTAACCCACAAACATTAAAATTGACACAATAATATTATAAAAGACTAATTTAATTAAGTTGTTTAATAATATATATTCTTGATTATTTATTTAATATTTTCAATGCTAATTATTGTTTATTTCCAAATTATTGCATCTGCAATTGTTACAAAAAAAATTATTACTGACAAATAGCACCAAATGAAAATAAAATTATTGTAATACATTAATACATAAGATTAACAACAAATAAATACATCGCAATTACTTATTTGTTAGATAATATAAACAACCACTTTATTTATCTCTCTTTTTACTTCTTTCTTCACTTATAACAACAAGAGCTCGATTCAAAGTAATATCAAGTATATCATCATCTTTTACTGAAAAGAACTTTTTATTCCACATTAAATAAGGACCATAAGGACCAATATTTGCCTTTATATCTCCACTATCATCTGGGTGTTTTCCCACCAATCTTGGCAATTCAAGTAAAGCATTTGCTTTGTCAAAATTAATTTCTTCTATATTCATTTTTTTAGGAATACCAACCCTTTTTGGTTTTGGCTTACCATTATCTTCGCCAAGTTGAATATAAAAACCATACGGACCTTTTTTGAGATAAACATTCAAATTATCCTTTTGTCCTAATAATTTATTTTCAAATTTTTCTTTAACTTCACCATCTTGTGCCATATTATCTTCATCAGTAGTTGTTGCTATTTTTTCAGTATGCTTACAGTCTGGATAATTAGAACAAGCAATAAATACACCAAATTTACCAACTTTAAGTCCCAAAGTTCCAGTTTCGCAATCTGGACATTTATTGTTTACATTACCATTTTTATCTTTTATAAAAAAATAATTATTCAAAATCTTCGTTATTTCCTCTAAAACAACCGCGTTTTTAACTTCCAATGACTTATCTATTTCATTTTTAAATGGAACCCAAAACTCATTCAACAAAGACAACCAGTCTTTTTTACCATTAGATACAATATCTAAATCATCTTCCAATTTAGCAGTATAATCATACTCTACATATTTTTGAAAATATGTCTTTAAAAAAGCACTTACAACAATACCTCTATTTTCAGCAATAAATCTCTTCTTTTCAAGTTTAACATAACCTCTTTCTTGTAAAACACTTATAATTGTTGCATATGTAGACGGTCTACCAATTCCTAATTCTTCCATTTTTTTAACTAAACTTGCTTCTGTATATTTTGCTGGTGGTTCTGTAAAATGTTGTTTTGCAATAACTTTTTTAAATTTTAATTCTTCACCAATATTTACATTTGGTAAAATTATTGTTTTTTCATCCTCTGTATCTTCATTTGTTTCGTTGTATAAAATATAAAAACCATCAAATTTTACAACACTTCCAACAGCTCGTAGTAAATGTTTACTTGTATTTATATCTATTGAAACTTGATCCATAATTACACTTGCCATCTGACTTGCAATTAATCTTTTCCAAATTAAATCATACAATTTATACTCATCATCACTTAAATATTTTTTTATACTCTCTGGTGTAGTTTTTGGACTTGTTGGTCTTATTGCTTCATGTGCCTCTTGTGCATTTTTAACTTTATTTTGATATACAATTACTTTTGCTGGCAAATATTTATTTCCATACTTACTATCAATATATTCTCTTGCTTCTTTTATAGCCTCTGGTGCAGTATAAACTCCATCCGTTCTCATATATGTAATTAAACCATGTGCGCCATTACCAACATCTATACCCTCATATAATTTTTGTGCCACACTCATAGTTTTTTTTGTAGAAAAACCTAATTTTTTAGATGCTTCTTGTTGTAAAGTAGAGGTTGTAAATGGTGCAAATGGATTTCTTTTGATTTCTTTTCTATCTATATTTTTAACAAAATATTTTTCTAACTCTAATGCTTGTTTTATTTCATTCGCTCGCTTTTCATTTTTAATAAATAATTTATCAATTTTTTTACCATCAATTTCAGTAAGTTTTGCAGTTATATCTTTTTTTTCAGTATTTTGAACATTTACATCAATAGACCAATACTCATCACTTTTAAAGTTTAAAATTTCTGCTTGTCTTTCACAAATTAATCTTAAAGCAACTGATTGCACCCTACCAGCAGATCTACTACCTGGTAATTTTCTCCACAAAACTGGCGACAAGGTAAAACCCACCAAATAATCCAAAGCAACCCTTGCTTGTTGTGCATTTACAAGATCCATATCTATTTGCCTTGCTTCTTTCATTGCCTTTTCAACAGTTGCTTTTGTTATAGCATTAAAAACAACTCTTTCAATAATCGTATCTTTTTTGATTGCTTTTTTTTGTTTTAGCACTTCAACTACATGCCAAGCGATAGCCTCCCCTTCTCTATCGGGGTCGCTTGCAAGTATTAATTTATCGCATTCTTTCATGGCATCAACAAGTGCTTTTACGTGTTTTTGTGATGCTTTGTCAACTTCGTATTTTATGTGAAAATTGTTGTCAGGTTCAACACTTCCATTTTCTTTTGGTAATTGTCTTATATGGCCAAATGATGCTAAAACTATGTAGTCTTTGCCTAAATATTTGTTTATTGTTTTTGCTTTTGCTGGTGATTCAACTACTACTAAACTTTTCATATTAATATAAATAATCTGCTTGTTATAAAATATATTTTATTTTTTAAATGTAAATAATTAAGTTAGTTTTTACAATAACTAACTTAAAATACATCACTATTACAATTTGGTTTATGCAATTAAACACCAATTGGTGGATAAATGGTATCAAATTATTCTGTAAATTATTATATCTTTATAAATTTATTTTTTATTTTAAGTAAATAATTATTTAAATATATTCTTTATCTAAAATTACAACTTATATTTTAACATATTATTTATTTATCAAAAAAATAAATAAAACATTTTATCTATACTAAATATAATAACTTAATTTTTATATTTAATTCGCAACAAAACACTTACTTACTGGACAAGTAATTTAAACTACAAATAAATATCAATAATATATCATCAATATTAAAATATTAATAACAAATCAAAATCCACACAACAACACAAACAATTACAAAATAATAAACTTATTTTATAATAAAAAATCAAAACAACCCAACCACATTTCCATCTTCATCAACATCAATAGCATTTGCGGCGGGGATTTTTGGCAAACCAGGCATAGTCATAATATCTCCAGCAAGACAAACCACAAAACCAGCACCAGCAGACAAATTAACATCTTTTATTGTAAAAGTAAAATCTTGTGGTGCACCCAAAAGTGCTGGATTATCCGAAAAAGAATATTGTGTTTTTGCTATACAAATTGGCAATTTATCGAAACCATCTTCTGTATATTGTTTTAATTTTTTACTTGCTTTTGGCAAAAATACAACACTTTTTGCCCCATATATTTCTGTTGCAACTGTTTTTATTTTTTCTTTTAAAGACAAATCTAAATCATACAAAAATTTAAATTCTTGTTTATTATTTTCAACAGCAGTCATAACCTTATTTACCAAATCAATAGCGCCATTACCACCATCGGCCCAAGCAGTGCAAGTTGCAAATTCCACACCCAACTCATCACATTTATTTTTTATAACATTTACTTCATTTTCAGTATCAAAATTAAATTTATTCAAAGCGACAACAACTGGCAAATTATATTTTTTCATATTATTTATATGTTTTTCTAAATTACACAAGCCAAGTTTTAAGGCTTCTACATTTTCTTCTTGCAATTCTTTTTTATCAATACCACCATTATATTTTAAAGATCTACAAGTTGCCACTATAACAACTGCATCAGGGGTTAAGCCTGCTTGTCTACATTTTATATCTAAAAACTTTTCTGCACCCAAATCAGCACCAAAACCAGCCTCTGTTATAACATAATCTCCCAATTTTAAAGCAGTTTTTGTAGCAATTACACTATTACAACCATGTGCTATATTTGCAAAAGGTCCACCATGTATCAAAGCAGGCACACCCTCTAATGTTTGAACTAAATTTGGTTTTATTGCATCTTTTAATAGCACAGCAACACTCCCAACTGCTTTAATATCACTTAAAGTAATTGCTTTGTTATCCTTATCATAAGCAACTACAATTCTTGAAAGTCTATTTTTTAAATCTGTCATATTTTCAGATAAACAAAATACTGCCATAATTTCAGATGCAACTGTTATCATAAAACTATCTTCTCTAACTTCGCCACTATCATCGCCAACACCAACTATTACACTTCTTAAAGCCCTATCATTTAAATCTACAACTCTTTTCCAAACAACTCTTTTAATATTTAATTTATTACCAAAATTAATATGATTATCAATCAAGGCAGATATTAAATTGTGAGCGGTTGTAATTGCATGTATATCACCGGTAAAATGTAAATTTATATCTTCCATTGGTGCAACTTGTGAATAACCACCACCAGTTGCTCCACCTTTCATACCAAAACAAGGTCCTAATGATGGTTCTCTTAATGCTAAAATGACATTTTTATTTAATTTATTTAATGCTTGTGCTAAACCTATTGACATAGTAGTTTTTCCCTCACCAGCAGGAGTTGGGTTAATTGCAGTTACCAAAACCAGCTTTCCATTTTTTGTATTTTGATTAATTTTATTTATGGCTTCTTGTGATATTTTTGCTTTATAATTACCATATAATTCAATGTCTTCTTCGGTTAAATCTATTTCTTTTGCTATTTCTGTTATTTTTTGTAATTTTGTGTTTCTTGCAATTTCTATATCTGTCATAATTATTTATTTTAATTTTATTATTAATTGTTTGTATAATACTTTTATTTTTTAAAAAATCTATAAAATTTTATCTACAATAAACTCACAAAATATACTTCCACTCAACATTAACCAAAATACACTATTACAAACATTACAAACAATTACAACAATTATGGAATACAAAAACAATACAATCAACACTTCTTTAAAGAATGAAGATGGCACCTTTTATGGCTACGCAAGTATTTTTAATGTTACTGACAGTTACAATGATGTAATTGTAAATGGTGCCTTTAAAGATACATTAATCAATAATAAAGAAATACAGTTATGTTGGCAACACGATTCAAATAAAGTAATAGGTAAATTTAACATAATAAAAGAAGATGATATTGGTCTTTATGTGGAAGGTAAAATAGATATTAATAATAATAAAAATATATATTCTTATGTTAAAAATGAGTTAGTTAATGGTTTAAGTATAGGTTATACGGTAAATAATTGTTATACTGATAAAAAAGGCAGGCGAGTTTTAACATCAATAAATTTAAAAGAAATTAGTATAGTAAGTTTTCCAGCAAATAAACATTCAAATATAATTTATTGTAAATCTAATAATAGTGTTAATTATTTGCAAAAATGTATTAATGGAATAGATAAACTTATTAATATATTTAAATATTAACTATCCGTAACAATCACTATATATAAATCACTACACATACTAAACTACCCACCAATTTTATTGATGGGTAGTTTTATATAAATAAATATTAATTAATTATATCATTTGTTGTCTAGAAATTAATATTAACATTAGCACCAAAGTTATTATTTCTATTTGAATCATTAGAATATGATAATACGCAATTTAATTTATTTGGTAAATTAATTTTTGTTTTAACACCATATTCTGCATTACTTTTATCTAATTTTACTTTATTATTACTACCATTGTTTATGTTAATATTTTTATTATTTATATTTGTATTATATTTTACATATACAACTGGGAATAATAAATTATTATACATACCATTAACACTACCAAGTTCCATTACAGGAGATAATGTTAAAGCATTATGGAATTTATTTGTTGTAAAGTAATTAACATCAAATCCACTTGATAATTTTACATTATCTAATATTACTTTATTGTATAAAGCAGATACTGATAATGAAATATCATTGTAGTGCTTTTTATTTGTTTGTTTTGTAAAATTAGAAGTAGTATAAGAACCAGTACTATCATCTACATAACCATATTGAATGTTTTTAGTATTTCCGTCTTTAACTATATTGTGGTTATATGATAACATACCAGATAATACTATATCATTACCAAAATTATATTTATTAAATAATGATAAAGCAAAGTTATAAGCGTTAACTGGAATATCTTTTGAATATGTTTTTAAATCTGACTTTGTTTGATTAAATGATACAGTAACAGAACTATTTACATTATCAATAAAGTCAAAATTATAACCAAAGTTTACTAATACAGAACCACTTGATGATTTTGTTTTATCATCTCTATTGCTTAACATATCTGTATTAATACTATACCACATAGAGTCATTAATACTTCCAGCATTATTACCATCATTAACAATATTATCTTTGATAGAATTATAAATACTGTTATTTAAGTTTTTATTGTTTGTATATCTAACTCTATTTACATTGTTATTTATAGAAGATAACATTGCATTTTGAGCTTTTTGAGAAGCAGATAAATCATTAACAACAGTTCTTTTTGGAGCAGCAGATCTCATCATGGTTCTTGGGGAAGAGAAAGTTGCTGGTTCTTCTGTTGTTTCTGTGATTCCTTGTTCGGCATTAACTACCATATCCACATAATTAGATTCACACAATTCCCTAGTAGCAGAATCTTCTATACCTTCACAGTATCTATCCATATTTGCTTTATCCAATGAAGAACTAAGAATCTTGTTTTTCATTTCATATTTTGTTTTAAGTTCTTGTTCTT